>DASQLD010000700.1:0-11534 GCA_035630195.1 Bryobacteraceae bacterium
GATCGTTGCCAATAATGTCATCGAAGCTGTTGTGCCAGAAGTTCAGGACCCGCAGCAGTGGAGCTTGAACCGACGCAGTCATCTCGCCGGTCAGATCGAGAATGCCGCGGATATGGTCGTCATCGACGTGACTGACCATCAATAAATTCACCGGCAGCGAATCGTTCTTCTCCAGCCCGCGCGCTTTCTTGATCTCGAGAAGACGCGGCCGCAGATGAGGCTTGTAGACGTTCCCCGGCCCTCCATCGATCATCACGAGACCCGGCTCGGCTTCCGAGCCGAAGTGAAGTAACAGGCAGTCGCCTTTTCGTGCGCGGCGCACATCCAAGCTGAAAATCATGATGTCCTCCCGCTGTCAAATACTCTGGAAGGCCCTCAGCACATCCAACATGCCGTGGCCCTGAAAACTTCGTTCACGGCCCAGATCGGTCGCGCTCTCGCACAAAATCTGCTTTATCCGGCGCGGCTGACCGATCAGCTCCGAGTACCGGGCCATCAACATCGCCGCTGCTCCGCTCACATGCGGCGCGGCCATGCTTGTCCCGTCCAGATCGCCCCATTCGTTCCGAGGGAGCGGCGCGCGAATGCGTTCCCCGGGAGCTACCAGGTCGGGCTTCAGCCTTCCGTCGCCCGTCGGTCCCCGACTCGAAAAGAAACTCACACCATACGTGTGCGGCCAGAACCGGTGCGTCGCGCCCACCGTGATCACGCCATCCGCGTTACCGGGATCGGTCACACTGAACGCGGCGTAGCTCTCGTACAAGCCGTCCTTGGTTTCGAAATTCTGGTAGCCTCGGTTACCCGCCGCAGCCACCACTACCACTCCGCTGTTCACCAGTCGTTCGCATTCATTGCAAATAGGCGTGCGGCCGCAGGCGTAGTTGCGAACGTCATGGCGGATCGAAAGGCTCAGGTTCGCGCCGTGAATGGTGATAAAGCTGTTCCGTTCATTAACGTGCCGTATATACTGCAGCGCCGCGATGATTGCAAACTCAGTCTCTTGCAGCGTCGGGGCAAGGACACGGAAGTCGTAAATCGTAATGTCCGGGCACATGCCGCTAGCCCAATCGCCGGTGTCGGCCTCGGCATTTTCTTTCGCAGTCTTCCGCGCCGCATCGCCATCGGCGCCCAGAATTCCTGCTACGTGAGTTCCATGATTGCTTGGCGGAGCTGCTTCAGGCTTAATCTCGACGAGGCGTTCTACCAACTCCCAATCGATAGGCCGTCCTCGCCGCGCGCCCTTCGCCAGTTCTTGAAGCTGCTCCTCGGCAACCTTCGCGTCTGGTGGGTTTCTCAAGGACTGACCCTTTATCAAATCGCCTATGCGTTTCTTCGCGACCGTGGCCTTTACATTGTCCAGGCTGACAATACTACGGATCTTCGTGAAGTCGAAGCTTCGTTTCACACGGACTTGATTGCCCTCCTTATCGAGGAAGGCCGGATGAGTCGCATCGATTCCGGAGTCGATGACCGCCCATACAATTTCGCTGCAATTAACTTGGAACAGTGTGCGAGCTGCGTCAGCCTTAACCGCCGGAATCGATTTTGTGAGCGCCGGTGTCGCCATCCGGTTCATCGAGACGTGCCAGATGAGCGACTGCTGTTCCGGCTCAAACTTCGCCGTCTCAAACACTGTCGCAAGCTCGGCCACAACGTCTGCCGCAACTTTCTTGTTGAGAATCTTCATCGCTTCGATATTCGAAGCCGAGGTAGATCCCTCAGCATCGGAAGGAGCCTCTTTAGCCCATTTCGCTGAATCCTGATCCTGTGCCCAAAGAATTAGCCCGGCAAGTGTGGCGTATCGCTTATGCGCTTCCAGATCCTGAATCGATTTATCGCTTTTCTTCGTAAACCACTGCTTTGCAAAATGCAGAACGCCATTGATATCGTCTTCGAGAGGTTTGGCATCCGCCAGATAAGCCTGCATGGCGCTTGAGATTCGCTTTTCGGCCCACCAGCGAGTCATCGGCACGATGTGAAGCAGAACCTCGTCAAACGTAAGGCTCGCAGCGATAATGCCCTGAAGATAAGCGACATTGGCGCCTTCGCTCGTAATACGATCTGCGACGATCGTTGCGACCCTCCCGGCCGGCTGATCTTTGTAGGGTGTGATCAGCAACTCCAACCTGTCGCCCGGCCTCTTCGCGAACTCAACCCACACATCGCCGAGAATGGGCGAATCCTGCAACTGCCGGCGATCGTCCTCCGGTCCCAGTAGGATGAACTCGACTAGCGCGCGCGGTACCTCGATTGCCATCGCCTAAACCTTCGCGGAAGGATACGGAAAACCGGACGGCGCCGGCAGCGTTTTATCGTAGTGACAGCGAATGGCCGCGTCGCAAACCGCATAGCCCCAATTAATCAGCCGCTCCTGCAGACCATCATCCAGGCGCTTAAGCCGCGTAGGCGTTTCCGCCAACTCGGTCGTTCGCTCGAGCGGGCAATCGAGCGCATTCGTCAACCCATAATCTCGAATGTCCGTGCGAATTCCCCAGTACGCTCCCTTGCGCGCTTCAGACTGGAACGATTCAATCACCTGCCGCTTGCGAAGCGAGCGCACCTGATTGTCTATGAGATTCAACACGCGAAACGAGTGGCGCGCCCAATCGCTCTTCGGCTCTTCTTCAGCCGATAGCTTCCCGCCGCCGTCGCTTACCAGAACAGTCTGATAGCGTTTCCACACAGTCTCGAGACCTAGATTGTCGTAAACGCCTCCATCGCTCAGCACCACCTTACTAGTGAAAGGTTTCCGCTGCAGATCCAGGCCGGAATTCGGAGTAAAGTCGTTAGGGTCTAAGCGCAGCTCCATCGGAGAAAGCACCGGAGGAAATGCCGAAGAAGCAGCCACTGCCTGCGCAAGCGAAACTTTGGGGTTAGGCACACTTCCCACGCGGTAATCCCGCATATAGGGCTTCATGAAACGCCAGAGCGCGCCGGACTGTACGTTTGTAGCGTTGATGACGAATCTCGGCTCATCAGGCAGATCCTGCAGCGTTGCCTTTCCAAACAGATGCTCCTCATAAGCCCCTGCGACACGGTCGCTAATTCGTCCCGGTAACGCGACACCCAGCAAGATCGCTTCCGCATCGATCGTCTCGCTCGCCAGCGATCGGATCGGATTGATGACGTGCGGAACGAAGTCCGATTGGATGCGCGCCGCGTCGAAGCTCAGGTGCTTCCACTTCAGCGCGAGCACAGCGGATGTAATCGATCCGCCCGAGACGCTCGAGATTCGATTCGAGGTTTTTAGAAGACCGGTCTCATACAAACGCCAAAGCACTCCGGCATGAAACACCATGGCGCGGTAACCGCCACCAGAGAGGCAAAGGCCAACACCGGGTTCCGGCGCCGCAGTTTCCTGATCAGCGGGGATAATTTGGACGGGGTCCGACATAGGAAAAAAATCCTCCAGAGCTTCGTACGATTTAATGAGCGATTCTATCGCTAATAGCGAGACATTCGGAAATATTGCGCCAAACGGTGGGATGCGGAACGATCTCAACACTTCGCCGTCGGCGGCACTAAGGGCATGGCTTCACGACTCAATTACGTGTTCATAGTCCTGATTCGCAGAATCAATGTACGACTCGATTCTACTGCCCAGTACAGAACAAGGTTGGTCGTCCTGCCGGGCAACTCGCGGCCGACGCCCTAGTTAAGCTAGGGGACTCGAACAGGAACGTCGTTTGTCGAAGCAGTAGACCAGGGTATCTCGTCGGCTGATGCCGGTCGTTTCATCGAAAACGAACAGGTTTTGACGTGGCTCCAACAGCAGGAAGCGCGCGAGCGGTCTTGATGCGGCTCCGATGGACGGAGGAAGCCGTCTCGGACGTACAGCAGATCTCGATTTGGATTGAACGCGAACGTAACCTGGATCTCGCCAATCGTATGGCCGCAAGATCTACAAAAGCGCTTCGTGTAATTCATGGCGCCAGGAACTGGCCTGATACGGGGTAGCCTCGATTCACGGCGGTATGTGTGCACAAACAACTTGGTAGCACCTGCCGATTTTTGGGGGCCTGGCCACCCAGTGCTCTTTCTGGACCCGCGACTATCGGGTCCAGACCAGCATGTTCACCGAGACCGGACGAAGCGATTCCCATTCGCCACCAGTGCCGTTAATGTAAAATGCCGGCGAGTCCAATCTCAGCGGAATACTCGTACCGTATTGAGGGTTCCTATCAAAACTTCGCCGCAGATCTTCTCCCTTGCAGATAGTGACTACATCCAGGGCCACGGATACCGCGACACAGTCGTTCCTTGATAGACACCATTCCGTTCCAAGCTAAGGGACCCTACGCCAGCGCGGCATATACAGGCAGCCTCAATATGAAGATAGTCCTCAATGCACACAAGTCACTTGTCGCACAACCGCACCTCCTACCCTGGGTGGAATAGCGCTAATTTGAACCCACCTCCGAAATGCGTCCACGCGTCTTGAGAATTTATATTTACGTTTATTTACAACAAAATTCCCTAAGAATCCGGCAAGATCCATCCCCACGCGTGTCAAGCTAAAACCAGGAGACAACCATGTCGCAAGCTGCCACAGCACGAGCCAACGGAGCCAAATCGAACGGACCCATTACCGCCGAAGGAAAAGCCATATCCGCACAGAACAGCTTGAAGCACGGCCTAACCAGTAGCCGCGTGGTCCTTCCACACGAATCCCAGGAAGCCTACGACAAACTTGAAGCCTCGCTGATCAACCGCTTCAAGCCCGCCGACGATCTTGAAAGCGAGCTCGTCCAGGAAATGGCCGCCGCCCGCTGGCGCCTCCGCCGCATCGAATCCATGGAAGCAGCGCTCTTCAAGAAAGCCATCAAACAACACGAAGAAGCCGGTACACCTGACGCGCTCGACGTCGCCTACGCTGAAGTCGCTGAATCGAAATCCTACCGCATGCTTGTACGCCATGCCTCCCAGCTCCGCCGAGCTTTTGAGAAGGCCTGGAAAGAACTTCAACTCATTCAGGAAGACCGCAGAATGGACGAAGAAGAGGAATTACAAAACGAACCCAGCGACGCCTTCCTCAAGCGCCGGCTCGATGCGGCCATGATGATGCCGTTACCCGGTGAGCGCAGCGCCCTCCCTACACACAACCTGCAACTCCGTGCGTGACGAGAGACGATAGAGTCAACGGAAAATGATAGTGATCCGGGAACTCGGGAACTTTTCGGCGCTCAACAGGGAATGCACAGTACAGCCCCTGAATGAGCGCAACATGACGGATCACACCCAAATCAGTGATGAAACGCTGTTGTGCAAGTCGGCCGCCGGCGACGAAGAAGCCTTTACCGCTTTCTATCGCCGCCGGCACGCCGGTGTCTACCGCTTTGCCCTGCACATGAGCGGCAGCGCTGCAATCGCGGAGGAAGTAACGCAGGACGTGTTCCTATGGTTAATCCGAGAAGGGAACCGCTTCGATGAAACGCGTGGTTCGGCAAACGCCTTCCTCATGGGTATCGCGAGAAACTTCGTTTTGAAAGCCCTTCAGAGAAATCGCATTTACATAGGATTGGAGGATGACGCCGCGGAAACTGCTCCGGCCCATGCTCCCGATGTCCTCGCAAACTTGACGCGGGCCGAGGCCGTGGAGAACGTGCGTCAGGCCGTGCTGGAGTTACCCGCCGTCTATCGTGAAGCGCTTGTCCTGTGCGATCTCGAAGAAATGACATACGCCGAAGCAGCCGAGTCACTTGGAGTCGCCGTGGGCACGGTCCGTTCTCGAATTTCTCGTGGTCGGGCGCTGTTGGTTCAGAAACTCTCGGGTCCAGGCGCTCAGGGCCATGATTCATTGAGGTGTTTTGCATGACAGAGACTATTCAGAACGCCCTTCGGCGTCTTCGCGACGATGCAGCCGTCAGGGTGGCGCCGGAAAGCATCGAAGCGAAGTTACTGGCGTCATATCGCGCGCATCATTCGTCTCGCAGACGTCGTCGTATCTGGGTTCCGGCCGCCATCGCCGCGTCCCTGCTGATCGCCGCTGGGAGTCTTTCACAGCCAGAACGGTCGCGACCAGAAATGGTCCTGACGACCGCGCCGCAACCGATCATCGCCCAAACTCCGCCCGCCGTTGACCACGTTGACCTGCGTTCCAACCATCATGTTCCGGCAAAAGCGGAGGCTCCGGCAGCTATTGCGAAACCGCAGCCGCGCGTGCGGCGCCCGCCCGCTCAGCGTCCACCGCAGCAAGTCCAGGAGTTTATCGAGATTCCGTACACACCGGCCCTCGCCGACTATGACAGTGGCCGTGTGGTTCGCGTGAACATGCCCGGCGCTTCCGTGCGAAGCCTGGGCTTACCCGTTATGTTCGATCGTGTCGAAGCAGACCTGTTCGTCGGCGACGATGGAGTTGCGCGCGCGATCCGTCTGGTATCGAGTTCAGGGCTGAATTCTAGAAGGTGAGGAAACAATGAGAGCAATCATTTCGATATTTGCCGGAGCCGCGCTGTTTGCCGGCGTAGCCGCGGCCCAGCAGCCGCCAAAAGAAGCGCAAAGGGTCGAACATGACGTCATCAAACTTGCGTCGCCAGGGAAAGAAGACGTTCTCTTCGAACGGCACACCATAGCTGTTGGACCAGAGGGAGCGGTTGGACCCGAGGGCGGTCCTCCAATGGCCGGAACCCACGCCGCGCCGGCGCACGTCGGTTCAGCACACGTCGGTCCAGCAATGGTCCAGTTCGTCTCCGCCGAAGCCGGCATCGCCGGCAAGGTGGTGAAGAATGCCCCTTACTCTGCCGAAGCCGTCACCGAAACTTCACAGATGTTGAACGACGGCAATCGCATCTCGAACAAGTCGACGGCTGCCATGTATCGCGATTCGGAAGGACGTACCAGAAGGGACATGACAATGCCCGCCATCGGTCCGTGGGCCACCTCCGGCGACGCTCCGGTGATGATTTGGATAAACGATCCGGTTGCCGGCGTAAACTATCATCTCGATTCGAAGCAGAAGACGGCTCGGAAGATGACCGGCAATCCCGGTATGATCTCGTTCGCCGCCTCCGCTGTGGCCGGGCCGATCGGTGGCGAAGCAGGAGAATCGATAAAAGTGCGTCGCGGAAGAGTGGACACTGTAACAACAGCGCCTATTTCCGGGGCCATATTGAGCGTCGAGTCCGGCAGCCCTGGCATTCGCATGCTCGACAAGGAAACGCAACCACCGAAGACCGAGTCGCTCGGCAAGCAGGCGATCGACGGTATTCAGGTCGAAGGCACGCGCTCAACCATGACAATCCCTGCCGGAGAGATCGGCAACGAGCGTGATATCAACATTGTTAATGAGCGCTGGTATTCGCCCGAGCTTCAGACCGTTGTCTTGAGTAAGCACTCCGATCCCCGGATGGGAGAAACAACATACAAACTCACCAACATCAAACGTGGTGACCCGCATCCTTCGCTTTTCCAGGTCCCGGCCGATTACGCGATAACGTCAGTCGAGGCTCCGCAGATGCGCATGATGCGAAAAATCGAGAAGGATGAATAGTTTCGAGTCGCCGTGTAGTTCGTACGTACGTTGTTAGAATCGGAAGTGGTGAACATCACCATCTCCAAAGAAAACTACCTGAAGGCGATCGCTGAAGCACAGTCCGAAGGAGAATCGGTGATCGCCGCCAGCTTGGCTCGCTGGTTGAACGTCTCTCCACCCGCTGTTACAGCCGCCATCAAACGCCTCAAACGCGACGATCTTATTCATGTGGCCGACCAGGGGGAGATCACCTTGACCGCCGAGGGAAGGGAAATCGCCAACCGCGTTCTCAACCGTCACCACCTGATTGAGCGTATGCTCGCCGAGATCTTCGGGATGGAATGGTACAAAGTCCACGATGAAGCCGAGCAACTCGAACACGCGGTCTCCGAGGAATTCGAGAGGCGGTTGCAGGAAAAGCTTGGCGCCGAAGACGAGGAATGTCCTCACGGCAATCGAGTGACGTTCGATACGCCGGAGCACCGTCGCGCCAGGGGCTGGCGTCTTCTCGACGAGTTCGATCCGGCGATCGTCGTCACTGTCCGAAGCGTATTCGAGCGCGATCGCAAGCTTCTCGAATACCTGCACGAACTTGGGGTTCGGCCCGGAGCGGAAGTAGAATTAATCGCTCGGAATTACGACGACACGATCACGCTGCGCATCAACGGGTCATCCGTACCGCTTGGCCGCGCTGCGGCCGCTAGAGTGTGGGCGTCACCGTCATAGACACCTTCGTTCGGAAGTACTCGAGGGTCTCTCGAATCCCGTCTTCCAGTTCCACTTCCGGCTGCCATCCCAGAATGGTCTTCGCTTTGGTAATGTCCGGCTGGCGGCGCTTCGGATCATCTTCGGGCAGTGGCTTGAAATCAATCTTCGCAGACGATCCAGCGACTTTTTGAATACAATCGGCGAACTCGAGAATAGTCATCTCGCGAGGGTTCCCCAGATTTACGGGATACCGTTCGTCCGACTGCGATAAGAGGACCAAACCCCTCACCAAGTCCGAAACATAACAGAAGCTTCTTGTTTGCGAGCCATCTCCGAAGACGGTCATAGGTTCATCGTTTAAGACTTGATCGATGAACGCGGGAACCACGCGCCCGTCTTTCAACTGCATGCGCGGTCCGTACGTATTGAAGATCCTCGCGATGTTCGTCGGTAAGCCGTACGTTCTGTGGTACGCCATTGTGATCGCTTCCGCGAAGCGCTTGCTTTCGTCGTAGCACGATCGCATACCCACCGGGTTAACGTTTCCCCAATACGTTTCCCGTTGCGGATGTTCCAGCGGATCTCCATAGCACTCCGACGTGCTTGTTAGGAGGAACGACGCCCCATGCTCGCGCGCCAGCTCCAACATGTTCCGAGTGCCGCTCGAGCCGGACTCGAGAGTTTCGATCGGATGCTCAAGATATTCTTTGGGACTGGCGAAGGAAGCTAGATGCATGACAACATCCACCGGACTGCGAACAGTCACCGGATGGGTTACATCCACCTGTTCGAACGTGAACCTCGGATCGTCGATGAGGCTCTCGATGTTGTCTTGCGAACCCGTGGCCAGATTATCCAGAACGACCACGCTGTGGCCCTGCTTCAGCAGGTACTCACACATGTGAGAGCCGATAAAACCGGCGCCCCCTGAGATCACATATCGCAATGGCATCCTCCAGCATCCATGGTACATTCAGTCCAGAACTTTATGCTCGAACCGACAGGAGCGGAAGTCGCTCTATTGTTGACTTTGACTGCTGCTTCGGTGTTTTTCTTCCTGCGTCGCTTTGCCCCGGTCGTTGCTATCATCCGCGCTTCGAAGTCTGATCCGGGTATCCTGCCTGACGCGCACGCGAAACGTTTCATGCGGTTTGTGTGGGAAGTCCTTCTTCAGGCGAAGGTCATCAAGGAGAGGCCACTACCCGGCATCGCGCACGCGTTCGTGTTCTGGGGCTTCCTGTCGTTCGCTCTGGTCACAATCAATCATTTCGCAGCCGGCTTCGGCATGCGCGTGTTAGACAGAGAAGGCCTGTTCGGCAGCTTGTACTACGCGCTTGCGGCCCTCTTCGCCATCGCAGTCATACTCTCCATAATCGGCCTTGCGACGCGGCGCTTCATAGTGCAGCCAAAATGGCTCGGACCTGTCTCGAAGGAATCGGGACTTATCAGCCTGCTCATCCTGTTGCTGATGATCACCTATCTGGCCGACTATGTCTGGTTGGTGGAGAGCAGTCCTGCGGCCTGGACCAACTGGTGGCTGCATACGGTCGTTCTGCTCGTCTTTCTGCCGCTCGTTCCACACACCAAACACCTTCACTTGTTGTTGAGTCCCGTAACGATCTATCTCAAGAGAGGAAGCTTCAGCCGTATTCCTCCGCTCGAAGGCGATGAGGACTTCGGCATCGTCACAGGCAAAGACATCACGGACATCGTTGCGCTGCAAGCCTTCTCGTGTGTTGAGTGCGGTCGTTGCACCGAGCATTGCCCGGCGAACAATACAGGCAAACTTCTCGACCCGAAGAAGATCATCCTCGGCGTCCGGCAGTATCTTCGTGACCACGGTGCGAACTCAGACGAGCCTATCGTAGACAAGTACGTTCCCGAAAAGATGCTCTGGCAGTGCACATCCTGCGGAGCGTGCGAGTACCAATGTCCCGTCGGCATTGAGCACCTGCCCATCATCGTCGGACTCCGCCGAGGCCAGGTGAATACCGGCAAGTGGGAAGACGAACAGGGTGGGAAGCTCTTTATTAACTTGGAGCGCAACGGAAACGCCCTCGGAATGGCGCCGAGCGAACGGGACAAATTCATCCAAAAGAACGCCATTCCAATCTTTGACGGCTCACAGGATTACTGCCTCTGGCTGGGCTGTATGGGGTCCTACGATCCTCGTGGCCGCGAGATCATCCTGTCGCTAATCGAGGTGTTTCGGTACTTGGGCGTAACCTACGGTGTGCTCAAAAAGGAACGTTGTACTGGTGATCCGGTCCGCCGGTTAGGAAACGATTACCTGTTCACCGAGCTCGCCGAGCAGAACCTGTCGCAGATCAAGACTGTGAACCCGGCGCGCATGATCTCGATCTGCCCTCATTGCGTCCGGACCATCGCAGAAGATTGGAACGAAGCCGGAGCCGAACTAAAGATCGAGCATCACAGCGAGTTTCTCGCCAAGCACATCAACGGGCTGCCCGAAGGCTTAGCCGATCGCACAAAAGTCGTATTCCACGACCCCTGCTACCTCGGCCGTTATCGCGATGTCTATGACGAGCCCCGCGACGTAGTCGAACGCTCCGCCTCGGTAATCGAGCCTGACCGAACGCAAGAGCGATCCTTCTGCTGCGGCGCCGGCGGTGGCAGAGCGTTCCTGGGCGAAGAAGAAGGCAAGCGAGTTAGCATCGAAAGGGCCGAGCAGTTAATCAGCACCGGAGCCGAGGTCGTAGGCGCTGCATGCCCCTTCTGCAACACGATGTTTCGCGATGCGCTAGCCCAAATCGCCCCAAATGGCCCAAAACTTCTCGATATAGCCCAAATCGCCGCCCAATCGCTGCCAAAGACAACCCAATCCGGCTAAGCCCATGCTAGAATGGCAGAGAACGAATGAGTGACAAGAAGACTGTAAAAGCTCCGGTTGCTGTGAAGCCTGTCCCAGAAGATCTATACAAAGCCGAGTACGTGGGCAGCGGCACCTTCATCATCAAGAAGCCGAAGCGTAACCCGAGAAAATTGCACGAGTCCCGCGTAAAGAACATCCGCGGCGGCCGCATCTAGTTCGTTCCAACCAATTCCCCTAGAGGGCGCGTAGCTCAACTGGCAGAGCAACTGACTCTTAATCAGTAGGTTGAAGGTTCGATTCCTTCCGCGCTCACCATTCCTTTCAACAATTTAGGATTATTGAACCACCTGTAACTTTTGTGTTGTGGGGAGATTTGTGGGGATCGCGTCCGAATTCTGACGTGCGCGCACCGTTGTAAGTGACTCCACTGCATCCCGTTTCGCTTGCATCCTGATGTGCGAATACCTCTCCAGCATCGCGCGACTCATATGACCGATGAGAGCAAGCATGGTGGACTCAGGC
>DASQLD010000701.1:0-19973 GCA_035630195.1 Bryobacteraceae bacterium
GCAGCGGTGGAGCCGGAGGCTTCCGGAGTCTCAAGCGCAGCCGTGGGCGCGGCAGCCGTATCCGTTTTCGTTGGAAGAACGTATAAGTACAGAACAGCCAAAAGCGCGAGCATGCCCAAAGCTGAGCCGATAGCCACCATCGCCGGTGAGAAAGATTTGCGGGTGACCGGCGGCGGAGCGGAAGCAAATGAGGGAGGCGCTTCGAATCGCGGGGCCGGTGGCGGCGGAGGAGGAGACGGCGGAATATACTGGGTAGCCACAGGTGGCATAGGCGCCGGTGGCGCAGCTTGTATAGGTTGCGCTTGAGCAGGAGGCGCCTGGACTGGAGGAGCCTCAGCAGGCTGCGCGGTCGCGGTCTGGTTCGCCTTCGCGCGGCAGTTTGGACAGTCGTTCTCAGAGGGCGGTACTTCGGATCCGCATTTCTGACAAATCCAAGTAAACATAGTTCGATACTTACTGTAGCGTGATTCGTCGCAACTGTTCTATCCGGTCCCGGAGGCTGCGGGAAAAGCACGTCTCCTCCTCAGCCGAAGCGCCTGCGACTTTGAATCCGATGCGCAGTTGCGCATCCGTTATTTTCCCAAGGTACTGCATCAACCACCTCAAATCTTCGATGACGATATCGTTCTTGAAATCATCCGTATGAGCGCCGCCGTAGCCGAAGCGGACTTTCCCCTCCGAAACGCCGACAACAAACTGACTGGTCTGAGCGCGATATGGCTCACATTGCCAATTAGCGCGCCCAAACATGCGACCCCATGCGCCGAAAGACTGACCCCAGTCGTTCACGAAATAAATACTGCGGCCGTCAGCGTACTCGAGGATACTGGTGTTACTTCCTTTTTTGGCGTCGCGGGCGTCCTTGTTGTCCCAGTTCGAAAAAAGCATGACTAACACTTTCAACCCATTCAGCTCCTTCGAGCCTATGAAGGGATTGTCGATCCAACTCCAGGAGCCGGAAAACTTCGCATCGGGCTCGATCCGCTCAAATGCCGCCCAGGTAAAAGCGCCATCCGGTTTGACGAATCCCGAGGCCCGCTTGAGCGCCGGTACATTCTCAATCCGCCCTTCGGCCAGAAAGTGAGTGGTCTCGGCGAAGTAGCCGAGCGCGGTAACAAATCTCGTAATAAAGGTCTCTGGCTTAACGTCATATCCTCCCTTCACCCGCCATTCGACGCCGGCCGCATCGCGCACGCGGACCTTCGGGCCGGTCCCCCCCATGTCCTCTCGCACGAAGGTATAAGGCGCCTTGGGCGTAAACCGAGAGCTAGCCATATCAAAGGCTTCGACTTGACCGGGATCTTGCCACAGGATCGCCGTGACCGCGAGCAGCGCAGGGAAGAACATACGTGTGGATACCGGCATGTTAGATGCCGGTCACGAGATAATGATACTCGTGCCTTGGTATGTGAATGGAGATCTGGTTGACGACGCGCTAGTCCGCGAAGAAGCCGCGCGGATGAGACCGCAGTACATGGAGTCCGTCGGCGAGATGGATCCCATTGAAGCCGAGATGCAACTTCGTGAGTGGGCGCGTGACAATGTCATCGAGCGAATGCTGCTTAAATCGGCTGCATTCGCAGATCCGGAGCCGGTACCTGCCGAGGTCATCGAGAAGGGTCTGGAGGCGATGAACACTCAAGCTGGTGGCAAGGTGTCATGCGGCACACGTACCAGCGACGACAACATACGCGAGCAGATCGAGACGCAGTATCGAATCGAGCGGCTCATCCACCACGTGCATTCAGCGGTGCCTGCGCCGAAGCCCAAGGACATCGCCGAACTGTACAAACGAAACAAATCCCGTTTCATGACGCCCGAACTCGTTCACGCTGCGCACATTGTAAAGAACATCGACGAGCAGCACGATGAGGCGACTGCGCGGGTCGGCATCGAGTCCGCTATGGCTGATTTGAAGAGCGGGATTCCGTTTGGCGAGGCGGCGGACCGGCACTCCGATTGTGCCGGGAACGGCGGAGATCTCGGGTGGTTTCCTCGTGGACAGATGGTGGAAGAATTCGACAACGTCGTTTTCAATTTGCCTGTGGGTAGCCGAAGCGATATCTTCAGGTCGCCTTTTGGTTTTCACATCGCGATGGTTATCGAGCGACGGGCAGAAGGTATTCGAGCTTTCAAGGAGATAGAGAACGAAATCACGGCGCACGTGTGGCAAGAGAAACGTCAGAAGGCACTCGAGGAATATTTGGACGAACTCCGCGCCAAGGCTGAAATACGCCAAGGCAAAGCTGCGCAATGAGTTTAAAGATTGTCTCTCCTCCGCCTCCCTGCTGCGTGCCCAGCAAGCAGCGGGCGGCGGATCTTGACTTGTCCCGTAAGTTATCCACGAATCGGGAGCGTGTAGCTTCCGGCTCCACGGAAGATATGATCCGGTTGGATGGCGGGCGCTTTCTGATGGGAACTGATTCTCCTGAAGCCTTTCCCCTGGACGGCGAGGGGCCTGTGCGTGAGGTCACGCTTGACCCTTTTTTCATGGACGCGCGGCCGGTTTCGAACGATCAGTTTCGTGAGTTCGTAAAAGCCACAGGGTATCGAACCGAGTCTGAACGATTCGGATGGTCCTTCGTTTTCCAAGCTCATGTGCCACCCGACAAAGTGGAGGATCGAGTCGCAAGTGTCGAGTGGTGGTGCAAAGTATCGGGAGCCGATTGGGCGCATCCCGAAGGAATTGACAGCAACATCGATGGGCGAGGCCATCTACCAGTTATTCATGTGAGTTGGAATGACGCAGCCGAGTACGCCCGCTGGGCAGGTAAGAGATTACCGACTGAAGCCGAGTGGGAGTTTGCGGCCCGTGGAGGACTCGAACAGAAGCTGTACCCTTGGGGTGATGAGCTGACTCCGGACGGCCGGCACCTGTGTAACGTGTGGCAAGGCGACTTCCCGCATCGCGACACGGGTGAGGACGGCTTTACTGCAGTAGCCCCTGCCGATGCTTTCCCTCCCAACGGCTATGGACTATTCGGGATCACCGGCAATGCGTGGGAATGGTGTAGCGACTGGTTCGATCCTTCGTATCACGTTACGACCACGCGTTCCAATCCGATTGGGCCACCGTCGGGCGTCGCAAAAATTATGAAGGGCGGATCCTATCTTTGCAATCGTTCCTATTGCAATCGCTACCGTGTGGCGGCCAGGACGTCCAACACCGCGGACAGCGCCACTACAAACATCAGTTTGCGCACCGTACGGGACGTGTAAGGACCCGGTATTTCCGCAATAACTCATACATAACGATCCCTCCGGCGGTCGAGACATTGAGCGAGTGTTTCAAGCCAAGCATGGGTATCCTTATGAACGTATCGCAGGTCGACAGCAGCTCAGGTCTCACGCCTTCCAGCTCATTGCCGAAGATGACGCAGACCGGAAACTGCGGCTTCCAGTCAAAGAGATCGACTGAGTGAACTCCCGTTTCGATTGCGGCGATTTCGTAACCTCGATCACGCAACTGTAAAGCAGCGCTTCGCGCATCCTCCACATGCTCCCAATGGACAGAGTCTTCTGCTCCAAGAGCGGTTTTGAGAACGCCTTTATGTGGTGGCGTGCTGGTGATGCCCGCAAGTATCAACCGCTCGATGCTCGCCGCGTCGGCGGTTCGAAAGAACGATCCCACATTGAACGCACTTCGCAGATTATCCAGCAACACCGTTACGGGAAAGTTATTGATCTTGTCGTAGGGTTTGGAGCCGGATGTTACTTGAAACGGAATCCTCTCCTCATCCATAACTAAAAGTCGATCGAGGCCAGAATTTCCGATGGTCGTTTCTCAAACGCTCGCGCTATGGATAGAAGGCTTTCCATGGACGGCATATTGGCGCCGCGCTCGATAGAACTGATTTGGGAGACGCTGAGTTTCGTGAGGGCGGCGAGATCTTTCAACGACCAGTCTCGCTCGACACGCAATAGTTTGATCCGATGTCCGAGCCGCTCACGAAGCCGGTCTTGATCGGTACGACCCATCCCATACGCTTCGATGGCGTTACGCAGTGTCTGCCGCAGTTGGTTCAGTGAAAACGGCTTTGACAGATAGTCGAAGACCTTGAGTTTGAACGTTGTCCTCATGTCTTCGAGCGAGGGATAACCGGTTACAACGATCACGCAAAGATTTGGCCAACGGGTGAGA
The DNA here is from genome assembly GCA_035630195.1 of Bryobacteraceae bacterium. GTDB lineage: Bacteria > Acidobacteriota > Terriglobia > Bryobacterales > Bryobacteraceae > DASQDN01. The sequence continues at coordinate 4,142 of DASQLD010000701.1, forward strand.
AGTTGTTCGAGTACCTTCTCACCCTTAAACTCGCCCATCTTCATGTCCAGCAGAACGAGGTCCGGGACGCGCTGCTCGGCTTCGACGAATAGATCCTCAGGATGAGCGTAGGCGCGTACAGAATAAGCGCCTTCGTCACGCAGAAAGTCTTCGATGTACGTGCGGAAGTCCGCGTCGTCATCGAGCACGGCGATGTTGATGAGACCCGGCGCTGCGAGATCGGGCGAAGCCACTCTCTCTACTTTAGAAGACAGCGGCTCCCCGGCTGGGACTCAGAACTGCAACCGCAATTGGAATCGAATCACCCGTCCACCGCCATCCACCGCCTTTTCATTTGCAAATACGCCTTGGGGGGATGAGAAAACGGTGGCCGAAACCGACTGTGCATTCTGCGGTGGCGCAAATGGGCTCACGCTTACCGTTCCATACTGCGGTGTATTGAAGAGGTTGAAAAACTCGGTTCGCAACTGGATAGCAACACTCTCAGTGAGCTTGAAGCGCTTGATGATGTTCAGATCCCAATTCTTGATTGCGGGCGCGCGTTCCGTATTGCGGCCAAGATTCCCAATCCGCCCGATGGCGCGACCCGTGTTCCCAGGAAGGCCGATGAACTCCGCGGTCATGGGGTCGATCGGTTGACGAGTGAAGGTGCCGTTCGGGCCGGGAACGTCCGGATTCACGTAGCGGGTGGGCGAGGTGTTGTCAGGTACCGCGCGCACACCTTTCTGTCCCAGAAGGTTGTAGTCAGGGCGATCGTTCCCTTCGAGTCCATCGGAGTCTTGTCCGTTGATAATCGTATAAGGATTCCCGCTCTCGTAGGTTGTAAGGCCCGAAACCGACCAGCCGCCGAGAGTCTGCCCGAGGATGCCCCGACTTTGTTTGAACCAGGGAAGCTCATAGACGTAAGAGAACACCAGACGATGCGGACGGTCGAAAGCCGATACAGCACGATCCAGCGAGAGTCCGCCATAGTATGACGGAATCGCAAGGTTGGCAAGGGTCGCGGTATTGCCGTAATTGAAAAGTTCGCTAACATTGTCGATCGCCTTCGACCACGTGTACGACGCGCTTACCTGAAGACCGTTCGCGAATCGACGTTTTGCCTCTGTCTGCAGCGAGTGATAGCTGGAAGAGCCTCCATTGGTTCGAACACTGCGGGCGCCCTGAAGCGGATCCAGGCGATTCTGTCGACGCTCTGCGGGCACGGATGCCGGAACTTGCGCACGGAGATCTTCGGGTACAAGGGGGTTCAGCAGCTCGCTGGCAAACAGCCGCGTGCCTTTCGATCCCACATATCCGACGTCGAGAAACCAACGCGCGGCCAGCTCGCGCTGAATCGTGAAGGACCAACGCTGATAGTAGGGATTGCGCAATTCCTTGAGTATTCCGCTCTGATCAGCTAGTGGATTTAATGGCGGTGAAACCAGGGGAAATGTTGTCGACAGGCCTGGGGTTCCGCGTGGGAAGGCCTCACTTGCCTGCGCCGTATTGTTAAACGCGATATTGTTGGGCGCGGCTGCCGATGAGTTGGAAGTGATGTTATTGAAGAAGCTGTCGTAGCCGATTCCGTAGCCGGTACGGAAAGACGTCTTTCGATCACCGAACACCTTTCCGAGGATGCCATCCCTGAATGACGGCGAATAGGCAATGCCGATCATCGGGGAAAAGTTGTTCTTGTCGGCATCAATCTTGTTGGGTTGGCCGAAGGGTCCGGTGAAAGTCACCGGATCGATATTGTAAAGACCGGTATAGGCAGGATACGGAATTACGTTCATCGGTGTACCGAAGTATTCGTAACGCAGACCCAAGCTGATCGTCAGCGCCGGCGACATCCGCCATCGGTCTTGCACGAAATACGCCTGACGGAATAGCGATGGATAGTAGAAAGGATTTCCGAATGCCCGTCTGACATTGCCGTTCCCCCCACCGAAATCATCGATGTAGTTCGCCAAACCGGTATATCGTATGTCGCCGAAACTGCTGTCACGGTAATCTAAAATTCCCCGTTCATTAAACGGCGCCGCTTGACGCGCGCGCTGATTCATGAGATCTATGCCGAAGCGAAATGTGTGTGTGCCTCGAACCACGCTGGTTGTATTCTGCAAGGTGTAGTTGTTGTAGATCCGGCCTTGCGGAAAAGTTGAGGTAACACCATACGGACTCGCTGCTGTTGTGTTGATACCCTGGATCGCGAGCAGGGGAAGCGTTTTCCCAAGGGGATTCAGTGGGTCCAGCGGAGCGTCGAGATTGAAGCGGGTGTATGCGAGACGCGTTTCGTTTGTAAGCGTCGACGAAAACACATGGGTCTCGCTTAGTGCATAGCTATAAATTTTGTTGGTGGCGCTGGTATTGAAGCTGGGGAAAGACGACCGTTCCCCTCCCACGGGTTGATCCTTATCATCGATAAGAAAACGCCCGGAGAGATTGTCGCGCTCACCCAGTTTGTGATCGATGCGCGCGCCATACTGGCGTTGCCGCTGCGTTAAGGGGAAAGAAAATAGACCGCGGCCAAACTCTACTGGACCACGCCCTGACCCTGCATCCAAGGTGAACGGGCGGAAGCTCGCATCATACCCTGCAGTGATATCGGCGAGCGCATCGGCCCGGACATTCGCGCCCCGGGGAAAAAGCTGGCCCCAACGCGCTCGGCCGCCAGGCGTGAATGTGACCATTTCCGTGGCTGTTGTCGAGAACTGCCGTAGCTCGAGGTAGGACAGATGGAAGAACGTGCGGTCTTTGATGATGCGCCCCCCGAACGTTCCGTCGAACTGTTGCTCGGTTCCGGGCAGATTGTGCCCGCGACTCTGCACTTCAGGGGAATTCGAGAACGAACTCGATATCGCGTCGTCCCAGGTCGAATCGAGCACTACGCCGGCGGTACCGTGAAACTCGTTTGAGCCTCCGCGCGTGACTACGTTTACAACAGCGCCACCAGCGCGGCCGAACTCGGCGTCATAATTCGACGTCTGAACATTCACCTCAGATATGCTGCCCGGATTTGCCACCTGCAACGACTGTCCGGCTACGGAGATGTCGTTGTTGTCTGTGCCGTCGATCATGAAGTTATTCGAACGCCCCCGCCCCCCATTCACGGAGAAGGTGCCAGTGGGAGTCGTAAACTTGTTGCTTGTAACTCCCGGGGCTGTCAAAGCCAGCATCGTCGGATTGCGTGAGGCGAAGGGTAAATCGTCGATCTGCTTCCTCGTGATGTTGACTGCTCGCACAGGCGCTTCAGTCTGTAGTTGAACCGAGTCACCAGAAACCTCAATGACTTGCGTCACTTCGCCTATTTCCAGGACAGGGTCGACGGTGACAAGCTGTGCTGCGCCGACGTCGAATTGCTTGGCGACGTAGCTCCGGAATCCCGTGCTCTTTACTTGCAAGCTGTACTGACCCGGATCGACGGCATCGAATCGATACAACCCTGATTCATTCGTTTGCGTCGACCGAGTGACGTTCGTAGAGAGATTCGTGAGGTCGACAGCAGCAGCGGGGATTGCGCCCTGCTGAATGTCGGTTACCAGACCCGAAACGGTGCCGCGACTGGTTTGCGCGGCGGCTGAGGTCGCGAGCGCCAGGGAAAGAACAAAAACATGCGCGAAACCACGCGCGTTACCGTTGGAGTGTCGGTGCATACGTTACCCCTGCTTATTGCACTGGCTACCCCAACAGTGCCAGTCCAGTTTTTAGTACTGCCGATTCTAACACTTGAAAGGCAGTACTGAATAATATAGCGGCGCCGGAGAACAAATCAGGTCACTAGGCCGGACATGGTTTTCCGGAAACGGACCATTAGAATAGAATTCCGCCTCCCGTTCGAGTGTCTTCAAGCTATAAGCATCTGATTCCAGGCTGTGGCACTGTGCTTCACCGGCCACCAACAACGCCTCTTCCCGGAATCGAAACGTTTTACGTAGCGCCGGCCAAGTACCTGGACTGGCGCGCTAAATATGCCGCAAGTTCTGTCCGGACGGAGAAGGCCGGCCGTCCATTCCCGGTTGATCGCATGAGCCCGTTGCGATTGAAGGTTGGCCGGCATTCGCGAGGAAAGCGAACATAGATGTGTGCGCGATTTACGCCGGGATACATCCGAGCATTCGCGGATTCCACTGCAGAGGATACGGCAAGCGAGGACCCGGTTGTCTTGATCAGCGAATCGATGGCGCACTCGTATTGGCCGGGTGAGAATCCTATCAGAAAACGATTTTCTGTCGAAGCTGGACATAGGGAGTCAGCGCTGCTGACCCCTGGACATTCGGCGCGGTCTTGCTGCTGTTGGGAGCGGCGTCACTCCTCGCCTGCGTCATACCGGCTTATCGAGCGACGAGAGTGGAGCCGGTGAGGGCGCTTAGAAGCGAATGAGCTCATCGTAACCATTGCGCTTCATATCAGGTCAGTCGGAGCCTGTAGGCGCTCGAGTGCCCAACTCGCGTGCGCCGCGACCGTCGAATCTTCTGACGCCGCTAAGCGGGCCAAGATGGGCTGATACCCTCTATCGCGAGAGTTTCCCATCGCAATGGCGACGTTACGAAGAAAACCTGAGTACTTCGTTCGCCAAACCGGCGTGTCACGAAACCGGCTCCGAAATTCCTCCGGCGTGAGGTCGGCGAGTCGTTCGAGCGGCTCGCCTTTGATTGCCGACGTAAACGCCGGATCCGCCGTTTCCGCCGCCTTGTGGTTCCAAGGGCATACGTCCTGGCATATGTCGCAGCCGAAGATCCAATCTCCGAGCCCTTCCCGCATGTGCTCCGGCACTTCGCCACGGTGCTCAATCGTGTAGTAGGAGATACAGCGTGTGGAATCGAGAACAGTTCTGAGCCCCCCCGGAACAAGCGCTTCGGTTGGGCATGCATCGATGCATCTCGTACAAGTGCCACACCGGTCAGGCGGAGGCGAATTGGGTTCAAGCGCGAGCGAAGTGAGAATCTCTCCCAGAAAAAGCCACGAACCAACTTCCTGATTGATTAGACAAGTGTTCCTCCCAATCCACCCGAGACCTGCCAGCCGGGCGTACGTGCGCTCCAGCAATGGCGCAGTGTCGACAAAGCAGCGGTACTCGAATGATCCGAAGCATCCCTCGAGCCGATCGGCAAGCGCTTCGAGGCCTGCTTTCATTCGATCGTGATAATCGGGTACTACGGCGTAGCGGGCAATGTGTGGAACCGTTTCGGGCTGTTTATAGAGCTTACCGACGCAGATGACTGATCGAGCTGAAGGAAGTAAAGATCGGGGATCACGCCGAATCTCAGCGCGATGATCGGTGAGGTAACGCATGGATCCGGCCATTCCGGCCGTGACCCAGTCTTGAAAAGCGTCAGCTTCAGAGGATGGGAGTGCGCTGGTAACCCCTGCGAGTTCGAAACCGCACTCGCGTGCAACTTGCTTCACCACTTCCGCTTTCACTGTTGTGCAGAATGGCCCGTCTTGCTAACAAACGGTCCAGTTATTGCGGTACCACCAACGTAGTAATGACCGCCAGATTTTCATAGTTGTTACACCACTATTCTACTGCTTCAACGGCCCGAGGACCCCAAAAGAATAATGAATTTCGTGTTACAAAGGTCGATCAAACGCGCCGAACCCACACCGCGACAATGAGCGCCGCGATTCCCAGGAAACTGCCAAAAGGAAGCTCATACGTCGATGCATCCTCCTTTTTCATGAAGATATAGAGCAGACCGCAAACACTACCCAGGACCGAGCCGACAACGACTGTGAGCAAGGCGGAGGACAATCCCTGGAAAGCGCCAATCATACCGACCATCTTCACGTCACCGAAACCCAATCCCTCCCGACCACGGATTTTTTGATACAGCATCCCGATCCCCCAAAGTGTGGAACTAAGGAGACTCGCGCTGAACGCGGATTCGGCAATGGAAACCGCTGACGTAGACCACGAAACAGGAGCCAACATCTGAAAAAATCCTTCAGGCATTGGGACGAACCAGGCGAAGACAAGCCCGATCAGAACGCCACCGAGGGTGAACTCATCCGCCAGAATTCGTTCCTCGAAATCCATCGCGACCAGTGCTACTTGAATTGCTGAAAAAACGCAGTACTTGAGAGCTTCGAGGCCCGGGCCGATCCAAAGAAAAAAACCGAAGAAAAGGATTCCCGTGGCGAGCTCGACGAGCAAGTAACGCAACGGAATAAGCGCGCTGCAATGACGGCAACGCGCCTTAAGAAGTATATAACTCAATAGCGGGATGTTGTCGTACCAAGCGACTGTCTTATCGCAGCCGGGGCAAAAGCTGCGCGCCGGAGTGACGATCGACAGATCGCGCGGCATTCGATAGACACAAACGTTCAAAAAGCTACCAATGAGTAATCCAACGAAACCAGCGAGGATAGCCTCTAGCAAGGAACTACCCGGTCATAGACTTCCCTGGTCTTCTCGATCATGTTCTTTGACGAGAACTGTTCCTCAATGCAACGTCGCGCATTGGCGCTGAGACGTTCGCGCAGAATCAGTGCGCGGCGAATCGCCGCTGCGATCGCGGCAGGTTCATTGTCCGTAAGGATCCCTGTCTCGCAATTATTAACGATCTCAGGCAGTCCTCCAACGCGGCTCGCAACCACAGGCACACCATGCGCCATTGCGAGCAGCGCTGCCGATCCCAAACCCTCTGAACGTGTAATGTACACAAGTAGGGCGGCTGACGGAAGATCGGCCGGCAGGTTCGTGGAAAACTGCAGGTCGACTCGGGCAAGCCGCGCAGCTTCTTGGGCGAGATCGGACCCTTTCATCGGATCGAGTGTGGCAGGAGCGATGACGCGCTGTCCTGAGGCGACGGCGGAGGGACAGTCGACTCCGTCGTAGACCACGGAAATCTTCTCTTCGGGGATCTCCGCTTCCACCAGAGTTCGCTTTACGTGCTCGGAAACGGCAAGATAACGGCTTGCGCGTCCATACTTCCATCGCGACAGGAAGGTTTTCTGCACAGGAAATCCGACACGTCGCGAAACAACAATCGGTACGCCGGGAAGTGTCGCCGCCCACGTGTGAGATCGTGCGTCATGGGCATGAACAAGATCAAACTGGCGAGCCCTCCCGCCCAAAGAAAGCATCGTGAGCGGCTCTGCCTGCAAGCCGCAAGCTTGGGCTGCAACCATCAACGGACCGTCCGCCGGTGTAAGCAGCAGATTACCGGCGCCGAGGCCTCTGAGGAGAGACAAAACCTGCCATTGACCTCCCCGCATTTCTTTTCCTGAATCAAGGTGTAAAACGCGCATGGGCCTCCTTCCGTGATTACCGGCGCGGCGCCATATTCCGCGCTTTTGCGTACTTAACGAAATTGTAAAGCGCCGCCATGTAGGCGATCGTAAGTCCCTCCAAACCGTCCTGAAAACCGCGCTGGAGGAAGTAGCTTTTGATAAACGTCCATGGTGGATCGAGCAGGAGATGCCTGTTTCCGATTTTCCATCCCTGAGATACGATTTGCTCCGCTGCAAGCGTAGTATATCGATCCATGGTCTTGAAGTGTTCGGCGAACGATTCGCACGTGAAATGCAATAAGTCGGATTCCAAATGTCCTACAAGACCGTTCACATGAACGCTCTCATGAACAAAATCGCCTACCCACTGGGCTTTGCTTCGATTGTATAACCGGATTTTTCTATCCGGATACCAGCCTGAGTGTAAAATCCACCGGCCCATGTATTGCGCAAGCCGGGGCATCGTGTAGGCGTCACAAGAGGCGCCATTTTTTTTAATGTGCCATATTTCCCCTTCTAGGGCTTCGCTAAGGGCCTCATCGGCGTCGATCGATAGTATCCAGTCATTCGACGCGCGCTCAGCGGCCAGATTCTTTTGCTGCGCATATCCAGGCCATGGACTCTCAATCACGCGCGCTCCAAGGTTTGCGGCGATTTCGGCGGTACGGTCGGTGGAGTGACTATCGACGACAATAATTTCATCACAACAGCGAAGGCTCTCCATCGCCCGTGCGATGTTGCGCTCTTCGTTGAACGTAATGATGGTGGCGGAGATGCGCACGTCAGTAAAAATTTGTCACGGGCGTACGGGAGCTGGCGAAAATGAAGCGACGAAAATGACTAGAGCGAGGATCGCAAGTTGAGCACGCCCGCGACCGAGCGGCGCCCGATCATAAAGTCGAGGATGCTTCATCCCGAAAAAAAAGATTAACGCTGCCCAGAAGATCCAACTCCAAGAGTAAAAGAAACCCAGCGGCAGTAGTGCCCCAACAAAAATTCTGGTAAGCAACTTGTGATGATCACCCACAAAGGAGTAGAGAATGTGGCCGCCATCAAGTTGCCCGATTGGCATCAAGTTCAGCGCCGTGGCGAACACACCTGCCCACGCCGCGCGAGCCACAGGATGTACGAGTATGTCTGCGGCGCTCACCCCGGGCATGATCCACATTTGGAGCATTCGCATCACACCAGGAGTACTGAAGACGAAATCACCTTGCGCTCCCACACTTGGAATAATTTTGGAGTACGCCAATCCAATCGCGAGCGCCGGAATTACAAAAAGAAATCCTGCGAGTGGTCCCGCTATACCGACATCAAAAAGCTGGCGTCGTGTCGGGATCACGGATCGTATCCGAATAAAGGCGCCGAAGGTGCCGATTAACGTCGGCGCGGGTAAGAAATACGGCAGGCTGGCCTCAATCCCGTAGTACCGGCACGTCAGATAGTGCCCCATTTCGTGAGCAAGAAGAATGGTTAGAAGCGTAAGCGAAAACGGCAGTCCCGCCAGCAAAGTGTCGGGCTGGGCGATGGAAGTGATCGCCAGCCAAAGGTCATCGACGTACGTAGGGCGGTTCTGCTCGAAATTAAAAGCGAGTCGCGCCCCTACGGCAGTTGTAGACAACAGCGTTAGCAGAAATAGGAGTAGGTGAAGCCACACTACTGCAATTGTTGAAGCTCTTTGCCGGGCTTGAATCGAACCGCCTTGCCTGGCGGGATGGCAACTTCTGCGCCTGTGCGCGGGTTTCGTCCTATCCCGGTTTTCCTGGGACGAACGTTGAATATGCCGAAGCCGCGAAGTTCTATGCGCTCGCCTTGCGCCAACGCATGCTTCATGCTTTCGAAAACAGTCTCGACAGCCATCTCCGCTTTGGTTTTCGTGATGCCTGTCCTATTGACGACTTCATTGATGATGTCGAGCTTGATCAATGCCTGCCTCCGAAAGTTACAGATCGGCCCTCAAGCCAGATCCGGGGAACAACAAGCTCATGATAGGATTGAGTTTAGACGAATGTCAAGGCGCTTTCCGCCGCTTGCTGCTGTGCGGTCGTCTGGCCTAGCCTGTTTCCTGTATGGCAGTAGCCACGGTTCTCGATCGAGACATCTTTCGTAAAACCTGCGGACGTTTTGCGACCGGGATAGCGGTTGCAACCGTGACAGGATTGGACCAAAACCCCTACGGCCTCACGGTGAATTCTTTCACCTCCGTGTCAGCCGCGCCGCCGTTAGTTCTAATTTGCGTTGATTACCGAAGCACAATTCTCGCGCACTTTAGGTCGAGCGCTTGGTTTTGCGTAAATGTTCTATCGGACGCTCAAGAAGACCTTTCCGTGCGTTTCTCGCAGCGTCTCCCAGATCGCTTTGAGGGGCTACGCTGGGAGAACGGACGTTCCGGCACGCCTGTTCTTGAGGGCTGTCTCGCATCGATGGAATGCAGTGTCGTGCAGACAGTTGAGGCCGGTGATCATGCTGTTCTAATCGCTGAGGTGATATATGCTCGCTGGTCCGACGGTAAACCTCTCCTTTATTTCGGAAGCGAGTATCGTCGCTTGGGAAAGTAAGAAAAAACTGCCTGCGCAAGGAATTTTTATACGGTTGTTGCAAGGAAATACTCTCGGCGAAATGGTGCTTGCATCACTGGTAGACAATCTGGTGCGCGTTTGAGGGAGTTTGGTATGAACGTTGCTCTATCGTCGAAAGAGAACTCCGTCTATGGGCACAAAGAGGAAACCGCGCGAATGGTGAAAACCCAGAGCAGACCGGTTGAGGTGTTGCTTGTTGAGGATAATCCGGGCGACGTACGGCTGACTCAGGAAGCCTTGAAAGACGGTCGCGTGTTTGTCAATTTAACCGTCGCTAACGATGGCGTCGAGGCGATGGAAGTCCTGCGACGCCAAGGAGTCTACGCATCGAAGCCACGCCCTGATCTGATTTTGTTAGACCTGAATTTGCCTCGAAAAAACGGTCGCGAGGTCCTCGAAGAAATCAAAGCAGACGAAGTTCTCAAACGTATTCCTGTAATCGTAATGACTACTTCGAAGGCCGAACAGGATATACATCGGGTTTATAACCTGAATGCAAACTGTTATGTAACTAAGCCCGTAGATCTCGATGAGTTTCTAAACGTTGTCCGGTCTATTGAGGATTTTTGGCTAACGATCGTGACCCTTCCCAACGACTGATCACAGCGTAAGCTTTGATCGAACCTGTTCGGCTTGCCACAGGTGCCTACGATCATGGGCTCCGATGACTGCGAAGACGCCAACGGAACTGAGCTTTATCCGACTCGACACCGGGGAAGATACCTTTATTTTTTTCCAGTCAAGATCCGCATTCTCCTCTGCCAGGCTTAATAGCCGCTCGTGGATCGAGACCCAGCGGGCCAGCAGTTCATCTCGCTCGTAGCGGCTTGCAGGTGGCTCAAACTGCTTCGGGCTCTTGAACCGCATCCGATACGGAGGCTCGAGGCTGGCAGAGAACCAACGCTCAAATAGGCCAGGTTGTGGCTCTCCCGTTCGGCTGGTCCATCCTTGCTGGCGGGCAAGATGAAAACTCTGTTCGAGGTTCCGAACATAAAGCCCATTCGTCGTATTCAGATGCGCGATACACTCCCCTACTGACCAGGACCCAGGTACGGGATGCCAGTTGATCTGGCTCTCTGACAAGCCGCTTATGACATCCCGTGCCCGCGGGACCAGGGAGCGAAGTTGCTCGACGTAGATCACTTGACTCAATCAGGGTAGCGAGATCAAGCGTGCGCCGGATTCTTCTTCTCCGGCGAGATCCCGAGTTCTTCCAAACCTTTCTTGGCTTTCTTGCCGTCGAACTTACCATCGCGGACCAGCTTTGACAGCGCCGCTGCTGCAATCGATTCCGCATCGTTTTCAAAATGGCGGCGGAGATACTGACGATTGTCGCTTCGGCCAAAGCCATCGGTGCCAAGCGTCACCAGCCTGTCCTTCAACCACGGCGCCAACTGATCGGGAAGCGTCTTTACGTAATCCGTAGCAGCGACAATCGGTCCCTGTGAGCCCTCGAGAGCTTTCACGATGTAGGGCGTCTTGGCGGGCTGATCAGGATTCAAGCGGTTCCAACGTTCCGTGTCCACGGCGTCCCGTCGGAGTTCGTTGTAGCTGGTAACGCTCCACACGTCAGCTTTGATTTGGAACTTCGTCGCAAGGATCTCCTGAGCCCGGAGAGCCTCATTGAAAATTGGGCCGCTGCCGAAGAGTTGTACGGTCGCCTTCCCGCCATCCGCAGGACGATATTTGTAGATGCCTTTTAGGATACCTTCGTTGATACCTTCGGGCATTTTCGGATGCGCATAGTTTTCGTTGCAGACCGTCAAATAGTAGAAGACATCTTCACGATCTTCATACATACGGCGCAAGCCATCGTGAACGATGACAGCGATCTCATAAGCGAATGCGGGATCGTAGTGAATACAAGTCGGCACGGTGCTCGCGATCAATGGGCTGTGCCCGTCCTGATGCTGCAGGCCTTCGCCAAGGAGAGTTGTCCTGCCAGCCGTTCCTCCGACCAGGAATCCCTTGCCGCGCGAATCCCCAAATGCCCATATGAGATCGCCGATTCGCTGGAAACCGAACATCGAATAATACACAAAGAATGGAATCATCGGCACGCCATAGTTGGCGTAGGCGGTTCCGGCGGCAGTAAGACTCGCCATGGAACCAGCTTCCGTGATGCCTTCTTCCAGGATTTGGCCGTCTTTGGCTTCCTTGTAGTACATCACCATGTCTTTGTCGACAGGTGTGTAGAGCTGACCCTGACTCGCGTAGATCCCGATCTGGCTGAACAAGGAATCCATACCGAACGTGCGCGCTTCGTCGGGAATGATCGGGACCACCAGCTTTGACACCTCGCTCTTCAATAACGCCTTCAGAACGGCGACGAAAGCGGATGTCGTAGAAGCTGCGCGAGTGCCCGACCCGGCAAGCGAATCGTGAAACACCTCGAGAGCAGGCGTTTTGAACTCGAACGGACGAACGACGCGGGCCGGCAGTGGGCCTCCCATCGCTTCGACGCGCTTCTTAATGTATTCGGCTGCCGGAGAGTTGTCTTCGGGACGAACGAAGTCAAGCTTCTTGACTTTCTCCTCCGGAAAATCCATCTCAAATCGCTTGGAGAAATACTGAATCTGCGGCTCGGTAAGTTTCTTTTGCTGGTGGGTGGCATTGCGACCCTCTCCACCTTCACCCAAGCCATAACCCTTGACAGTCTTGGCAAGAATAACGGTGGGCGCTCCGACATGGTTCACCGCTTTGTGATAAGCGTTGAAAACCTTGATTGGATCGTGACCTCCGCGTCGGAGGCTGGCCAATTGCTCATCGGAATAATCCTTCACGAGTTCGAGTAGCTCGGGATACTTGCCGAAGAAGTGCTGTCGGACGTAAGCTCCACCCTTGGCCTTGAAGTTCTGGTACTCGCCATCGACGCACTCTTCCATGCGTTTAAGGAGAAGTCCGGTGGTATCGCGTTCAAACAACGGATCCCAATCAGAGCCCCAAAGGACTTTGATGACATTCCAGCCTGCTCCACGGAACGCTGCTTCGAGTTCACTGATGATCTGTCCGTTGCCACGCACGGGTCCATCGAGTCGCTGCAGATTGCAGTTCACGACAAAGATCAGGTTGTCGAGCTTTTCGCGAGAACCCAACGTCAATGCGCCCAAGGATTCGGGCTCATCGGTCTCGCCGTCGCCCAGAAACGCCCAGACCTTTCTTGGCGTCTTCGCGATAATTCCGCGGTTCTCCAAGTAGCGCATGAATCGCGCCTGGTAGAGCGCATTGATCGGGCCGAGTCCCATCGATACGGTCGGGAACTGCCAGAAATCCGGCATCAACCATGGGTGCGGATAAGAGGAGAGCCCGGGATGATCACGCAACTCATGACGGAAATTTTCGAGATGCTTCTCGGTCAGCCGGCCTTCAATAAAGGCGCGGGCGTACATGCCGGGTGATGCATGACCCTGGTAATAAATAAAATCGCCCGGCTGCCCATCGTAGGAGCCATGGAAAAAGTGATTCTGTCCAACTTCCATGAGCGTAGCCAAAGAGGCGTACGTGGAAATGTGGCCGCCGATATTGTCGTCGTTCTTGTTCGCTTTCACGACCATCGAAAGGGCATTCCAGCGGACGTAGTTCTTAATTAACCGCTCAATCTTCCGATCCCCTGGGTATGGGATCTCCTGGTCTTTCGGGATCGTATTTGTGTAAGGAGTTGTTAGCTTCAATGGAGCGGTTACACCGAAATCGGCTGCACGCTCATTCAAGCGCTGAAGTAGATAAGAGGCCCGGTCAGGCCCTCCTTCATCAATGACCTCGTCAAGAGAATCGAGCCATTCGCTCGTTTCCAGCGGATTCAGATCCTCTGAGGCTTCCAGCTTTTTAATATGCATGTGTCGGAGTCTCCTCCCAAGATACCGTTCACCCGAAGCCGGGTGCAAATTCCCCCTTCTGTTGCTTCGGGGATTGGGGCAGGCTAATATGGAGTGTACCTTCCTGCTGTCGGGGCGTGGCTCAGCCTGGTAGAGCGCCTGGTTCGGGACCAGGAGGCCGGAGGTTCGAATCCTCTCGCCCCGACCAATTCCATTCAACTGATTCACGCCGACGAACTGAGGCGCTAGTCCAGAAAACGGCACGTGGGCTTCAACTCCACCAATCAAGACGGCAGGTATTGTTGTGGTCCGGATAACCGGGACCGCTCGGAGATCACCCGTAGGAACGGGTGTGTCGACGGGACCGAGCCATTGGCGTGTATGACGAAGGCTTCCCCAACCCGTAGGGGTCGCATTATCAATCCACGGATACTGCCTTCTGGTTGAGCAACTGTCGACGCACACGTACGACATCAACGGACGACCAGTAAGCGGCGTGAGTAGTATTCAATCTGGAAATTCGCACGCGCAGATCACGCAAAACATTAACGGACGTACCGTTACTATCGAGAACACGGAGGGTCGCATGATCAGTGACTCGGGCGGCGTAGGGATTGTCGAGCGGATCGTCAGACGCTCGACCCGAACGGCAGCCCAGGCTCTCCTGAACGGATCCGCATTAAGGAATACAAGGAACCGGGCGGCGCAAGTTCACACCGTCACGACGAGGCCACACGGAGACCACTACTTCGCTCGAACAGCCAACTCCGAATGGATCTATGGACCTGGTGGAAAGAGCGATCGGGCGGTAGTGGCAGCCCGCGCGAAGACGACGGAAAGCGTAACCGCAGCAAATATCGACACGAGGGCATACTCGAATACGATGCTGCCTCCACCGGACGATGCGACTGATGTCTATCTTCCGGGTGCGCAAGGCAAGCTGGAGCTTTCGCAACAGCAACTGATTCAGAGAACCGAAACGACCCGGCGAGCTAGCAAAGTGGACGAGAGGGTTTGCACCGGCGCCTGCGGACACGTCAAGCCTCAGCCGTGACCGAAATACATCAGCCAGGCGATTCCAAACAACGCGACCATAAAGTAGGCGAAACACTGCGCGCCATAGCGTAGCCGCTCCTGGTCCGTCTTCTTCGTAGTCATTCCCAGCACGACGGACGTGAAAAGCGCAAACAGGAACGCCGCTTCGAGGTGAGTTAGCGCCATCTTCGGCATTAGCTTTTCTTCCCCGTTCCGATCTCGTGGACATCGACGAGTGCAAGGATGTTCAGTAGACCAGCGCCGACCAGGAATTTGGATCCGTAGTCGTAGACATGGCCAGCAACATCCGGCTGGTTGTAACCGAGCGCGACGGTGACGAAGTACAAGGCGCCGGAGGCGATATGCGCCACAAAGCCACCGTAGTAGATCAGCATCGTCAGCAGATCTCCTCCCTGAGGCTCAAACATCGGGCCTCGCATCATCAGACCGAGCAGGAACATGGCAGTCACGCAAACGAATACCAGGATTCCCCGTCCCTGTCGGCGAAGCAGAAAGTGTCCGGCTCCCGGAATAAGCCAGCCGAGGGCAAGCGCTGGCAACCACGAACTTGTGGACATTGGAGTTGGCTGTGTGTCGGTCATCTACTTTTGTTTTGCAATGATCTGATCTTTAATCTTGTTGTACGTTGCCGCTGGTACTATCTTCTTCGACAACAGCTCATTCTTCGCACGATAAGGCCGACCCTTGATGATCTTGTCAGCATAAACCGGGCCCACGCCCTCCATCTTTTGCAAATCCTCAGCAGAAGCTGCGTTGATGTCGAGGATGACGCTCTGTGTGGAAGTGGGCTTTTTGGCCGGCGCAGCAGCAGACCCTTGCGCCACGGCGAGCGCAGCCACCGTGACGGCGAGGATCAAGGCTCGGAGAAATCCCATATCGTTAGGTTACCGTACCCTTGCTCAGAGATGGACGTAAAGCACTGTAAGAACGTTTGGACTTGTTGAAACAGAAATCCTCCTCCAGCACGTCTCAAACCGCATGAAGGTTGTTCTCGCACTGACACTTTTTGCATCTGCTGCGTTAGCCCAATCGGGCACTAACCGAAGTTCGTCAGTATTGAGCTGAAAACATCGAAATTGAGGTCAGAACAAAAACGAAGTACTTTGTTTTGATCGGGCAGAATTGGAAATGTGATGTAGTGTAGACCTACCCTCTTGAACCGATAAT
>DASQLD010000702.1:0-3746 GCA_035630195.1 Bryobacteraceae bacterium
TCAAGAATTTCGTTGAGGGATCGAACGATCCGAGCGCAGTGACTCCAAGCGCTGCGGCGCCAATGGGCCTGATGAATGTGTGAATCGAGTCCCATACGCTGTCGATCCACGGGATCTTGTCGGCGAGAAACTCGGTCAGAAATGCGGCGCCCGAGACAACCAAGACGGGAGTTTGCGCCAGCACATCGAGTTGAGCAAACTGCTCGCTGAGATGAAACCATCCCATTCGAATGGCCAAGCCAAGCGCAAAGACCGTCGCGTACAGGCGAATGCCGGCCAATAATCCCAAACCCATCGCCGAACCTAGAACTTGTACTGTATCCATCCGACCCTGCTCTAAGAATACGCGCTTTTCACAATAGATGTTCCCAGACCGTGGCGCATGCGACTCTGAGAGAGATGAGCTTCGTAACTCACCTTGAATGTAGCGTGTGCGTTAAACGACACGATGCCGGAGTCGTACACAACCTGTGTGAATGCGGTGGGCCGCTGCTGGTCCGGTACGACCTCGAAAGCGCTCGCGCAGGATGGTCTCGCGACGCGCTCGCAGAGGCTTCAGCCGACATGTGGCGATATTCCCCTCTTCTGCCGGTCACGGACCGGAAACATATCATCAGCATGGGTGAGGGTTGGACACCGCTGATTCGGACGAGGCGTTTAGGAACGCGAATCGGGGCAAGCGATCTGTGGGTGAAGGATGAAGGACTGAACCCTACGGGTTCCTTCAAGGCGCGTGGACTCTCCTGCGCAATCTCGATGTGTTCGGAGTTGCGGATCAAGAAGGCGGCGATTCCCTCCGCGGGCAACGCTGCAGGGGCCATGGCAGCGTACGCCGCGGCGGCGGGGATCGAAGCCCATATTTTCATGCCGCGCGATGTTCCCCAGGCGAACTACATTGAGTGCAAGGCGAGCGGAGCCAAAGTCACTCTGGTGGATGGTCTCATCAACGACTGTGGGCGTATCGTTTCGGAATGCTCAAAGCAGGAGAGCTGGTTTGAGGTTTCTACGCTCAAGGAGCCCTACCGGATCGAAGGCAAGAAGACCATGGGATATGAGGTGGCCGAACAGTTCGGGTGGAAGTTGCCCGATGCCATCTTTTATCCAGCAGGAGGAGGAGTCGGGCTCATTGGAATGTGGAAGGCATTTCAGGAGATGGAAGTTCTCGGCTGGATTGATTCCAAGCGGCCAAAGATGATCGCGGTACAGGCGGAGGGATGCCAGCCAATAGTCAAGGCGTTCGAATCGGGCGCGGATCATGGCGAGTTGTATTCCAATGCTTCGACCGTGGCCGCGGGGCTTCGTGTTCCGAAGCCTCTCGGGGATCGATTGATGCTAAAAGCGATTCGTGAGAGCAACGGCTGCGCAATCGCGATCCGCGATTCTGACATGCTCGATGCGGCAGTTGATTTGGCGAGCGACGAAGGTGTGTTCGCCGCTCCCGAAGGCGGGGCGTGCGTCGCAGCAGCACGAAAGCTGATTGAAACCGGATTCTTGAAATCGTCAGATCGAATCGTGTTGTACAACACCGGTTCTGGCTTGAAGTACCTCGAGGCTTTTTCCGTCCGTTTACGCCGTGAGTATGTCAGTGAAGTAGACAAGCTCGGCGGCTTAATTACGCCTCGGTAGTAGCAGCTTACTTTCCGGCGGTGTATCCAGATCGCGCTTTCACTCGCGCTCCTGGATACTTTGCCGCGATTTCCGGCGTTAGTTCCACACGAATTCGACGAAAGGTTCCATCCTCGGCGGGCGGCGCTGTGTACTGAAACGTGTAACGTGTTGTGAGTCCTTTCAACATCGGCTGGAGGGCATTGGCCGGAGCGGCGCCACGAATTACTTCTCCCCCAGTCTCCGCAACGAAGCGTTCGACATTCGGCGGAGCCGAGCCGGGGCTTTCATAGCGGGTCTTCGCGTAAGCAGGCGCATTGCCGACCAGTATCGCGCTGAAGACAATGTTTGAGGAATGGAGCGCCCGAACCACTTCGTCGTCCGATACTGCCTTGCGAGCACCTTCATTGTCAGTGACGATCAAAATGGCGCGGCGCTTACCGGCCTGACCTCCCATATATTTGGAAGCCGCCAGAATCGCTTCATTTACTACTGTCTCTCTACCCAGCGTCTGTTTATAGATATTGCCAATAATCTTCACGCCCATTTCACTTTTGCTCGTGGTCAGCGGCTGTAGCAATTCCTGTCTGGTTGCGAAGCCCATCAAGGCGACCTTGTCGCCAGCACGCAAGGCCCCCAGCGACTCTGTGCTCTTGCTGCCCAGCTCACCCAACCATTTGGACATACTGGGACTGACGTCGAGCAGCATCAAGACATGAAGCGGCTGCGCTTCGGACGCGAAATCCGAAATTGCCTGCGGCTGGCCTTCGTCATACACCCGAAAGTCATTCGGACGCAATCCCGGGATGCCGGCTCCAGAAGTGTCCTCAACTTCAGCATCGACCTTGACAAGTGAAACGCCAGTGCGGAATAAGGGTACATCATCTTGTGCACTAGCGAGAATCGCGGCGAGAAGCAACGGTACGTAGCGGCGCATCTCTATCTAAGACGCAGTAACGAGGAAATTTGGCGATGTCAGATTTTGCTCAGACCAAGACCCGGTTTATCGGGAAGCACAAGCTTACCGTTGACGACGCGGACACCCTGGAAGGGATCGTTGGCAATCAACAAGTTGCCATCCAGATCGGCGAAATCGACCAGAGGCGACAGTTGAGCGGCGGCAGTGATGGTAACCGAACTCGAAACCATGCAGCCGAGCATTGTTTTCAACCCGTGCGATCGCGCCGTGTGGATCATCTGCAGAGCGCCAAGCAAGCCGCCTGTCTTGTCCAGCTTGATCACTACGCCGTCGTAAGCGCCGGCGATTTTCGGAATGTCTTCCGCCCGGAGGCACGCTTCGTCCGCAAGAATCGGAATGTGGACTCGGCTGCGCACCCATTTCTGTTCTTCGAGCATATGAGCGGGCAGAGGCTGCTCAATAAACTGCGCTCCAAGCGACTCGAGCCAGTTGATCTTGCGCACGGCTTCTTCCTTGGAGGGAAAGCCTTCGTTGGCGTCAAGACGAAGCGGTTTCTTCGTCACACTGCGAATTGCTTCAAGTGTGGACTCGTCTTTGTCTAAACCTACTTTGATCTTGAGAATCGGGTAGGGCTCGGCTTCGAGAACTTTCTGCTTTGTAATCTCGGGAGTGTCGATGCCAATTGAGAATGTAGTGATTGGGGCGTCGGCGGAGTCGAGTCCGAAGTATCGATAGAGCGGCGTACCTAGCTTCTGACCTATCCAATCGTGCAGCGCGATGTCGATGGCGCTTTTAGCCGCCCACTCGCCGGGTAACTTGGCAAAGACCTCTTGCAGTATCTTTCGGTATTTCCAGGGATCGGCCGAGGCGAGCATATTCGCGATGGAGGCAATCGCCTGCCTCCCGGTCTCGGCCGATTCCTTGTAGCGAACGATTGGAGCGCCTTCGCCGCGGCCGGTTATACCGCCACTGGTATAGCGAAAGTGCAACGTATCGCGGTACTCACTGGAGGACATTGTCGTTGTCCAGGTGTGCTTTAGTTTGAGTCGGACAATGTCGGCGGCAACTTCCGGTTTGACATCAGCGGCCAGAGCGGCGGAACCCGCAAGAGCGATCCAGTCGCGGCGGTTCATTTCACTCTCCTGGTCCCGACAAGGAGTTTAGTCCAACGCTCCTCAGAGAGCATGCTGACCTGGATCACTGGCGTCAGATGGGCGGTTGC
>DASQLD010000703.1:0-8696 GCA_035630195.1 Bryobacteraceae bacterium
GGTCAGAGCAACCCGCCGCGAACACAGCAGTGGGATCTGGAGCCTCGGGACGTGGTGTGCCGATTCGCCTTGGTTCTCTTGCAGACGTGACAGTTGGTCGCGGTCCGAGCGAAGTACGGCGGATTCGCTCCCAACGCGCCGCTGTGGTATCCGCAAATCTTTCCGGCCGCGATCTGACCAGCGTCACAAATGAGATCCGTAATGAACTGCAGCGTATTCGCGGAGAGTTACCTGCCGAGGTCACGATCCAATTGGGTGGTCAGAACGAAGAGTTAAGTACGTCCTATAACAGTCTTGCGTTTGCTCTCGCGCTGGCGGTCTTCCTGGTGTATCTCGTCATGGCCTCCGAGTTCGAGTCGTTCATGCACCCGCTGATCATTCTCTTTAGCGTTCCATTTGGATTGGTCGGAGTTGTTTTCGCCCTGCTCGTCACCGGCACAACGGTCAGCGTAATGGTACTTCTTGGAGTCATCATTCTGATCGGTATCGTCGTCAATAACGCGATTGTGCTGATCGACTACACCAATCAGCTTCGTGAAGAAGGATACTCGAAACGAGAAGCGCTGAAAACCGCCGGGGAAGTCCGCATGCGTCCCATCCTGATGACCATGTTGAGCAGCGTATTGGGCCTCGTGCCGATGGCGCTTGGTTGGGGAGAAGGCGCAGAGATCCGGTCACCAATGGCGATTGCGGTGATTGGCGGCATGGTGTTTTCAACGATGCTGACCTTGATTTTCATTCCCGTCATGTATGAGATTTTAGATCGCAAGAGATATCCGGGCGATGTACTCGCGACCGAAAGAGTGCGGCGCGAGTCTCCGTACATGGACGGCGCCGCAACCGAACCAGCGGGCGATTGAAACAGGTGAGCTATGGACGAACCGATGCTTGATCAGAACGATCTTCAACCCCATCTTCAAGCCAAGGAGGAAAAGCAGGCGATTGGCATGCGCCTGGCAAAATTCTCCATCGAGCATCCTGTTACGATTCTGATGATCTTCGCCTCCTTCATGGTCTTGGGCGGGGTATCCATCAGTCGTATTCCCGTTGTCCTGACACCGGACATCAGCTTTCCGTTCGTCAACGTTTTTGTTCCCTATCCCAATTCGACTCCAGGTCAAGTGCTCGAGTCCATCGCGAAGCCGGTTGAGGAAGCGCTGAGCACTTTGCCTAGCGTTCAGCGGCTGCAGTCACGGTCCGGTGACGATGGAGCGAACGTGAGCATCGGTCTCGAATGGGGCCAGAACGTCGACATGATTCTGGCCGATGTGCGGGAAAAGGTCGATGGCATCCGCTCCGAGTTGCCCAGTGACGTTCAGCGCGTCGCGATCCAAAGCTGGAGTACAAACGACGAGCCGATCATTGGGGGTCAGTTCTCCTCGGGCGTCGATCTCAGAAACGCATACGATCTGCTCGAAGCCAAGGTGAAAAAGCCGATCGAGCGTATTCCGGGAGTAGCGGAAGTCGAATTGTTTGGCGCTGCCAGGCGCGAAGTGGACATCTACCTTCGTTTGGATGACGTGAAGCGGCATCGGGTAGACGTCGGATCACTCTTCCGCAGGCTGGACAATGCCAATTTGAATGTTTCTCTCGGCCGCGTCGAAGATAGCCACAGCCGATATGAAGCGATCACGCGCGGAGTCATTCGAGACCTTGAGGACATCCGTCAGTTTCCTGCCGATGGCCGCGGCTTGAAACTCAAAGATATCGCCGACATTGTCTACGACAAGCCTCTTCGGACAAGTGGCCGCCACCTGAACGGCAAGCATGCCGTGGGCATCGATATCCGTAAGACTTCTCAAGCGAATACCGTTGAGACTGTAGCAAGAATACGAGAAAAGATCGAGGAAATCGAGAAAGATCCCGCGCTGAAAGGCACTACCATCAAGCTTTGGTGGGATGCAGGGCAACAAATCACGAAATCCATCAATGGGTTGCTGGAAGCGGGGATCATCGGCGCTTGTCTAGCCGTCTTTATCCTGTTTGTCTTCCTGCGCAGGTTGGCGCCAACGCTGGTCATCGGCTTCGCTATTCCCTTCTCCATGGTGGGAACCATCGGATTCATGTACCTGCTCGGAAAGACTTTAAACGTGCTTTCCATGATGGGTCTGATGCTCGCCGCCGGCATGCTTGTAGATAACGCGGTCGTCGTCCTCGAATCCATCTACCAGAAGATCGAGGGCGGAATGGATCGCGTCACCGCCGCCATCGTGGGAACGAAGGAGGTTCTTAGCGCCGTCGTTGCAGCTACCTTGACCTCGATCATTATCTTCGTGCCCCTCGTCTTCGGGAAGAAGACGAACTTATCGATCTGGCTTGCCGATACCGGAACCTCGATAATCCTTGCGCTACTCTGCTCCCTCTTCATATCTCTGACACTCATTCCACTGGCCGTCGCAAAGTTCCTGCCCGAGAAACACATTGCTTTCGTCGGGGACAAGAACCGCAAACACAAATTGCGAGATGGTTATATGAAAACCGTCGGATGGTCTGTGCGGCATCCTTTCACTGTCGGCTTCGTCGTCGTTCCGTTAATGATGACGGTCGCATTCATGAATCTCAAGAAGATTCCTGACAATTCCCCGGAAGCACAGGATCTTCAGGATCTGACGATCCAATATGAATTCTCCGAGAACTTCCACTATGCCAAGATCGAACGCGACTACGTCGGACCAGTTGAGAAATACCTGCTCGAAAATAAGGCCAAGTTCAAGATCAAAGACGTCTCTACCTGGTTCAACAACAACAGTGCGCACACCCAAGTCTCCTTCGACAAAGAGAAAGTAACTCTCGAAGAACTGAAGAACGTGCGCAAAGATATGGCTAAGGGACTCCCTGTCGTGCCGGGAGCTAGCATCAAGCTAGGTCAGCAAGAAGGCGCCGAGAACCAGAACTGGCTGGGCGTGAATATCTATGGCGACGATCCCTCGAAACTCCAGGAGTTCGCCACCGAAGCCCGTACGCGATTGCGTTCGCGTCCCGGTTTCAACGAGATCCATACGGATTCCGACAAAGGCAGGCAGGAAGTACAGATCCGTCTTGATCGCGACTTGGCGAAGAAGTACAACATCTCGTCGCAATCGCTCGCCAGTATTTTAGGCATTGTTGTCCGCGGGCAGGAGATTCGCGGTTATCGCACACCTGAGGGAGAAGTCGACATCTGGATGCGGCTTCAAGCGAGTGACCGTAACGACTTGCAGGATTTGCGATCGATCGTCGTTGGGACAGGCCCGGATGGCAACGACGTGACGCTAGAGCAGGTGGCCAAACTCGACATCGTCAAGACCCCGGGAACCATCCGGCGTGAAGATCGCCGCACGTTCACGATGATGTTCGCCGTCTATGGGGGCGAGAAGAAAGAGGAAGGCAAGAAGATCGTTACGGAAGTGATGGATACGCTCAACTTCCCGCAAGGGTATGGCTGGAGCTATGGCTTCTGGACCAAGCGCGAGGAAAAGGAAGATAACGAGTTTCTCTTCAACATTCTGTTCGCTCTGGCGATGGTCTATTTCTTGATGGCGTCTCTGTTCGAGTCCATATCTCATCCGTTTTCGATCATGCTTTCGTTGCCGTTCGCTTTGGTCGGGGTTGTCGGAACATTAATACTTACCGGTACGCCAAATAACCTGATGACTAAGATCGGGCTCATGGTTTTGGTCGGCGTTGTCGTGAATAACGGCATTGTCTTGATCGATCACATTAACAATCTACGGAAACGTGGACTGCCGCGTCATGAAGCCGTGCTCGAAGGATGCCGCGAACGATTCCGACCGATCCTGATGACGGCCTGTACTACCATCCTCGGACTGGTTCCCCTGGCCTTCGGAACCAGCGGCATCTTCGAGTTGCGCTATTTCCCGCTTGCCCGCACCGTGATGGGTGGGTTGATTTCCTCAACCGCTCTAACCCTCATCGTCCTGCCTGTGTACTACGAGTTGTTTGACGATCTAGCTACATGGGTCAAGCGCATGTGGTTCCTTAGCAGTCCTACTTCACCTTCATCCGAGCCTCAGCCTTCTCCCGCAGTGGGAGACTAGAGGCTATGCTTGCAGTGTCGCTTTATTGGTTCGCCCAGGCCGGCGCTGTTGACTTGGCAACTTTGCGTTACATCGAACCGCAGCGGGGAACCGGAGCGACCGCAAGATGGCCAGAAATATACCGTCCACTACACGGGGCGACGAGCCGACGGCACGAAGTTCGGCTCATTCCAGCCGCCTCCGATATCATCCTTCCTGTGGCCAACTTCGAATCGAAAGTGATGGCCCCTGCCAAAGCTGTACCGCAGGCGGCGGTGGGAATGCAGACAGACGACCAGTGGATCGCGGACATTTACCCAAGGTGGACCGGCCGATCAGCAGGGCTCCATCATCGACAACGTAGAGCTCAGCAATGTATCGGAGCCGGAAGTAGTCCGATCTTCTTTAACCATAAAGACAATCAATAAGTTCTCCGATTAATAGGGTTGCGGATCGAGCGGGCGAAATGCCGGCTCGATCCGTACTTATCTGGGAGATCTCATTGTCTGATACAGGCATACCATTACCGGGCAATCCGCCCAACAGGCCATTGCCCCCGATTCCTTTAGACGAATACACCAAGATGCTTCGGGACAGGCCGCTCGATCTGTTCCGAGTCTATTCCGTGTCCCCGCCCGATGGGGCGGTTGGAGACGAGTTGATCGACCACCTCGGCTCAAAACGCCGGAACAAAATCCTTCCGGTCTCATCGAGGTCCACCATTGCGACAGACGGAATGTTCTCGCGCTTCTTCAAGCCGGACACCCCTACAACCATGCAGTTCATGCACGCTCCCGTGAACAAAAAGATCGCATGGATTAAGCTGCAAAAGCACGACAGTTTTCATGGCGCGTTGACCTTTCAAGCGATCATTCCGAGCGGCAAAGAAAAGATCCCTGTGGGACATATTCCGGTCTGGTTCCTCCCTTGGGAAAGTCATCACCTGATCGACATGACGATTCCAAAGCGGGAGAACGAGGATGACGACGATCCTGACGACCCCAAGATCTTCTTCACGGCTGCAATCAATGGCTGCTCGGTATTTGTGCGCGGAGACCCTCGGTCTCCTACCGTCACGCACGCCGGCATCAGCCAGACCCAAACGCCCTACGGAAATGACCCATCTACTTTCTGGCGGCACTTATTAGAGGCGAATCTCGCGGCCAATAACATCCACGGCGGTAAGACGCACGAGGTCAACAATACCGACTACATCAATCAGACGGGAATCTCCGGTGGAGCAAAAACAGCTCACACCGACGAGTACTTGCGATGGTTGAAGACGTTACCTTCCGGCATGATCACCGTAAGCCGCGTGGTTCCGTGGGGCTGCGTTTTTGGAATTCGATATGGCCGCCTGTGGACGTTCTACCTACAGGAGAACGCGACTGTTTACACCTATAAATTGGTGTCACAATACTCAACCGTACCCGCGCCGCACAAAACCAAAGTGCTCGGCATGTTTAACGTGACCACAACGAAGGATGTGAGCGTTCGCAAAACCGTAAGGCTCGAGTCCACGATTAACCGGCCGGTCGTGTTGCGCGACTTTTTTCCGGGGAAAGGCGGCGGTAGCGCCAACTTCATCGAGAAGTGGCAGGGTTTCTGATCTCTCGCCTGTTCCAATTCGGAAGGATGAATTCGGCTAGAACAGGATGCAGAGCTTTGCCCAACTTGTAGCGAATCACTTCGAATCTACAGCGGATCTCTATTGGGACAACACGCGCCGCGCTCATGTCACGGCGCGTTTCTGCGCTCAGAAAGTGGCGGTCACACTCACTTTCGAGCAAACGTAACGATGCCGATCTACCTGCCGGCAGCAAAAATCAGCACACTGATTCCACCTTTTCAGCTTGCCGGTAAGACCACGGTTCTTTCCAATCTGGCGCCGCAGGCAGCTCCGGTTCTGGTAGCGCCTTTGTTGGTTTTGGTTATTCTCACCTGTCCATGTCAGTTCGGAGGATGATTCGGATCCGCTTACGACCGGAGCATTGGGGTATCTGAATCTGACCGTCAAAGTGGATGGCGAGATAACCTGTGACACCTCAATCTGCCCAACAGGTTTGTATTGGGTATGCGCCAGGGACTCTCGGTCTAAATGAAGCAGTTCATTATATGGGCGGTGACCTTGCGCCTGGCGAAGCAATCAACATGACACAAGCGTTGCTACCCCTGCCCTTCGATGATCCCTAAGGACTTCTCAGGGTGAACCCTTAAAGCCGCTTATCCAACTTAATCCGCTAGACGCAGACAATCGCACGGTAACAAGGCCGAGAAAGGATCTAATTGCCGGCTCGAAGCAGACTCCATTGGCTCGATTAGGGATGCCCGTAGCGCGGGAAGTAAGCCGCAACGAATGCCGCCGGTTCTCCGGGTCGATCAGCTACATTGTCAGCACCATGCGGTAACGGGCCTTATTGGTTCGCACTTTGTCCATCGCGCTATTGACTTGGTCCAGAGGAATCTCTTCTACGGCAGTTCGAATATTGTGCAGTGCGGCGAAGCGGAACATCTCTTCGATTTCGGACGGCGGACCGATCATACTCGCGGCAAAGGTGTACTGTCCAAAAATCATCTGCAAGACGGGCAACACAACTGGTCCTTGAGGCCCGCCCACGATGCAGAACACACCGTTCTGTCGAAGTGTGGCGAGGTAAGCGCTCCAATCCAGATTTGCGGTCGCCGTGTCCACTAGAACGTGCAAGCTGCCGGCGAGCTTTTTCATCTGTTCAGGATCCGTAGAATTGACAAAATGATGCGCGCCGAATCTTGTCGCTTCGGCCGCTTTATCCTGGGTGGTCGAAATCGCAGTTACCTCCGCGCCCATCGCGCGCGCGAACTGGATTGCCAAATGGCCCAGACCTCCGATGCCGACGATCCCCACGCGGCTTCCTGGACCAAGATATCTGCGCAACGGGCTGTAGACAGTAATGCCGGCGCAGAGCATCGGCGCCGCGACCGCGGAACCCAATGCATCGGGAACGGGAATGGCGAAGTAGCTATCCACGCGTAAGGACTTCGCAAAGCCGCCATAACCAGCCAGGCAGGTGGGGCGAGATTTCGCGCATAGATTTTGCAAGCCGCTGCCGCACCACTCACATTCTCCACAAGTGCCGCGCTGCCATCCGACACCGACACGTTGGCCCGACCTCAGATGCGTCACGCCGCTTCCGATTGCTTTCACCACACCCACGGCTTCATGCCCGGGAACAAACGGATAAGCTGTAATCCCGAAATCGTTATTCATTAAGTGAAGGTCGGTATGGCACACACCGCAGTGCGTTACATCGATATCGACCTCGTCTGAACCTAGAGCGCTACTCTCAAAACTCCAAGGTTCAAGCGGTCCTCCTGCCTTCATCGCCGCAAACGCAGTCACAACATTGTTGCCCATGGTTCGATCAGATTATCACTATTGAGCCGGAACATTCCGGGTAGGCAGAAAGTCGGCAATCTGGAGGTTGAGCTTACAGAACGGTTCTGCGGGGCTGCAGTTGTGCCGACGGCGAACCAAGACTTCGTGGTCCCGGTGGAACACACCTTCTCAGTTCGGCCGTTGAATCTGCAGGACGGCGCTAACGAAAGAATTCCGGGAGACGACTCGGAATGTCCAAATTCCAGGCGAGACCCGAAGGTCTCGGAACCCTGTTGACGCCGGTCGAAAATTTATATTTACCTGCATTTTCAACAAACCTCCTTCAAAACCCGGTTGGACCCATCCACACCCGTGCCACGATAAAACAGGAGATACACGCATGTCGCAAGCCGCCACAGCACGCATCAACGGAGCCAAATCGAACGGACCCATCACCGCTGAAGGAAAAGCCACATCCGCTCAGAACAGTTTGAAGCACGGACTCACCAGCAGCCGCGTCGTTCTTCCGCATGAATCGCAGGAAGCCTACGACAAGCTCGAGGCGTCACTCATCAACCGATTCAAGCCCACCGATGATCTCGAAAGCGAGCTCGTTCAGGAAATGGCCGCTGCTCGGTGGCGTCTCCGCCGCATCGAATCTATGGAATCGGCTCTCTTCAAGAAAGCAATCAAACAGCACGAAGAAGCGGGCACGCCCGACGCTCTCGACGTCGCCTACGCCGAAGTCGCCGAGTCCAAGTCCTACCGCATGCTCGTCCGCCACGCAGCCCAACTCCGCCGAGCCTACGAGAAGGCCTGGAAAGAGATCCAACTCCTTCAGACCCAACAAGAGACAGACGAAGAAGACGAATTACAAAACGAACCCAGCGCCGCCTTCTTCAAACGCCAACTCGACGCCGCCATGACCATGCCGCTGCCGGGCGAACGCAACCACCTGCCGCTACACAGCCCGCAAGGTTAGCGTAAAACCCGTTTACCAATTCGTATACGATCCGTCAGGCCGGCTGATCATTGGAATCGCCGTGTATCGCTCTTTGAAATCACCGATCTGTTGAAGCTTCGTAGTGTCGACCTCAACGCCCAATCCCGGTCGATCATTAGGCCAAAGCTTTCCGTCTTTAAAGTCAAACGCCTGCTTCAGGTAATCCCATTTACTGCGGCCGCCATTCAGCATCTCCATCAGGACTGGTCCTGAAAACACAGTGGAACAGTGGACCATCGCCGCTTCCGAGATCGGTCCCGTAAAGTGCGGTACCAACCCGACATAGTGCGTTTCGCAGATTCCGGCGATCTTCTGGAACTCA
>DASQLD010000704.1:0-5735 GCA_035630195.1 Bryobacteraceae bacterium
TTTGATCCATTCCTCAACGCAGCGTTTTCTACTGCTCGCCGCCAGACTCCCGCCAGCGATGCTCTTGCGGGCGCGAATGTCGTGAACCAGTTGACTCAGCCGTTCTCGATCCGGTATCAACAGATGCTACAGACCGGCACCACGCTCAACGTTGACTTCACGAACACGAAGCAGTCGACGAACAGCGCGCTTACCCTTTTCAATCCCGGCTACAACAGCGGCCTCAATGCAAATTTCACGCAGCCGCTGCTGCGCAATCGAGGCAGCTACATCAATCGCATGCCGGTGACGATCGCCCGCAGCCGTTTGCGTGCCAGCGAGTTCACGATCCAGGATCAGATTCTGCGGCTTGTCGCCAACGCGGAGAACGCGTATTGGGAAGTGATTTCCGCGCGCGAAAATCTACGCGTGCAGGAGCAGGCTCTTGCGCTGGCCGATCAAACGCTAAAGCGCGCGCAAAAGGAACTCGAACTCGGCGCGATCTCCGAGCTTGAAATCTACCAGCCTCAAGCGCAGTACGCCAATGCCGAGATCCTCGTCAGCCAGTCACGTTTCCGGTTGGAGCAGGCCGAGGATGCCCTACGCCGTCAAATGGGAGCCGATCTGGATCCCAAACTTCGCCAATTGCCGATCGTGCTCACCGAGGACGTTGCCGCACCGGTTCAGGCGGCATTCGATAAGGAAATGGTGGTTGAGAAATCGCTTCGCCAACGACCCGATTTGAAAGCTGTGCGGCAGAATCTCGATGTCGCGGATCTGAACATTGAGACGACAACCAATTTTCTTCGTCCAGATCTTCGCTTGACGGGCCAGTATGGCTCCTCGGGCCGCGGCGGTACGTTCTATGAACGCAGCAACGTATTCGGAGACGATGGTACACGCAATACGATCGTGAACATCCTGCCGGGCGGTGTCGGTGATTCTCTAAATCAGTTGTTCGCATTCAACTATCCGGTTTATGGATTCGGTTTGAGTCTGCAGTTGCCAATTCGCGATCGCCGCGCCTCGGCCGACTACGCGGACGCGGTTGTCAACAAGCGGCTCGAATTGCTGCGCTTGCGGAATCAGGAGCAGACGGTTCGGCTTGAAGTCCTGAACGCGATCACTCAGGTAGAAAACAGCAAGGCCAGTATCGAACTCGCAAAGATCTCGCTCGATCTGGCTGAGAAGCGCGTGGCGGCCGATACGAAGCGCTATGATCTGGGTACCATCACGCTGTTCTTCCTGCTTGACGCTCAGACACAGTTGACGCAGGCGCAGTCGGTACTTGTGAATCAGACCGTACAGTATCGCCGCAACCTGACGAACTTGTTCCGTGTCTCGGGCGATCTGCTATCCGAGCGTGGAATCGCCGTCCAGTAACGAAATCCTCACCCCCTAAACTGATAGGGAATGGGCCGCATCCGCATTCTCTCCGATCACGTCGCGAATAAAATCGCGGCCGGAGAGGTTGTGGAGCGGCCCGCTTCCGTTTTAAAAGAGCTTTTGGAGAACTCGCTCGACGCCGGCGCCAGCGATATGCGCATCGAGATCGAAAATGGCGGACGGCGACTGATCCGTATCGCCGACAATGGCAGCGGAATGCTTCGCGACGACGCGCTACTGGCATTCGAACGCCACGCGACCAGCAAGCTGCGGGACGCCGACGATCTGCTTGCTATTTCGACGTTGGGCTTCCGCGGCGAAGCCTTGCCGTCCATCGCCGCAGTTTCGCGGTTGCTTCTCGAGACGCGAGCGGCGGACGAGACAACTGGAACCGCGGTCGAGATTGCGGGCGGGAAGATTTTTCGGTGCGACGAAGCTGCGCTGCCTCGCGGCACAGTCATCACGGTTCGCGATCTTTTCTTCAATGTGCCGGCTCGCAGGAAGTTTCTGCGCACGGACCAGACGGAGCTGGCGCACATCGCATCGCTTGTCACTCATTACAGTCTTGCGCATTCCGATAAGAGCTTCGAGCTTCGTCATGGTCCGCAAACGCTATTGACCGTTACCCCGGTATCGAACATTCGTGAGCGTGTCTACCAGATATTCGGAGCTCAGGTCATTGAGGATCTTGTCGACCTAGGGTACACGGAGCGTACGCTGACCCTTGCCAGCGGCGATGATGATTCCGGAGACCGGGTGTTTGCGCTGCGCGGGTTCGTGTCCCGGCCGCAGGTGCAGAAGCTGAATCGCAATTCGATCTATCTATTCGTCAACGGCCGGTTGATCCGCGACAAGCTGCTGATGCACGCGTTGTCGTCCGCTTATCACAATCTGATACCGCCGGCCTGCTATCCTTTTGCGCTGTTGTTCCTCGACTGCGATGCCGAGGAGGTGGATGTGAACGTTCATCCGTCGAAGACCGAAGTACGGTTTCGTCACGGCTCATTCGTTCACGATTTCGTGCGCGATGCCATTCGAGATGTACTGATTGCAAGCCGGCCGGTTTCTGCCGTTCCTCAACCTGTTTCACCCCAGCCAGTCCACCAACAGCCAGCCGCCGGGTTGCCGTTCTCGGAGTTCACGCAGACGATTGAAGCGCAACGCTTCGATGCGATGCCGGTCAACTCCTGGGCGCCTGCGCAGTCAGCAGTTCCTATACCCGATGAAGCGCTTCCGATATTTGACCGCCCGCGCGCGGCCACACCCGGCCGGCTCGTGATCCCCGACCGACATGGGAATATGCCGATTGCGTCCGAGACGCTCGAATCGATGCATTCGCTACTCGACTTGAGGCCGCTTGGACAGATTCACAACAGCTTTATCATCGCGGCCGGCAAGGACGGACTCTGGATCGTCGATCAGCATGTCGCGCATGAACGAATCCTATTTGAAAAGGTGCTCAAGCAACGCAGGTCAGGCGCAGTGGAACGTCAGCAGTTGCTGATGCCTATTGTTCTCGAATTGACTTCGCCGCAACTGCTTCAATATGCCCGGATTGCCGACGAGCTGAATGCGGCAGGTCTCGAAACTGAGCCCTTCGGCAATCGGACGATTGCGATGAAGGCCGGGCCTGCGGGCGTTGGGCCGGCCGAAATTGAGAAGATCCTGTTTGAAATTCTGGAAATCCCTGAAAGCGAGTTGCGGAGCTTGTCACTCGACGACATCCGGCGCAATATCGCTGCATCTATCGCATGTCAGGCAGCGATCAAGGTCAACATGAAATTGGATGAATCGAAGATGCAGTGGCTCTTAGGCGCATTGGCCGAGACCGATTATCCAATGAGTTGCCCGCACGGAAGACCTGTCGCGCTACGCTACTCGACGCGCGATATTTTAAAGGGATTCCACCGCATCTGACGGCGGCTTCACTCCCACTCGATCGTTCCTGGCGGCTTGTGCGTGAGATCGTAGAAGACTCCCGCGATACCGGGAACCTGTAGGATTTCGTGCGTCATTTGATTTAATAGCTGGGGATCCATAGGCACCGATTGCGCGGTCATGCCGTCGACAGAATCGATGGGGCGGAGAACAACGGAATCCGGCGCCGCTTCGGTTCCGAAGGGGATCAGGATCACAGGGAATTGCCAGACGTGATCCTCAAAGCCGGAACTCTCTGAGAGGCTCCGCACGGCGGCGTCCGCCTTCCGCAGACGTTCGAGGCGATCAGCCGTTAAAGTCGCCGGTCGAACGCGCATCTCGGCTATAGGCGCGATAGTGCGAATCTCGGATACCACTCGATTGATCTCGGAGCGCAGATTGATCAGCTTGGTTGCTTCCCGCTGCCCGCCACGAATCGCGAGCACCGGACGATAGCTTCTCATATCGCCTTGCACTCCGACCGAATGTACCGGAATCATCCATCCGCCTTCGAGTGGCGTGGGACTGGCTTCCTCGCCCGAGCACAGGCAACGGATCGCAAGACCCGGACCGGGGAAGGGATGCCTATCAAGGAACTCGGCTGGCAGTCCGAGTTCGCGCCCAATCTCTCGAACCTCATCTTTGTAGAAATACGTGAGCGGTTCGATAATGCGTCCTTCCTCCATTAACTTCTGGATGCCGGCGACGCGGTTATGGTGGGTCTTGATCAGGTCGGCCTTCGCGGTCCCGCCGGATTCGATGGTGTCGGGATAGATGGTGCCCTGGCCGAGAATCCACGCGCCTTCGAGGAAATGCCCGGTGCGCAGAATGCGATCCTGCACCGCAACGAATTGCTCGCCTATGATATGGCGTTTCTCCTCGGGATCGATGACACCGCCGAGGGCGCCTAGGAACTGGTCACCGGCTTCCTCAACCATAAAGCTCTCGCTGCCGAGAGTTCGGAAGAGGTTTCGAACGAACGCGGTTTCTCCCTCGCGCATTAATCCCGTATCGACGTAGAAGCCGCTGACGCGTTCGGTTCCCAGCGCTTTGAGACAGAGCGTGAACGCTACCGTGGAATCGACTCCGCCGCTAACGAAGAAGAATACGTTTCTATCGCCGACGACTTCCCGGATGCCATCTTCGACTAGCGGAACGCGATGGCGAGGATCCCAGTCGGGCTGGCAGCCGCAAATGTCGAACAGAAAGTTTGTGAGGATTTGGCGGCCGTTTCGTGTGTGTACAACCTCCGGATGAAACTGAACTCCATAAAGACGGCGGGCCTCATCGGCAACGGCGGCGATCGTGCAGGTTTCAGTCTTCCCGAGCACTTCAAAGCCAGCGGGCGGAGTTTCCACTGTGTCGCGGTGGCTCATCCAGATCTGCTGCGAGCCGGAGGCGTTTCGGAAGAGGAGGGAATCCTTCTGGAGATTGAATGTGGCTTGTCCGTACTCCCCTTTGTCGCCCTTGCGGACCTTTCCTCCGAGCAAATGCGCCATGAGTTGCTGTCCGTAGCAGATGCCGAGAACGGCTGGACCGGCGATCAGCGCCGCAGGGTCAATAGTTGGGCTGCCCTCTTCGTAGACACTCGCCGGGCCTCCGGAAATGATGAGGCCGCGACGGTTACGTAGCTCGGCGGCGGGGGTTTCGCTTGGAAGAACTTCGGCGTAAACACCGAGTTCCCGGATTTTGCGAGCGATGAGATGTGTGTATTGTCCGCCGGTGTCAAGGACAGCAATCTGAGGGTGGGGGATGTAGTCGGTCACTTGAAATAAAGGCCGGAGTAAAATCCGGCCCTTATCTCATCTTAAGCTCAGGCGTAGGTTAGCGGCGCGGCGACTTCTGCTGCTGCATCCGCTGCACGATCATTTTCTTCGCGTTCTCCTGGAGCGTCTTGGCCTTTTCCAGGGAGTCGACCGCTTTAAGAACGATCGGATCGGTTTCGATACCGAGTTTGCGGGACTCCTCCACACCGAATGCCGTAATGTACATCTCGCGGCGCAATTGCTCTTTGAGCCACTGCTGGTTCTCGGCGTATTCCGCCTCAGTGAAAGGTACATTTTCCTTCAGCAGGAACTGATGGAAGTCGTTCATGACGGCAGTGTCCGGAGCCCAATCCTTCGGCAGCTTTGCTTCCCGACCACCGAAGTACTTAGCGGTGAACGTGAAGAATGCGAACTTACGGAGAACCTCGGTCTGGAATTTGTTGAATTTGGGAGCGGTGAACTTTTCGTCCGGCGAGATTCCGCCGCCGCCGTAAACGGTACGGCCGCTGTCGGTCATCTTCACGTCGGTGGGATTCTTGGAAACGTCGCCTTCTTTACGATTGTAGTAGTAGTTGTAGAACGACGTGTGCGAGTAATCGCGCTGGATCAGCCGTCCGCTCGGTGTATAGAAGTGAGCGGTCGTCAAGGCGAGTCCGGTGTTTTCCGCGAGCGGATATACCGTCTGGA
>DASQLD010000705.1:0-9098 GCA_035630195.1 Bryobacteraceae bacterium
CAATTGATCCGAGAAGGAGCCATCGGACAGGTCTATCATGTGCGTGGCATTTGCTTCCGCCGACGTTTTTCAATTGGACGAACGCCGGATGAACCCGTTCCTGCGGGGCTCGATTGGGACAAGTTCCTCGGGCCTGCTCAATACAAGCCGTATAGCAAAAACAAGTTCGCTTACAACTGGCATTGGTTCTGGGACACCGGCAATGGTGACATCGGGAATCAGGGTGTGCACGAAATGGACATTGCCCTTTGGGGATTGGGCCGGTCGGGATGGCCGATCTCGGTGTCATCGACGGGTGGTAAGTTTACCTGGCATGACGACCAGGAAACGCCGAATACACAGCAGGCAACTTTCGATTTCGGCGATGCCCAAATGACGTTCGAAGTGCGGAATCTGCCCACACCTCCGGAAGGGCTAGGAGGATTAAAGGGTCCCAACTACGTGGGCAATATCTTTTTTGGAACGCTCGGGTTCATGATCGTGGACCACACGGGCTACGAGTTGTACAAAAGCAGCGCGGGGGATCTGAGCGGCGAAGTAGCTCGCGGATCAGGGGCAGGGAACCGTGAGAAGTATGAGAAGGTTTCTGAGGAAAAAAATGCCGACGAACCGACAGAACAGCATATGAAGAATTTCTTCGATGCAATCCGATCACGCGATTACACGAAGCTTAATGCCGAGATCGCGATTGGGGCGCGCTCAGCCGCGTTCTGCCATCTGGCGAATATCGCTTATCGAGTCGGACGGACAGTGAGGCTAAATCAGTCGACAGGAATGTTCCTGGGCGACGATGAAGCGAACTCGCTCGCGACCCGCGATTACCGGGCTCCGTACGATATCCCGGAGAATCTGTAACGCGTTTACGCGATAACGGCGAGCAGATCTTTCGCATCGACAGTGTCACCGACTTTGACGAGTAATTCTTGCAACTTGCCGTCGATAGGAGCGTATACAGTCGTTTGCATCTTCATCGCTTCCATGATGAGTAGCCGGTCGCCTTTCTTTGCGTTCTGACCCGGTTCGAGCGCGATTGAGGTTACCGCTCCAGGGATCGGGGCGCCGACGTGCCCCGGATTGCCTGGATCGGCTTTCTGCCGCTGGGTCGCCTCAACCTTGAGGGTTTTATCGACCACCGTGACTTCGCGCGGTTGCCCATTGAGTTCGAAGAAGACTGTGCGTGTGCCATCAGGATGCGCCTCACCGATCGTGAGGAACTTGATGATGAGTACCTTGCCTTCCTCGATCTCCATTGTGATTTCGGTGGCGGGCTCCATTCCGTAGAAGAACTCGGGCGTCGGGATAACGCTAACGTCGCTAAAGGCATCGCGGGCGCGCTCGAATTGCAGAAATACCTCGGGATACATGAGGTAGCTCATTAACTCCGACTGTGACGCGTCGCGACCGATTTTCTCGCTCAGCTCCTGTCGTGTTTTGTCGAGATCGACAGCCGGCAGGTGTTCGCCCGGCCTTCCGTATTTGGGCTCTGCTCCGCGTAGGACAACATCCTGAACTTGTTTAGGCCATCCTCCTTCAGGCTCTCCGAGAGAGCCGGAGAACATGTCGACTACCGAGTTTGGGAGCGTTACAGTGTGATGCGGTCCGAGGTTCTTGAACTCCTCGACAGTCATGCCGTGGCTGATCAGGAAGATCGCGAGGTCGCCGACAACTTTACTTGAGGGTGTCACTTTGACGATGTCGCCAAACGCCATGTTGACATCAGCGTAGGCTTTGGCAATTTCTGGCCAACGAGCCCCGAGGCCCATCGATTGGGCTTGTTCACGCAAATTGGTGTACTGCCCGCCAGGCATCTCATGCAGATACACTTGGGCCGTGCCCGATTTGGGCGCTGAGTCAAATGGCGCATAGTAGCCGCGCACGGCTTCCCAATAATCGTCCGCTTGCTGGAGAGCCTCAATATTGAGGTCCGTGTCTCTGGCCGTGTTGTTAAGCGCAGCCACTATCGAATTGAGATTTGGCTGGCTCGTCGTACCGCTCATCGACGCCATCGCGCCATCCGCCGCATCGACGCCGGCCTCGGCGGCCTTCAGGATGGAAGATGCATTGATGCCGCTGGTATCGTGAGTGTGGAAATGAACCGGCAAGCCAACTTCTTCCCTGAGTGTCCGGACAAGTTTCTCTGCTGCGTAGGGCTTGCAAACACCGGCCATGTCTTTTATGCCGAGGATGTGCGCTCCCATGCGTTCGAGTTCCTTCGCCATTCGAACGTAATAGTTCAGCGTGTATTTGTCCCTTTTGGGATCCAAGAGATCTCCGGTGTAGCAGATCGCGCCTTCGCAGATACGGCCGGTATCGCGGACGGCTTCCATCGGGATCTTCATGTTGGGCAGCCAGTTCAAGGAGTCGAACACACGGAAGATATCGATTCCCTGCTTTGCTGATTCATGAATGAACTCTCGCACTACATTGTCGGGATACGCGGTGTAACCGACGGCGTTCGAAGCGCGAAGTAACATCTGGAAACAGATGTTGGGAATTGCTTTGCGCAGGACTTGCAATCGTTCGAAGGGATCTTCATAGAGGAAACGCATCGCGACGTCGAATGTTGCGCCGCCCCACATCTCCAAGCTGTAGAGATTTGAAAGCTTATGCGATACGAAATTGGCGATCGCCAGCATGTCATATGTCCGCATGCGCGTTGCAAACAGAGATTGATGGGCGTCGCGAAAGGTTGTATCGGTCAGAAGCAGGCGTTCCTGCGAACGGGTCCATTCTGCAAACTTTTCAGGCCCCAAACGATCGAGCAACTGCCGCGTGCCATCGGGCGGTTGCGATGTGTCGTGCGGAGGAATCGGAGCCGGGCGGAGGTTCTTCGGCTTCGGCTTTCCTCCTACTTCCTTATTTCCGTTTACGGCGATCTCGCCAAGATAGGTAAGTAGCTTGGTGGCGCGATCGCGCTTCTGCGTGAATTGAAAGAGCTCGGGAGTATCGTCCAGGAATCGCGTCGTTGCTTCGCCAGTCTGGAATGTTTCGTGATGAACGACGTTTTCAAGGAACGGGATATTGGTCTTGACGCCTCTGATTCGAAATTCGCGTAACGCGCGATCCATTCGCTGGCACGCATTCTCGAAATCGCGACTCCATGCGGTGACCTTCACGAGCAACGAGTCGTAATACGGCGTGATAACAGCGCCGCCATAGGCCGAAGCGCCATCGAGGCGAATTCCGAAACCTGCGGGCGAACGGTATGTCTGAATGCGGCCGTAATCGGGAACGAACTTATTCGAAGGATCCTCAGTCGTCACACGGCATTGAAGCGCATAGCCGTGAAGCGGCACGTCCTCCTGTCGTGGAAGACGCATGACCGGGCCGTGTAGTTCTTCGCCTTGCGCGACCTGTATTTGCGAGCGGACGATATCAATACCGGTCACAACCTCGGTTACGGTGTGTTCCACCTGAACACGCGGGTTGACTTCGATGAAAAACCATTCGCCCGTGTCCATATCTACCAGAAACTCAACCGTGCCGGCGTTGTAGTATCCCGCGGTCTTCGCCAGGCGTACTGCGGCGTCCGCAAGTTCCTTTCGGATGCGCGGATCGAGATTGACGGCCGGAGCGACCTCGACTACTTTCTGGTGGCGGCGTTGAACCGAGCAATCGCGCTCGTATAAATGCAGAATGTTCCCGTGCTTATCGCCCAGGATTTGTACTTCGATGTGTTTTGCTCGACGGATATATCGTTCGAGGAATACGGCGTCATTTCCGAAAGCGGCTCCGGCTTCATGACGAGCTTCCTGTAAACGGCTTTCGAAGTCTTCCGCGCGGTCGACCACACGCATGCCGCGTCCGCCACCGCCGAATGCGGCCTTGATAATTAGAGGGAACCCGATTTGTCGCGCCGTCTCGATGGCAACCGCGGGGTTCGTAATGGCATCTGGTGTTCCGGGAATCGTGGGGATTCCGGCTTCGTCAGCAAGTCGACGAGCCGCAGTTTTATCGCCGAGGAGGTCGAGAAGATGTTCACTCGGGCCCACGAACGTGATGCCGAAGCGCTCGCAGGCTCTCGGCAGCGCGGGGTTTTCGGACAGAAAGCCGTATCCCGGATGAATTGCGTCGACACCTTTTTCTGCGGCAAGGGCTACGATATTATCGACGTCGAGGTATGCCTGAACCGGTCCCTTACCCTGGCCGATCTGATATGCTTCGTCCGCTTTGAATCGATGGAGGCTAAGACGATCCTCCTGCGAGTAGACGGCGACGGTTCGAAGTTGGAGTTCGGTGGCCGCTCGGAGAATGCGGATCGCTATCTCACCGCGATTCAGGGCCAGCAGTTTTTTCATGGGATATCCCTCAAGGTAACATGGGGAACTCTTTTGGCCTTTCGTTCGTATTGATCTGGCAAGGAGCTGTTTGTAATGAAATCTGCCTATCTAAGTGTGGGTCTTCTTTCATTTTTTCTGGTCGGATGCGAAGACATGGTCTGGGGGGACCGGTCGGATCGGTTTACCGAGAATTTCTCGTTCAGCTATTCGTTGAAGCCAGGCGGGCGCGTTTCCATCGAAAATCTTAACGGATCGGTGGAGGTCACGGGTTGGGACAAAGACACGATTGAGATCACCGGAGCAAAGTACGCGGCTACGGAAGACCTGCTGAAAGCGCTGAAGATCGATATTCAACATTCCGCCGATGCAGTCAATATTCGTACGGTCCGGCCCAGTTCGGTTCGTGGTAATTACGGCGCCAGGTACAGACTGCGAGTTCCACGCCGTGTCGAACTGGAACGGATCGCCAGCTCCAACGGCCATGTTGAGGCGCGCGACATCGAAGGCCCCGCACGTATCCGGACGTCGAATGCCGGCGTGCGCATTCTAAACACAAAGGGCACTCTCGAAATTGAGACGTCGAATGGCTCTATTGACGTCAACGACCACAGCGGCTCAATTACCGGACATACGTCTAACGCTCGTGTGAATGTTGATTTGTCTCAGCCGGAGCAGGGTACACCGATTCGGCTGGAAAGCTCGAATGGTGGCATCAGTCTAAAGGTGCGCTCGCTGAATCGGAACAGCATCCGGCTGTCTACATCGAACGCTTCCATCAATCTTTCGCTGCCGGAAAATGCTGGCGCCCAACTGCGAGCGAACACTTCGAACGGTCACATTAGCAGCGATCTCCCTGTTCAGGGAACGATGAAGAAAACGCACGCGGACGGTCAGATCGGGGGCGGTGGGCCTTCGGTCGAGCTCTCGACGTCGAACGGGAGCATCAGTTTACAGAGGCTTTAATTTAGACGCAAAAAGAGGCAGACGAGAACCGCCTGCCTCTTCTGAGTCGTTTGCAATTAGAAGATATACAGCGGAGTACCCGGCGTTTCAGCGACCGCTCCGACAGCGACTTCTTCCCCGTTCTCGTCTTTGTTGATCGGACGGCAGAAGATGCCGGAGTCCCCGAGGTACACCTCGAGTTCGGCCGGTCGCTGTAGCGAACCTTGAATGATCGCCTCGGAAAGCGGATCTTCAATGTACTTTTGGAGGGCCCGGCGCAATGGTCGCGCGCCATATGCCCGGTCGGAATTCTTTTCGAGCACGTAGCGCGCAGCATCGTCCGTAAGGCGGATGCGAATCTGCTTGGCGACAAGGTTCGTGTTGATCTGCTCCACCAAGAGGTGAATGATCTTCAACAAATCGTCGTCTGCCAGCGACGTGAAGAGAATGACTTCGTCGAGACGATTGAGGAATTCAGGATTGAACGCCCGCTTCACCTCGGCCATCACCATCTCTTCGACTTTGGCCGGAATGGCGTCGGAATGGACTCCGAAGCCGATTCCCTGGCGCTTTTCAAGGTGTCTGGCGCCCAGGTTCGAAGTCATGATCAGGATCGTGTTCTTGAAATCGACCGTGTTCCCGAGACCGTCGGTTAACTGGCCGTCTTCAAACACCTGCAACAGGATGTTATAGACATCCGGATGCGCCTTTTCGATTTCATCGAGCAGAACGATCGAATAGGGCTGGCGCTTGACACGCTCCGTAAGCTGGCCACCTTCCTCGTACCCGACATAGCCGGGAGGCGAACCAATCAGCTTCGAGACCGAGTGCTTTTCCATAAACTCGGACATATCGAACCGAATGAGCGATTTCTCGCTCCCGAATAGGAACTCCGCCAAGGCGCGGGCGACTTCCGTTTTACCGACGCCCGTGGGTCCGAGGAAGAGGAATGAACCGGCTGGACGTTTCGGAGATTTCAGGCCGGCACGGGAGCGCCGGATTGCGCGGGACAAGGCGCTGATCGCCTTTTCCTGGCTGATGATGCGTTTGTGTAGCTCCTCTTCGATACGAAGAAGTTTGTTGACTTCTTCCTCTTTGATCGCCGTCATCGGAACGCCGGTCCAGCGAGCGACCACATCCTCGATGTCGTCCTTAGTCACCACGCCGGTAGAGGTATCGTCGAGGTTGTACCTCTCGCGGAGAACGCGCAGGTTCTCACGTTCCTTGCGCTCTTCGTCGGAATAAAAGCGCGCCTTCTCGAACTCGTGATTCGCAATCGCATTCTCCATCCTGTGAACGATGAACTTGATGCGTTTCTGAATGTCGGCGACTTCCGGAGGCAGAGTTGTCTGACGGAGTTTAACGCGCGCTCCGGCTTCGTCGATCAGATCGATGGCCTTGTCCGGAAGGAAACGGTCCGGAATGAATCGTGAAGAGGCGTAAACGGCCGTTTCAATCGAATCATCCGTGTAGGCGACGGCATGGAACTTCTCGTAGCGCTCTTTGATGCCGAACAGGATACGAATGGCGTCCGCTTCATTCGGCGGCGGCACTTTGACGGCCTGGAAGCGACG
Source organism: Bryobacteraceae bacterium (assembly GCA_035630195.1). Lineage (GTDB taxonomy): Bacteria > Acidobacteriota > Terriglobia > Bryobacterales > Bryobacteraceae > DASQDN01. Next base: position 6,797 of record DASQLD010000705.1, read on the forward strand.
TTCGAGAGAACGATCCTTCTCGATTGATTTGCGATATTCGCCAGGTGTGGTCGCGCCGATACATTGAATCTCCCCTCTCGAAAGAGCGGGTTTCAGAATGTTCGCCGCATCCAGCGAGCCCTCTGCCGAACCTGCACCCACGAGCGTATGCAACTCGTCGATAAAGATGATGGCGTTTTGGTTCTCCATCAACTCTTTCATGATCGTCTTAAGGCGCTCTTCGAACTGACCACGATACTTGGTGCCCGCTACGATCAGGGAAAGGTCGAGGGCAAGAATCCGCTTATCGGCGAGGAACGAAGGAACGTCGCCCTCGGCGATGCGCTGGGCCAGACCTTCGACAATAGCTGTCTTGCCGACACCGGGTTCGCCGATGAGCACCGGATTATTCTTAGTACGCCGGCACAGAATTTGGATGACGCGATCCAGCTCGTAATCGCGACCGATAAGAGGATCGAGCGATCCATCCATTGCGGCCTGCGTCAGATCGCGGCTGAACTCGGCGAGCAACGAGCTTTCCTTAGGCCGATTAGCGGACATTTTCTCTGAAGATTGGCGAGCGATCTCCTCGCGCACCTGGGACAGCCGTAACCCGCGTTCGTGGAGGATTTCGGCGGCGAACGATTTATCTTCACGCAGCAATCCGAGCAAGAGATGCTCGGTGCCGATGTGTTTGTGACTCAAGCGCTCTGCTTCTTCGGCTCCATAGGCAAGCACTCGCTTACACTCATGACTCAACGGCAGATCCACGGAAGTCGAAACCTTTTCGCGGATCGTCGTATGCGACTCAATCTGCTTCCGGATCGACTCAATGGCGGCGTGTGAGCGCAGGAAGCGGTTGGCCAGGGCCTTATCCTCACGCAGAAGCCCGAGCAGAAGATGCTCAGTCTCTATGTACGGACTGCCGAACTGGCTCGCCTCATACCGCGCGAAAAAGATTACGCGCCGGGCCTTCTCGGTATAGCGTTCAAACATGGTTTGTACCGTCTTCTCCCCTTGCAGTTTTCAGGGACACATCTTCACCCTGCAAGCCAGTGAAGAGGCCCCGCTCTATATCCTGATTATCGCTTCGAACAGCTCCTGCGCGGAAGTCCTCTTCGACAACGATGCCAGCCTCCAGTTTCAGAATTCGATCACAACTGCGAGCGAACCCGATACTATGAGTTACGAAAACTGACGTTAACCGGTTTTGCCGGTGTATCTCATCAAATAGATCGGCAATTTTCTGGCCGGTCTTATAGTCGAGATTTCCCGTCGGCTCGTCCGCAAGAAGAACCTGGGGATCCGTGACCAGTGCGCGGGCGATCGCAACGCGCTGCTGCTCTCCCCCCGAGAGTTCTCCTGCCCGATGAGAAGCGCGCGCGCCCAAACCCATTTCTTTCAGGCGATCCAGGGCTTTTGGCGCTGCTTCCACACGACTAACACCACGGACCAGAAGCGGCATCATCACGTTTTCGAGCGCGGTAAATTCCGGAAGCAGATGATGAGTCTGCCAAACGAACCCAATCTGACGATTTCGGAAATCTGCTAACTCTGCTTGCCCAAGGGCAGTAATGTCCTTGGCGCCGAACAAGATCCTTCCTTTTGTTGGACGATCGAGGCCGCCTAAAAGGTGCAAAAGAGTGGACTTGCCCGCTCCGGACTCGCCGATTAGCGCGAGTCTTTCACCAGCGGGGACCTCAAGATTCAGATGATCAAAGATTACTAATTGCGTATCGCCGGACGTGTAGCTCTTGGTCAGATCGACGGTACGGATCGTGAGCTCAGTGTCCGCGGGCAATCGCCCATTATTCTATCGCGTGGTTTTGGACGGACATCAGACAGGCTACGTGAGGACTTCGCGGTCACGAACGCCGAGCAGGTAGAGGATGCCGTCCAGCCCTAGGGTCGAGATAGCCTGTCGGGCGCTTCGGCGGACGAGTGGCTTCGCCCGAAAAGCGATTCCCAGACCGGCGATATTCAGCATCGGAAGATCGTTAGCGCCGTCCCCAACCGCGATAACTTGTTCCAGATCCAGGTTTTCTGCGGCGGCGATCTGGCGGAGATAGTGCGCTTTCTTCGCCCCGTCTACGATCTCTGTCACCACTTCTCCCGTCACGCGGCCGTCTAAAATGTCCAGTTCATTGGAGTGAAGGTAATCGATTCCCAGCCGGCGTTGCAGCTCGCGGCCGACAAAGGTAAACCCGCCAGACAAGATTGCCGTCTTGTATCCCAGACGCTTCAATGTCCCTATCAACCTCTCAGCGCCGGGCATCAATGGGACACTGTTTTTAACGGTTTCAAGCGCGGACTCTGGAAGTCC
>DASQLD010000706.1:0-8644 GCA_035630195.1 Bryobacteraceae bacterium
GGTATAGATGGTCGCCCAAAAGCGCGAGGACGGCCGAAGCCGCATGAACCCTGCGACAATCGGCTCACCCGTGTAGAGCGTATAGCGCAGCGCCTCGAGATTGAAGATGGTCTGAAAGACAATTGCCACAGTGGCAATCCAGAACAGGCCGATGCCGTGCTTCACGGCTACAGCCGGCCCGACAAGCCATTCCCCTCCGCCAATCGAAGCCGCCAGTAAGATCGCGCCAGGGCCAATCGTGCGCAGCGCATTTCGAAACGAGAGAGGCAGCGGTTCCGGCATGTCCGCGCGGCCCCAGTCCGGTAGCCGGCTCACGACCGCTGCCTTGGCTTTACGCTTCTCAATTGCGGAAGGAATACTTCCGATTGTTTGCGGTCGACCACTTCTTGAGTCCGTAGTAAACTTCCGAGGTCGGCTCCTTTTCGAATCTCCCGTTCGAGTACCTTCTCCGCTTCGATGATCTGTTTGGCACGCTCATGCGCGCGGGAAGCTTGCTCTGCAGGAACGACTACAACCCCATCATCGTCACCGATTACCCAGTCGCCCGGGTGGATCACTTGACCGCCGCATTGCACAGGCACGTTCAGTTCGCCGAGGTACTCTGCGCCGCCTGCATTGGGAACAACAGCTCGCGCAAATACGGGAAGGAGGCTGCGGCGGATCGCCGCGCTGTCGCGCACCGCGCCATCGATCACGACACCGGCGAGTCCTTTGTGCAGCGCGGCAAGTGTGGTTAGTTCTCCCCAGAGCGCTGTATTGAGCTCTCCGCGACCATCGATGACGAGCACCTGGCCTTTCCCACAGTCGGAAAGCGCTTTCGCAACCATGAGTATGTCCGCCGTGTGGATTCGGACAGTGAACGCCTCTCCTGCCATTCGCGTGTTCGCCGACATCGGACGCATGCCATGATCCATGGCCCCCGACTTACCTAGAGCGTCCGATAAAGTGGCCGTACCGACACTCATTAGCGCCATCGCGGTCTTTGTCATTCGCATATCATTACCTGAGCAGGATTGATTGCCTTGTACTTGCCTTTATTCGCCGTGATCTCAAATGCTTCAGGGACCTTATCGATACCCTTCAAGACGTGCGTGATGGCGGGCTTTAGCCGAACGCGACCGCTGCTGACCAGCCGGACAGTATGCTCCAGGTGCTGCAGCGTGCTGATGTCCGGAAAGACATAACGTATGCTGCGTTCGCGAAGCAGATCAATGGGAAGTGAGACGGGCGCTCCAAAGAAGGAAACTCCGATGATTGAGCCGCCCGAACGGACAGCATCTATGGCTTGCGTCAGGCTCGCGATTCCTGCGAGCCCTTGTTTCGGGCTACCGCCAGCGCATTCGAAAACGACATCTGCTCCGTTGCCGCCCGTTAGATCCTTGATACGCGCCACAGGATCTTCTTGCGAAGCATCGATAACGTAATCAGCTCCGAGTTCTCTTGCCATCGCACATGCTTCGGGCCGAACATCGACGGCGATGATGCGGCCCGCGCCGCTGACACGAGCGATCTGCATACATTCCAGTCCCATGCTGCCTTGCCCGAAGACCGCGACAGAGTCACCGATCCGCAGAGCTGCGGTCTCGACTGCCGCAACGCTGTCACTGAGCGATTGAAGACAAGCGGCTTCGCTATCGGAGATCTGATCGTCAACGTGCGTGAGCGCAATTTCGGGCAGAAGCGCATACTCCGAGAAGCAGCCCGGCAATTGAAATCCGATGATGGGTCCTTTGCGACAGAGGCTCGCGCGGCCGTCCACGCATAACGCGCATTGGCCGCACGGAAGTTTCGCACGCGCCGCTACGCGGTCACCCGGTTTGAAACGAGTCACGCCTTCCCCAATCTCGACGATGCGGGCGCAATACTCGTGACCGAATAACTGCACGGGCGCCTCAGATTCGAGCCGCTGCTTGATTTTGTCAAAAGCGAGCGTGGGAATACCGAACGCAAGCTGAGCTTCTGTGACACTCGGTTGTACGCAGAGAATTTGGGCAAGCACATGACCGGGTCGCATCGGTGGCACGGGAATATCGTCCAGGCGCATATCACCGAATCCGTAAAACCGCCAAGCCTTCATAGGTGTCAAGTGTATGACGTTGGGCGCTGTTCGTTTAAAAATGCACTTTTCGGCGCCAGACCTGGTCGGACTTTGACCAGCGCTGACGATATTCGCTTCGAACCACTTTTGGCTCTTCCGCATTGCGGACGATTGTCTCCGATCGCGGATCTTCGGTCTGTGCGGGCTACGAAGTTTCGAAATAGGCGCGCGGCTTCTGGCGCGCCTCAGCAGATCATCGACGCAACTCGGTCTCTAACGGATGGGTCCGCGACTGCAGCGGGAAAGTCACGCGGTTGCCGGTTTTCTGGGCTTGGTAAATGCTGTGAATCATCTCAATGGTCCAGCGTCCATCCTGCTCGTTACATGCAGGCTTGCCGTCGTGTTCGATGGCGCGTACAAGATCGGCAACCATCAGCGCGTTTGCGATCTCGTGGTCACCTGAGATACCCGAATTGGCCAGATCTGGCTTGGCGTCGACTCGTTCCCATCGATTGCGTTCATCGGGAAGCCACGCTGGTGATCGAAGCCGGTAGAGGCCGCCACCCGGATAGATCCCGTTAGGGAGGAATAAGACACCCTTGCTTCCGTACAGCCACGTGCCGAATCGCAAGGGGTCCGTCTGATCAGTGGCGCGCGACGCAAAGTATCCGTGAAGACCGTTGTCGAAGGCGAACATCGCAGCGATCTGATTGCCGGCAATGGGACCCAGTGGTTCAGTCGGTTTCGTCACGTGCTTGGCTGTCATCTCTTCGCCATTACTGGTGACATGCGATACAACCCACTTGGGATCACCCAGAAAGTAACGCATCATATCGAAGAGATGCGAGCCGAGGACCATCATGTCCTCGCCACCGGCGCGCTTGTCCTCTTTGCCTCTGACACGCACTTCCTGTAGCGCGCCGATCTCTCCTGCGTCGATCATTGCCTTCGCGCGAAGGCTGTACGGAGATGTGCGCATCTGATGGGCGATCTGGAGTTTGACTTTGTTTTTACGCACCGCTTCCACTATGCGATCGGCTTCCGCCGGAGTTGTGGCGAAGGGTTTCTCGGTGAAGATATGCGCTCCGGCTTCGGCGGCAGTGGTAATCATCTGCTCACGCTGATCCAACCAGCGTGGGCCTATGCCGACCAGATCCGGTTTCTCGACGCGAAGCATCTCTCGATAGTCCGCATAGGTTCGCTTCGCTCGCGTCCGAGTGATTGCGCTTGCGCGCCCGGATTCACTCGGGTCGGCAACCGCTTCCACTTCCATTCGGTCAAAGGCCGTCCAGACAGTGTCGATCCCGTGACCATAGTTGCCATGGCCGGTGTCGCCGATCACCGCGACCCGATATTTCTTAGTTGGAGCCGCTAGCCCTTTGGCCGCGCAGAATACGGAGGCTAGAAAGGACCGCCGGTCCCAGTTGTGCATATTGGTTCATCCAATAACGCCGAGCAGTAGGTCGCAATGAGCATACCACTCCGCTGGTTTTGATTGCCAAGGCCCTATTAACTGTGGAACGGCCGACAAACTGCCTTGGTTAAGAAAGAAATTGTACTGCGTTGTATAGCTTGTCTGCATCAAACCGCAGTAAAAAATTGTCTTGTCCTAACTGAAGCGTGGTTCAGCCTGGGAGAAAGGCGCCGAGCATGGGAAGTTGTTCGGAAGAAAGGATTGTGAATTGACCATGAGGCCGATGGATCATCCTTCGAACAAAAAGGCGAATGACAGTGGCAAGCAACTTGACGAAGGAACCTCGTTAGCGCTGAAGCGAACCATATACGCGGCCGATCGAACCCTAATGGCTTGGGTTCGAACCGCGCTCTCTATGATCAGCTTTGGCTTCACGATGGTGAAGCTCTTCGAGTATCTGGAGAAATCGCGAGGAGCACCCATGGTCGGCCTTTTCGGGCGCACTTGGTCCCCTGGGATGGTTGGTTTGGCCATGATGACGATTGGCACCGGCTCGCTGGTACTGGCTGTTATCGACTATTGGAAATCACTGGAGGTGTTTCGCGCGGAGGGATTGGAAAACAAGTGGAGCCTGACGCTAGTAGTGGCATCGCTAGTTGCATTGTTGGGGGTGTTCGCACTTATGACACTTGTTGTAGGCGAATGAGATGGAGAACATACCTGGGCTATTCCTTGGTTAGTAGTTCGCCTTTCAGAAAGCTTTCTGGCAGTCTCGAAGTAACGGGAGTCCTACATGGTTGATCCTGCACAAGTGATTAAGCTCGCCATCGGAGTCAGCATTCTGCTTCTTGTCTTCTCCCTGGGCATGGGAGCTACGTTTGCTGACGCAACATCCTTTCTGCGGACCCTGTTTCGACCTCCCCGGCAGCTTCTGAGAGCCACTCTAGCGATGAACGTCGTGGTTCCTGCGATAGCTATTGCGGCAGTCGCGCTCTTTGACATGCCGAAAACGGTTTCCGTAGCGCTGCTTGCAATGGCAGTTTCTCCGGTCCCGCCGATCCTTCCTGGAAAGGAAATGAAATTCGGCGGCCGGCCGCATTACGTCTTCGGCCTGTTGGTGGCGGTCTCTTTGACTGCAATTGTGCTAACGCCCCTTACCGTTGGAATTATGGGCCGGATCCTCGATCGCGAACTGCACATCGGTATGGTAGACATAGCAAAGCTTGTGGCGAGGACAATCCTGCTGCCGCTGACCGTCGGGATGCTGTTTCGAAAGGTGGCTCCGAATCTGGCCGATCGGTTGTCGCCCCTTGTCTCAAAGATTGCCTTCGGCATCCTGATCCTCGGTTTGCTGCCGGTCCTATATACTGCTTGGCCGGGCATTCGAATACTGCTCGGGAACGGGACAGGAATGTTAATCGTGGGGGTTGCCATGGCGGCGGTTGCCGCGGGACACTGGATCGGCGGCCCCGACGAACACGATCGCACGGCGCTTGGCATCGCGTCCGCGATGCGCCATCCAGGAATTGCAATGAGTATCGCCACTACCAATTTTCCGGAGGACAAATCGATGCCGGCAGGCATCCTCTTGTACGTTCTGATAGCCGCAGTTGTCACGTCGATCTATGGCAAGCTTCGATTACGGCGCGTTTCGAACGTTCTCGCGAGTTCCGCTCATCGAACCTAGAACCTTCAGACGTCAGATAAGGGACGTAGCGATCTTCAAAAGTAATTCCTTGAGGGGAACTTGTATTGCGAAAACGGGGAGCATAGGAACCGCGGCGGCAAGGATGAGCGGAATCACAGCCTCTTTGCCAATCGGTAGAACTCGCATGTGTTCAACCGCGTCAAAGACCGTATTTGTATCCGCAACACAACTCAGCTCCGGGGAATCGAGGATTGGCTGATCTCCGATTTCCTCTCCCTTTATCCATTTGCGGTGCACAAGCCGGCCCTGTGTGCCGACAAGCGCCGAATACTGCAACAGAGCCTCGCGCTGGAAGCGACGGAGGCTTTTAGAAAAAAAAAGCAACGGTCCCAAGAACAGAATCAACACCATGACTACGTAGGCCGCCACGAGCAATTTAAGGCTATCGATATGCATTGAGTGATAAAGCACATCATGCCCCCATCGCCCTGCAAGAACGACTGAAATCGCCAAGACAATGAAAGCATCGGCAATCGAGACATGCTGCACGAATCCGAGGCCTCCGGCCCGATCGGGATGGCTCGGAACGAGGTGAAGGTCGAGTCTCGAGATCCATAGAATCAGCCGCCAACCCACAAGCAGCCTCCAAGCCCAGAGCGTCAAGAGACCGATAAAGACCAACCGACCCACATATAAGAACCACCAGCCGGCGAAACCGAATTGAGGAGTGTGTACGTCTGACGAACCGGTCCACGCGACTTCGTCACTCAATAGTGGATGGAACTTCGCAAGCACGATGGAGAACAGAAGTACACCCCCCACCAGCAGTTTTCCCCAGATTGAATCACGAAGCTTCTGGGCCCGGTGCAGGATTTCAATGAACTCGTCTTGCGTGCGACCGAACACCAGTCCGGCCAACGTGAACTGGCGGACAACAGAGGGCACGATGCGCTCCATCACAACTTCAGCGTAGATGAGCAGCGGGATGGCGACCAAAAGACGGGCGTGGATTCCAAAGTGACGGAACAGCGGATCGGAACCTTCGCCTGGCAGTAGGCGGTGCTCTGCGATTGCTCCGATCACTACCGGCAGCCACAACACAGCGACTAGAATGGCCGTTTGCCGTGCCAAGCGAAAGCCTGTTCCGGGGACGAAACCCAGCGCTTTGCGAACTCCGTAAAAAGGACCGCCGTGTATAAGTGAGAATTCCGGTAGCGACGCTTGAGATTGGCTGCCCGAAACTCCCATCACTGTGCAATTGTAAGCTGTCTTCGCCGGTGGCGAACCTTTCACATAAGCAGGCGCTCGGATACGAACAAGAATCGTGTGGAGTTGAGAATAACCATCTCCAGAAAGAAAGGTGTTGGACCGTCCATCGTCTTGGCTTCCGCGATATGGAAGCCCTGTTCACCTGAAGTTCAGGGAGCGCAGGTACGCTCATTTGCGTTTTGAAGCGCGAATGTTCTGAATAAAGCAGTAGCGAACTGTACCCACGCCGTTGCTACTATGATTGCTATCAGAATCCTTGCTAAGGGATACTACTGAAAAGCAGCGCGACGAACGCGACGGATAACTACAAAGAAACCACGGCAGCGAAGATCTGGGACGATGCGATGGTGGACGTAATTGATGCTCGGTAGACCGAATCCGCGGAACGGAGCTGTCAATGCTGAGGTCGGCTAAGCTTCAGAACCCAATCATTCGGTATGGTCTCGCGGTTGCGGCTTCGGCCACAATGACGGTGTTCGCATTCGGCTTGCCACCGCTGATGAACACCAAGTCCAGTCCATTTGTCATCTTTGCTTATGTCATTGCAGTCCTGATTTCGGCATGGTGGGGCGGTTACGGCCCAGGTTTGCTCTCCGCCTTGTTAATGAACTTCGTGTCACCATACCTTCTGCAATCCTCGTGGGATTTCAGACGCGTTGAAGTAACGCGTCTGATTTTGACCATCGGTCTTTCGTTGTTCGCCAGCTATATTGCGTCCCTGCGAGACCAAGATGAGGCGGAATTACGCGCGAGCAACGAGGAACTCGAAGGACGTGTCCAGGCACGCACCGTTGAACTGTCTCAGGCGAACGAGGAGTTGCGGGCCTTGGCAGACGAGCTCCGGCGAAGTAATCACCGATTGCAGCAAACAAATGACGAGTTGGAACGGTTCGCATACATTGCCTCACACGATCTGCAGGAACCGTTACGCACTATGAGTATTTACGCCCAGTTGCTTCGGAGACAGTACGGGGGCACGCTCGGCGAAGAAGCTAACCAGATGCTGGATTTCATTCGCGGTGGATCGGCGCGGATGCAGGAGCTGGTGGCAGCCATCATGGAGTTCTCCCGTTCACAGGGACATTCGCCAGAGTTCGCTAATGTGAATGTCAATTCCGTTCTGGCAGTAGCTAAGGCGAATTTGAGTTCTGCGATAGCCGAACATGAGGCGTCGATTGTGGCAGACGAACTACCGGTGCTCCATTGCGATCCCACGCACCTGGCGCGTGTGTTCCAGAACCTCATCAGCAATGCGTTGCGCTTCCGCAGCGCCGTACCTCCAGAAATTAAAATTGCGGCTGTTCGCGATGCCAATGTGTGGAGATTTTCAGTCGAAGACAACGGAATAGGTATAGCTCCCGAATACAAAGAGCGGATCTTTCACCTATTCGCCCGCCTACATCCCTGGACGAAAATTCCGGGCGCGGGAATCGGACTGGCCGTTTGCAAGCGGATCATAGAGCACCACGGCGGCACGATTTGGGTTGAGTCAGAAGACGGTCGGGGATCCACGTTTTATTTCACTGTACCGGCTGCTGAAGCAAACGTAGCGGAGCCGAATAATATGTCACGATCGAGAGCTGGAGCGCCACGATGAAGGTGTTGACAAGACGGCGTTGAAGAGCCGTTCCTATTCCGTGAAGCAGATTTGTTTTCGCAAAAGACATTGAACAAATGGGGTCCACAAAGAATGTCCTTATATGGCCCAATCGTGCGTAGGACCTCGAGACCTACTAACCCTTGTCGTTCTACTTTGCCCTCTCCTTTGGGCCCAGCAACCCACAACGGAAATTCGGGTTGAAGTCAAAGACACTTCAGGCGCTGCTACTCCCGCCGCTTCGGGGCTGCTCGAGAACCTAAGCTTAGGGACGAAGCAGAATTTTCAAACCGACGATCAAGGGCGATACACGCTGACGAGGCTGCCATTCGGCCGCTATCGCTTGCAGATCTCACGGGAAGGATTTGCCACGCAATCGTCTGTGTTCGAACTCGATTCGGCGACGCCTGTGACGCGCGCGATCAGCCTGGAAGTGGGCGTTACTTCCTATGCCGTCGACGTAATCAGCGCCACCCCTTTGGCCGGCGTCGATCGTAGCCTGGAAGAAATTCCCGCGCCCGTTCAGGCAGGCACAGAGCGCGACATTCAAGCCAGCGGGGCTCTTGATCTCGCCGACTTCCTGAATCGCCGCATGAAAGGCGTCTATCTGAACGAAGTGCAGAACAACCCCATGCAGCCTGACTTGAATTACCGGGGCTACACCGCGTCTCCCCTTCT
>DASQLD010000707.1:0-5679 GCA_035630195.1 Bryobacteraceae bacterium
AATACGAAACACGTTGAAGACAGAGCAGAACGCAAAAAGCTGAAGCGCACCGCGCGTAAGGAAGCCGCTCCGGTTGCTCCCCGCGCCGCCGGCGAGGCCCGCGGATCCAACAAGAAAAAGGTCCAGAAGCTAGTCAAGGGACAGAGCAAGAAGCGCTAACCTTGTGAGCCTGTTCCGCACGAAGAACATAGATGTTCTTATAGCGGACTCTGAAGCGCCGGGGAAGCGGCTGGCAAAGTCGCTCGGACCCTGGAGCCTCACAGCTCTAGGTATCGGCGCTGTCATCGGCTCAGGCATTTTCATACTTACGGGAACGGCGGCAGCGGGTGAAACGCTCGCCGTTCCCTCCCTTCTGAACGCCCCCATTCTCGACCTGATCATGCACGGCGGCAGTCCACCTTCGACGGTTGGGCGGCCGGGCGCTGGACCGGGGATTTCTTTGTCGTTCTTGCTTGTAGCGGTTGTCTGCTTATTTGCGGGGCTCTGCTACGCCGAACTTGCCTCGATGATTCCGATCGCGGGAAGCGCGTACACGTACGCCTACGCGACGCTCGGTGAGATTGTTGCCTGGATCATCGGCTGGGACCTCATCCTTGAGTACGCCGTGTCGAACATGGCGGTGGCGGTCGGATTCTCGGCGTATTTCAACGACATCCTCGACGCTTTACTCGGATTCCATCTTCCAAGACAGCTATCGGAGCCGATGATCGTTGGCGGTCAGTTCACCGGCAGCATCTTCAATCTGCCCGCGCTGCTGGTGATCATGGCGCTCACTTTTATTTTGGTCCGGGGTGTTCGCGAGAGCGCCAAAGCAAACAACATCATGGTGCTGATCAAGGTGGCGGCCATTCTGGTGTTTGTGTTTGCTGCAGCCGGCGCGGTCAAACCGGACAACTGGCATCCCTTCATGCCGAACGGCTTCTCCGGGGTCGTCACGGGCGCGGCAATCGTATTCTTCACCTACATCGGCTTCGATTCGGTCTCGACGGCTGCAGAAGAGTGTCACAAGCCGCAACGCGACTTGCCCTTCGGCATTCTGATGACGCTGCTGATCTGCACGGTTTTGTACGTTAGCGTGTCACTTGTGCTGACAGGTGTGGCTAACTGGAAGACGCTGGCGAACGCAGCTCCCGTGGTCACGGTATTGAAAGACCTGGGTTACGATAACGTGCGCAAGGTCGTCGGCACAGGAGCGCTGCTCGGGATGCTCTCGTCGCTTCTGGTGTTCCAGTACGGTCAAGCGCGTGTCTGGTTTGCGATGTCGCGGGACGGGCTGCTACCGTCGCTCTTCTCCCGAGTTCATCCGAAGTACAAGACGCCGCATGTCAGCACGTGGGTTGCAGGGCTGGCGGTCGGCATACCCGCCGGAATCTGGGACATCGGCACCTTCGCGGATCTTTCGAACATCGGCACGTTATTCGCTTTCATGGTTGTATCGGCCGGAGTCATTGCGCTGCGCAAGAAGCAGCCGGAACGGCCACGAGGCTTTCGCGTTCCTCTCGTCCCGCTTGTACCCATCCTGTCGATGGTGTTCTGCCTGCTTTTGATGCTCGGTTTGCCGCTCCAAACCTGGGTTCGTTTCTTCGTTTGGCTTGGCATTGGGCTGCTAATTTACTTCACGTTTGGACGCCGAGCCTCGCGCTTGTCCAGTTAGTCCCTGCTAGACTGATTTCAGTGCGGCACATTGTGGCAGCTTTAGTTGCGTTCTGGCTCGCGGCGATGTCCGCTGCGCCGCTCGCTGCTGCCGCGTTTCAGAGCGATGGGCCGAATATGGCCTGCTGCAAGCGGAAGTTGAAGAACTGCTGCTGCCGCAAGGCTCATGGTTCGACGCCGCGTCTGACCGCAGTCGCTTCGTGTAGCGATTCCTGTTCCGTAAGTCCGTTGTCCAGTCCTGTCACGGTCGGTCTTGGCCGCGAGGTGTCTGTCGCCAGCCATTTGGCTCCGATAGTCCTCCGAGTTCAACCCGTCGTACTCATCACAACCGTCCACCAGTACTTGCTGGATCTCTACCAACGTCCTCCTCCGTTCGCTGTTTAAGCTGTCGGCCCAAACACTAAACACAGCAAGGAGGGAAAGTGCGAAGCATTGCACTATTACTTGTAATCGGCGCCTGTCTTGAGGCCCAAACCGCTCTCACGTCGGCTACACTCGGCGGGAAACTGGAGGACGGCTCCGGTTCGGCCGTCTCGGGCGCGCAAGTAGAGGCGCAGGATTTGAGCCGCGGACGGAAACACGTAATCAAGTCCGATCAGGAAGGCCGATTTCAGTTCCTGCACTTGAGCCCGGGCGACTATCTGATCGTCGTGTCCGATCCCAGATTTCAGACTCTTCAGCGCAGCATCAGCGTTACGGTTGGACAGGCGTTTAACGTGCAATTTCAACTCGCCGTCGCCGGGCGACAGGACAGTGTCGAAGTCGAGGACAAGATCGAAGCTCTCGAAGCGGCACGTACTCAGGCGTCGCAGACCATCACAACCCGAGCAATCGACAATCTGCCGTTGAACGGCCGGAACTATCTCGACCTGGCGCTGCTTGCTCCGGGCGTATCGCGCGCCAACATCGGAGCGCCACAGCAATTCGCGGAGACATCGGCAGTGCCTGGATCAGGCGTATCCGTGTCGGGGCAGCGCAATCTCAACAACACTTTCATCGTCGATGGATTGTCCGCGAACGACGATGCCGCGGATTTGGCCGGAACTGCGTTCAGCCAGGAGGTAATCCGCGAGTTCCAGATTGTCACTGCTGGCGGAACGGCAGAGTTTGGCCGGGCATCGAGCGGCGCCGTGAATATTGTCACGCGATCCGGATCGAACGACTGGCACGGCCGCGGATATGGATTTCTACGCAACCAACGTATGGACGCGCGCCATCCCCTGGCGTCATCGAAGGATCCTCTCACCCAGACTCAGTATGGAGCATCGGCTGGCGGCCCGATTCGCGAGGATCGCGACTTCATCTTTGCCAACTTCGAGCAGGGACGCCGCAATGCCGCGGGATTCGTCACGATCACGCCAACGAATGTGTCTGCGATTAATGCCGCGATGGACTCGCTCGGCTATCCTGGACCTCGGATAACGACAGGCCAGTTCCCCACCGGTTGGGACACAACCAACGTCTTCATCAAGACCGACCATAACTTCACTGACCGACAGCAGCTCAACGTTCGTTTCAACCTTTATGACATCGCGAGTGACAATGCGCGTTCGGTCGGAGGCCTTAGCGACGTATCCCGTGGAACTCGCCTGGATAACCGCGACTACACGATAGCGGCTTCTCATGTCGTAACTCCGTCGGCTCGCGACTTAATCGAGAACCGGCTACAGTTCACACGCTCCAGACTCAGCGCTCCAGGGAACGACCTGATCGGACCAGCAGTGAATATTGCGGGGGCCGCCAATTTCGGCGCATCCACTACTTCCCCAACGGGTCGCTTCAACGACCTATACGAGTGGAGCGGGGCCGCATCCTTGCACAGAGGCTCGCATGTCTGGAAGATCGGCGGAAACATACTGCTGAACCGCCTGAACATTCTGTTCCCTGGCAGCCAGCTTGCGCCGGTTTACGCCTTCTCCTCGACTGCACTTTTCGTAACAGGTCGATACCAAACATTCCAACAAGCTTTTGGTGGTCCCGAACAGTTCCAATCGAATCCGAATTTCGCCTTCTTCCTTCAGGATGAGTGGAAGCCGACGAGAAACCTGACGCTTAATCTCGGCGTGCGCTATGACATTCAAAAGCTGCCTTCGCCCATACAAACTGACCGCAACAATCTGTCTCCCCGTTTTGGTATAGCCTGGGCTCCTGGCAAGCGAGATACGGTGGTCCGCGCAAGCTATGGCCTGTACTACGACCGTACTCCGCTGCGCGCAACGTCGAATGCGCTGCAGCGTGATGGGAGTAAGTACCGCGTTGCTCTGCTGGGCTTCGGCCAACCAGGAGCGCCAGTCTTTCCTCAGCGCTTGGCCGCTTTTCCCGAGGGTCAGTACATCAACATCACAACCATCGACCCGAACATCGAAAACAGCTACACGCATCAAGCAAGCTTCGAGATAGAACGGCAGATTACGACAGGCACGACCATCTCGGCGGGTTATCAATGGGTCCGCGCGCTGCATCTGATTCTTTCCCGTAACGTCAATGTTCCGACGCTGACTGCGCAGGAGGCCAACGCTGCTGGGATTCCTAACCTGGGCCGACCGGATAGCCGCTATGGCAACGTCAGCCGCTACGAAGGCAGCGGCGACTCGTACTTCAACGGACTACTGGTCTCAGCGCGGAGCCGTTTCTCGCGCTCGGCTGAACTGCAGGTTGCCTACACTCTTTCAAAGGCGATCGACAACGTGACCAACAACTTCTTCGGTTCGCCACAAGACAACTCCAATCTCCGCGACGATCGATCGTTGTCCGATAACGATCAGCGGCACCGGCTGACGATCGCAGGAGTGCTCGATTCTCCGTGGAAGTCCTGGCTACTTTCCGATTGGCAGTTGTCGCCCATGTTCCGGTACACGTCGGCGCTCCCTTACAACGTGCTGCTCAACTACGATCGGAATAACGATACAAGCCAGAATGATCGTCCGGTTGGTCTCGGCCGCAACACTGCCCGAGGGTTCAACTATGTAAGCCTCGATGTCCGGGTCAGCCGTACAATCGTGCTTAGCGAGCAGGTCAGACTGCAAGTGATGGCGGAGTCATTCAATACTCTGAATCGCTCGAATATGGCCGTTCCGAACAATGTGATCGGCACTGGATTGGGACCGCCTCTGCCATCGTTCGGCAGAGCGACCGCGACTTTCGATCCCCGCCAGTTGCAAATGGGACTGCGTCTTTCTTTTTAGCTAGCGCTTGGCGGCGAGGAACACCGCCGACCAAATGTTTGGGGCCGATCGGGGGCCCCCGGACTGGAAAGCCGCGATCTGCGCCTTCTGGAGGGAGCGAGCGGCCTTCGATGGGGTAATCGGCGCCCCTAATAGCGTGAGCTCCCGATACATGCCGGCGAACAACTCACCGCGATCGTCTTCAACAGGCCAATAGGTGGCGGCGACTGAGGTCGCGCCTGCCAATAACCAGGAGCGGGTGAGTCCGATAAGGCCAGCCCCGGGCAAGGCCGCCCCGCCACCGGAGGCACAACCATTAATACTCACTAGACCCAGGCGTGCGGGATGAGCGGCTATGTCGGCAGGGGTAAGGAAATCGAGCTTGCCATTGTTCCCCATTCCGACCCCAATCATAACGTTTGAAGCGTCGGATTGGCCTTGCACTACATGCGCGGCGATATGCACGATCGCCGGTTCTGCCCGAAACGCCTGATCAAGAGCGTCGCGGTTGAATGACTCGCCAAACAGCAGTGTAGGTGGTTGATCCGAAGCCCAAGCTTGCGCGACGCTGTTTACCTCTCTGCGCGTATTGATCAATCGAGCAAACTGATTGGTTTCGGCATTTCGCTTTCCCTTCCACCGCGGGTCGGCAGAGTTATAGATGGCGTCGCCAGCGCCGACGAAGCCGCCTTTTTGCGAAACGAACCCAATTGTCGACAGCAACGCAGCGCCAGGGATCGTTCGCAATGAGTGGGAAAGCATCAGTGGGGACTTGGCAGGTCCGAGCGCCGCAAAAGGAATATCAAACAGTCCGTGATCGAGCGACAGCAGCCAATCCGGCTTCGACTGGATCTGGGAGCCA
>DASQLD010000708.1:0-7163 GCA_035630195.1 Bryobacteraceae bacterium
CGATAACCTTCCTGGTTTTCGCAGAGCAGGACCAGGTGGTTGTAGCGATTTGTGTCGGCTCGGTTTTTGTGCCCCTGCTGTGCGACGTAAACTTCGCAACCGATGACGGGCCGAATCCCCTTCGCCGTTGCCGCATTGTAGAACTCTACCGCGCCGAAGAGGTTGCCGTGATCTGTCATGGCGACGGCCGGCATCTTCAGTTGCTCGACGGTCTGCATCAGACGACCTATTTCGCAAGCGCCATCGAGTAGCGAGTAATCGGTGTGGCAGTGCAGGTGAACGAATGGAGTATCGGACATTAGCTTACGTAACGCGTGGGGAGGGACACCACTATTGTAGCGTCAGAGTGTAGCGTCAGAGTGTAGAGTCCTAATCCGCGTCTACGATCCGACAGTCCGGCAACGCCTGTCGGAGCCGTTCGAACCCCTGCTGAGTTATCTCGGTGTGCCGAACGTTGAGCTCGCGAAGGTTCTGCCACTTGGAGAGCATCGGGACTATATCGTCGGTGAGGCGACAGCGCGTGAGCCAGAGTATTTGGAGATTCGGCAAACCAGCTAACTCACGAGCCCCCTCGTCCGTGACGAGATGCGCACAGATATCGAGGTGCTTCAGGCTGCGCATCGACGCGACTGTTTTCATGCCGATATCAGTGACGCGCGGGCCGAGCCAGAGGACTTCAAGATTGCTGTTCTCGAAATGTCGGAGGCCCTGATCAGTGAGACCCGTCATATGTATTTCGAGTTGTCGAAGTGTCGAGATGGGCGCCAGAGTTTTTGCGCACGCATCTCCCACTCGCCGGCAGCCTTCGAGTCTCACGTCCTGCAATGGGAGCGTGGCCAATCGCGTAAAATCACCGAGATTATTCGTGTATGCGAGGCACAGAGACCGGAGTTCTTTCAGCGGCGCAAGATGCTGGAAAAGCCCGTCGTCGATCGGCATTTCCCCCAGTACCAAACCCTTCAGCCGAGTAAGCCGGCTTAATCCAGGCGATCATTCGTTAGTGGACCGCCCCAAATCACGAGTTCTTCCAGATCCGTGCGACTCTGCAACTGTTGGATCTGGTCGTCTGAAATATTCTGCCCGTCGAAGGTAAGTTTCATCCAAACAGGGCGGAAAGATCACCCGAGTTTGATTGCGCGATCCGAGCTTCGTATCGGACCGTTACTTTGGTCTTCGCAGGAATCCAACGGAAGCCCGGCACACCGAAGAGAGAGCCGCGATCGATCATCTGACGCCGCGTTTCAGGCATGGGCGAGACGCCGAACTCGAATCCGCGGGTGACAGTCTGGGCGTTCCATGGCGATGGCTTTCGCGCACGATTTTCCTCCCAGATACCACACCAAGGGAAATCTTCGCGCCGCCAGCGGTAGCCAATTAATACACCCGACGTGGGTGAATAGGCGGCAAATGAAGCATGGTCCTTCTGTGGATCCATCAGGTGCGTCGTGAATCCCGCCGATTGCGCAAAAGTAGGATATACGCTCAGGTCGATCGTTCCCCCTTTGCGTGCAGGAGCGTGAGGCCAGAGGAACTCGGCCGCTGGTGGATAAAGATCGCCGAAGTCGCCGTCGTATGTTCTAGAGCGAACCGCGGTCAGCGAGAAGCGGGTCTTGCCGGGATCAAGAAACGGAGGACCAAGCGTAACGTGCTGAGTCCACGCGATAGGCCGGTCGAGCCTACCCGTATTCTCGACCGATTCGATGATCTTTACCGATTGACCGTCGAGTGAGAGCGTACGCTCTACCATCAGCTGTGAGGAGGGCAGGCTCACGCGCATTATCAACGAATCACCATTGAATGTGGCTTGGTAGGGGTTGACCGATGCCTCGCCATGTACCGTGACACCCGCGGCGGCTTCTTCCGCAGATGGACCGCCGAACAGGTCGACGCAGAGATTGTGGCCCATGATCCCAGCCAGCAACTTTGCTTCAGCGTCAGTGCCGTCCTGTGGGTGCTTCTGCGGGCTATACACAGACGGTTCGACGGAGGGCCAGGGAGGCGTCCAAAGGGGATTGACGCCGGTCGGCTTATGAAGGATCTCCGCTATATGGCCGCCTTCGACAAGGGCGGTCAGGCGTATGTTGCCGTTCTCAAGGGAGACGGCGCGGCGACCGCGATATTCGGTGTGCGGCATAAAAGCGGTGGAAATTGGTAGGAACGGGCAGATTCGAACTGCCGACCTGCCGCTTAGGAGGCGGCCGCTCTATCCATCTGAGCTACGTTCCCACGTATGTTCATTCTATCTAAACGGTAAAATCAAGTAGAGTCGTGATTAAGAAGTTCTTCCAACACGTGATTCCGGGCGTTCTCAAGCCCCTTCGGGTCCTCTGGAATGAGGTCATCGGGTTTCTCTTTCTGGCCTTTGCGGTCTGGTCAGTTCCTTCGGCCTACCGCAACATCCGGGATTTTCGTGGCGATCCCGACAGCCTGTTCCGTGCCATCTTGAGTTGTGTCTTCGCGTTGATCATGATCTACTTTGGCGTTACCTCGTTTATGCGCGCCAGGAAGATCTCCAGATCATGAACGATGAGCTCCCTGGCCAGTATCCGTTCACCCGGGGTATCTATTCCGACATGTATGCGAGCCGGCTTTGGACGATGCGGCAGTATGCCGGGTTCGGTTCAGCAGAGGAGAGCAATCGCCGCTACAAGTATCTTCTCTCCCAAGGCATAACAGGCCTATCTGTAGCGTTCGACCTCCCCACACAAATGGGCATGGATTCGGATCATCCGCTCGCGGCTGGTGAGGTCGGTCGTGTCGGTGTCGCTGTGTGCTCGCTCAGAGACATGGAAAGACTGTTCGACGGCATCGAGCTGCAGGGAATAACCACGTCGATGACCATTAACTCGACCGCTTCGATCCTGCTGGCTTTCTATATGCTCGTCGCGCGTGGTCAGGGGGCCGACGTCAAGCGCATTTCAGGGACGATCCAGAACGACATCCTTAAGGAGTACATCGCCCGCGGCACTTACATCTATCCGCCTCGTCCGGCGATGCGGATTATCACAGATCTGTTTGCATGGGCCGGCAAAGAGATGCCGGATTGGAACACGATCTCGATCAGCGGATATCACATTCGCGAAGCCGGATCGACAGCCGCGCAAGAGGTAGCGTTCACGATGGCGAATGCCATCGCCTACATCGAGGCCGCGTTGCACGCTGGCCTAACGATCGATTCGTTCGCTCCGCGGCTATCGTTCTTCTTCAATGCTCACAACAATCTACTTGAAGAGGTCGCCAAGTACAGAGCAGCGCGACGGCTGTACGCGACGCTGATGAAGAAACGATTCGGAGCTCGTTCGGCGAAGTCGATGATGCTGCGGTTTCATGCCCAAACAGCCGGCTCGACTTTGACTGCCCAGCAGTCTGATGTAAATCTTGTGCGTGTCGCATATCAAGCTCTGGCGGCGGTGCTCGGTGGGGCGCAATCGCTGCATACGAATTCACGTGACGAAGCTCTGTCGCTCCCCACAGAGGACTCGGCGCGGCTCGCCCTGCGCACCCAGCAAATTATTGCGTACGAGGCGGGCATAACGCAGCCGGTGGATGCACTCGGCGGTAGTGAATATGTTGAGAGACTGACGAACGAGATCGAACAACAGGCGGAAACATATCTGCAGACGATCGACGCGATGGGCGGTACCTTGGCAGCCATCGAGCGCGGTTACATTCAGACCGAGATCCATAACGCAGCTTACGAGGCCCAGAAGCGTATCGATCGCACGAAGGATATCGTGGTCGGGGTAAATCGCTACCGGCAGGAGGAAGCCACACAGCCGCAGATCTTCCGGTTAGGTTCCGCGACCGAGACTGCTCAGGTTGCTGCCGTGCGGCAACTCCGAGCCTCACGTAGTTGTACTGAGACGCAAGCCCGGCTGGATGATCTCGAACGCGCGGCGCGTTCAACTGACAACCTCATGCCTTTCATCGTTGAAGCCGCGAGGGCTTACTCTACGGTCGGTGAAATCTCAGACCGGCTGCGTCGCGTTTTCGGTGAATACCAGGAAGGTTAGGCGGTTGCGCCGCGTTCCTTGAGCCGGTTAATGCTCGCTTGCAGAGCGGAACGATACACCGCGATATCGCTGCTCCAGGAGATGACATTGAATCCTAAAGCAATCCATTCGTCGGCCTGGTCCGGACTGCCTGGCTGAATGCCGAGGCGCTTGCCGTGCTTGTTGGCAGCGCTCACAACGGAACGAAGGGCGTTCAGAAATCGCTCGTGATGAAACTGTGCCGGTATCCCCATCGACACAGTCAAGTCGTAATGACCCACCCATAAAACGTCGACTCCTTCGATCGCGGCGATCGCTTCGGCATTCTTCACACCGAGTTCTGATTCGATCTGGCAAATCACTACTGAGCTTTCGTTGATTTCGCGGAAGTATTGCTCGGCGTCCGGAAGGACGTAATCCGTATGGGCTGTGCCGAGTCCTACGCCCCGCTTACCGAGCGGAGCGAATTTTACTGCGTCCACGATCGACTTCGCCGCTTCGGGCGTTTCGACATTGCCGATCATCACTCCCAACGCTCCGGCGTCCATCGTCCTTGCCAAATAGTGATACAGAGCTTGAGGCACTCGCACGAATGGAGCAAATGCGCACGCCTTAGACCAGGCGATCAGGTCACAGATACGTTCCCCATCGAAACCGCTATGCTCCATATCGAACAGTACAAAGTCGAGATCGACGGCTTCAAGGATCTTGGGCACGCCACGCGTGCCGAACTCCATGATCATGTGTCCTACCGGCATACGACCGGCAGCGATGGCTTCTCGATAGCGATTCGGTTTCAAACGGTCCTCCGGTAGCGGGCCAGCTTCTGCTGAAAACCCGGGCGAGCAATGACTTCCTTATTCACAATGGTTGCGGGAACTTCGCCTCGCGCGATCGTAAGAATGTTCTCACAGGCTTCCAGGCCATTATCGCGAACGATTTCCTCTGTCCAAGCCAACCCGTGCGGACTGAGTATGACATTGTTGAGTCCGCGTAGGGCACTGTCAGCAGGCAGAGGCTCCTGTTCGAAAACATCCAGTCCGGCGCCCGCGATTCGATTCGCCGTCAGTGCTCGGATCAGAGCCGCTTCATTGACGATGGGCCCGCGTGCCGTATTAATGAGATACGCGGTCGGTTTCATGGCGTTTAATTCTTTGTCGCCGATCAGGCCGCGTGTCTGCTGATTCAGGAGCGTATTGACCGTGAGAAAGTCGCTCTGTGCGAGCAGCTCCTCCATCGTGACCAGTTCGACGCCGAGTTCCCGAGCCTTCTCAGGAGAACCGTAGGGATCCGTTGCGATCAGGCGGCCAAACTCCAGGGATCGCGTAATCCGGAACATCTCCTGCGCGATATTGCCAAAGCCGACTGAACCGAGGGTTCGCCCCTTGATGTTTCTTCCGAGAGCCGGAAGGTCCCCTCTCCAGCGCCCGGACTTAACGAGCTTGTCCTGAAGAAGAAGGTTCGTCGTGAGCGCAAAAATGAATGTCAGAATTGCCTCTGCGACCGGCCGCCGCACCCCGCCCGGAGTAATTGCGAGAGCGATGTCAGCGTTAGTCAACGCATCGACATCGATCATGTCGTATCCTACGCCCCACCGTGCGATCACGGCAAGCCGCTCAATTCCCTGAACGCTGGCTGCGCCTATATTGAGCGCTAAGGCGAAGATAGCGTCGAACTGGTCCAGAGCTTCGGGAGTGCCGACGTTCCCCGGCTGCGGCGGCATGGATGCGTATTCGAGTCGTGCGACACCACCGAATTTCTGATCGACTGCCGCTTCGAAGCGACCCTTCGCTTCAGTATAGAAATCGGGGGTGATACCTACGCGGAAAACGTCCGATGTTTGGTTTGGCCCTGCTGCAGACATTGCAACCATTGGTGACTCGATTATATAGGCACGGAGATAACCGACTAGGGATTTATAGACTACTGCCGGACATGAAGTTGAGGCGTGAGAACGATCGTTTCAAACTTTCGGGACGGCTGGAGCATTCGCTTTAGCAACAAATCGGCCGCATTCTCACCCATAGCGTAGCTCGGCTGGGCAACAGTTGTAATCGCGGGACGGAACACGTCAAGCCATTCTGAGTCATCAGAGCTGACAACCTGAACGTCCTCCGGGCACCGCAACCCCTTTTCCTTTATCGCGCGTAGGACACCGGTCATCATCGGGAAATTCGAAGCGAAAATACCGGTGGGAGATGGGATTTGCTCAAGCAACCGACGTGCGACTACACATCCGGATTCAGCAGACCAGTCTCCTTCTCCGATGAAGGAAGCAGGGGCGGCAAGCTTTTTCCGCCGAAGCGCTTTCCTCCAACCGTCTACCCGATCCGCGCTCGTGCTAAGGGAGGCCTGCCCAGTCACGATGGCAATGCGTTTGTGGCCCTCATCAATCAGGTGGTCGATTGCGAGTCGTGTCCCTTTCACGTTATCGGCTGTTACAGTATCGCCGATGAACGTCTTGGGAGCCCGTCCGACAAACACGACCGCCTTTTTGGCCTTCACCATCCGGGCAGCTTCTGTTTCATCCCCGGCTGCGAGAAACATTAGAAGACCCTCGACCTGCTGCGATCTGAAAACCGTAAGATATCGTGACTGCTCTTCCGGATGGTTATAGGTGTTTCCTAACATCAAAGAGTAACCGGCCGAATGCAATTTGTTTTCGACACCCCGGACCACTCGCGAATAGAAGGGACTGCCGATATCAGGAATCAGCATAGCTACCGTTCGGGTCTTCCGAGTCTGAAGTCCTCGGGCGAGAGCGTTTGGTGTGTAATCAAGCTCGCGCACCGCTTTCTGCACTCGCTTTGTGAGTTCCGGACTAACGTATGCCGAGTGGTTGATTACCGATGAGACGGTGTATGTCGAGACGCTTGCGCGCTTGGCAACATCGTAGATTGTGGGCATGCTGTTTGTTTTTAGTATAGGTCGGCAGATGGAAGATTTTCGGAATTCCGTACAGGAATCCGTTAGCTAACGAACGGCGTATAGCTTCATAGAGTAAGAAAAACGTTGTCGGTTGCTTATGAACCCATAAGCGGCAGTTGGGACGGGCGCATCAGCGGCGAAGTGTTTGGTAGAAATGGACATGTCGTTGGAAAGCTCATTGGATGGGGCTCACCCAAAAGGTGAAGTGAAAAAGTCGGAAGCAAGGCCAGAAGCGGAAGGCTG
>DASQLD010000709.1:0-19877 GCA_035630195.1 Bryobacteraceae bacterium
CCCACCAGGAGTATCAGCAGCGGCGCGCAGCTCTGCGGAAGGCCCTGCCGGATTCGCTAATCGTCTTGTTCGGCGCCACCGAGAAAGACCACGGCGACGTACGGACCGGATTTTTCCAAGAGGCCAATTTTTATTACCTTACGGGTTGGGCCGAGCCAGGAGCGATTCTAGTCATATCGCCGACGACGGACACGCTTCTTATCCCCAAACGGAATTCCGAGCAGGAACAGTGGACAGGTCCCAAGGTGGCTCCGGGCGACGCAAACGTTACTGCAGCGAGTGGATTTGAGTCCGTTTTGCCTGTTCCCGCATTGCAGACCAACCTCGTGAGATGGGCCGAAAATGTTTCGACTGTTTATACTTTGACCAATTCCCCTGCGGCAGACGTTATCAAGAAACTCTTGCCACTAGCCGAATTGCGGAACGTGATGATGCCTATTGCGCGTCTTCGCGCAAAGAAGTCGCCAGCCGAGCTCGAGCTAATTCAGAAGTCAACCGATGCGACAGTTGCCGCGCACTTTGCCGCCTGGAAGCGCATTCAGCCCGGTCTTAGTGAATTTCAGGTTGCGGCGACAATGTCCGACACGTATTTCGAACGCGGCTGCGAACGGCACGCGTATTCTCCGATCGTCGGCGCCGGCCCGAATGCGGCTGTGCTTCACTATTTCCAGAATCGGCGCAAGATGGACGCGGGCGAGCTACTCCTGATGGACGTTGGCGCAGAATGCTCCATGTATGCCACGGACATCACACGTACCGTCCCTGTGAACGGCAAATTTACTGATCGACAAAAAGAGCTGTATGAAGTCGTTCTCGGCGCTCAGAAAGCGGCAATTGCGGCGATCAAGCCCGGAGTAATGCTGGGAAGCCGGTCGAGCAAGGTTGGTCTTCACAAAATCGCGCTTGACTATATCGACAGCCATGGTAAAGATGCCAAAGGCGCATCTCTGGGCAAATACTTTATTCACGGACTCGGACATCACGTCGGATTGGACGTCCACGACGCCAACGATCCATCCCTTCCTCTAGAGGCCGGGATGGTCATCACAATCGAGCCAGGGGTCTACATCCCGGAAGAACGTATTGGCATTCGTATCGAGGATGTTGTTCTGGTAACGGAGAATGGCGCGAAGGTACTCAGTTCTTCTCTGCCGCGGGAAGTGAATGAAATCGAGAAGGCAATGGCCCGGTAGGGTCACAGTCGGGTACATCGCCGTCCTCAGCGCCGCATTTCTTGTGGCAATGATCGCCGGTTGGAGTTCGCTCGCTGAGGGCATGGAAGGCAGCGCGTACGACTGGATGTTTCGCGTCAACCCGCCGCCCAAGATCGAGCCGAGCTCCGTCATCGTCGCATTCGATGAAAGGACCTTGAATCGAACAGGTGGTATGCGCAATCTCAGGCGCACGCTGGCCGATGTTCTCACACGTATTCGGCAGGAAAGGCCCGCCGTCGTAGCGATCGACGTGGGCCTTTACGATTCTGCGAATCCTTCGGACCCAGAGGACGCGGCGTTGGAAAAGGCGCTTGCTGAGATGCCGAATCTTGTTCTCGCGAGTGACATTCTCCCGGGCGAGAACCGCTGGGAAGATCCCGCGCCGCGCTTTCGCAAGCACGCGAGCGCGGTGGGACACGTTCACGCGGCGCCCGATCCGGTAAGCCGCAAGCTGCCGCTCGAACTGGTAGTGGGACGCGACCGGCGCTGGGCAATGGCGCTTGAAGCACATCGTCTCTACGTGGGAGCGCGAGCCATCGAAGAATCTCCGGAAGGCCTGTCCACTGGCAAAGCTGTTATTCCTGCGCGTCGTGAATCCAGTCGTGCGCTCTACATTCGCTATGGCGAGGGTATTCCGGTCGTCCCGGCTTTCAGCACTCAATTTTCTGAGGTCGCGGGCAAAACGGTGTTCATCGGTATCACCGCACAGTCAGCAGCACGCGATCGGCTGATGACACCGTTCGGAACAATGATGACCGGCGTAGAGATCCATGCGCAAACCTACGAAACGATAACGCGCGGAAAGTTTTTGACGCCTGCTTCGCTTACCGCTGTCGCGCTCGTCTGCCTTTTTCTTACGATCGCTGCAGGGGCAATATTCGCGACGCTGAGTGGTTGGCCGGCCTACGGACTGGCGGCTTTTCCAATCGTGGCTGCGCACTTAACTCCTCACCTTGCGTTCGCAAACGGCATAATCTTTCCGTATCTTGCACCTGTATTTGCCGCTTGGCTGTCTGTTTTTCTCGCGGCATCCTGGCAATACTTTATCGTTCGGCGGCAGTTGCGGAAGTCGGAATCCGACAGGGCCAGGTATCAGCAGGCGATTCACTTTGTCACACATGAAATGCGCTCTCCCTTGACGGCGATTCAGGGTTCCAGTGAATTGATGGGCCGTTACAACCTGAATGACGCCAAGCGCAAGCAGATGGCCGAGATGATCAATGCCGAATCGAAACGTCTGGCTCGCATGATTCAGACATTTCTCGACATCGAGCGTCTTACCGATGGACAGATGGAGATTCGAAGCGAGATGTTCGAAGCCAGCGATGTGATTGGGCCGTGTCTCGACCGGGCGCGTCCACTCGCGGACCGCAAACAGATTGAGCTGCGCCTCGAGGAGATTGAGCAGTCAACCCTGCGCGGGGATCGCGAGTTAATGGAATATGCCGTGTACAACCTCCTTACGAACGCAGTGAAATACTCACCTGCCGAGACGATCGTGAGCGTATCGGCACACCGCGACAACAGTTCTATTCGCCTGTCCGTGCGCGATCAGGGTATCGGCATGGACGATAAGGAACTTCGTAGCATTTTTCAGAAGTTCTATCGGACGAAGAAAGCGGAAGCATCCGGCGAGGTCGGGACAGGTATCGGTCTTTCCATCGTGGATCAAATCGTCACGCATCACGGCGGCCGCATGGAAGTGACCAGCACGCCTGGCAAAGGTTCCTGTTTTACGATGGTATTGCCTACCGCCCCTGCATCCAAGCTGGTATCTTACTGAGGTATTCGATTGTCACGTCTGCTGGTTGTTGAAGATGACGGCTCTGTCCGGAACACTGTAGTTACGTTCCTCGAGCTTGAAGGTTACGAAGTTGATGCAGTGGCGTCGACACGCGAAGCTCTGCAGCGTCTGCAACAGAACTCATACCCAATTGTCCTGTCGGATATCTACCTCGATGAACGTACGGGACTCGATGTCTTGCAGGCGGCCAAAAATGCGAATCCGGACTGCGCTGTGATTCTTATGACTGGCCGCGGCACCATGGAGACGGTGATGCGCGCCACGCAAGGCGGAGCATTCGATTATATTGCCAAACCTTTCGAACTCGACCGACTGCTCGAAACTCTGAAGCGAGCAGAGGGAGCCGGCGAAGAAGGCGATGAAGACGGCGAGGTGGAATACGAGGAACTCCCACCCACAGAGATGATCGCCAGTTCGGGTCCGATGGTGGACATCTATAAAATGATCTCCCTCGTCGCCCCCAAAGACACAACGGTTTTGGTGGAAGGCGAGACCGGAACCGGCAAAGAACTTCTCGCGAGGATGATCCATCGCTACAGCAAACGGGCCGACCAGCCGTTTGTCGCTGTTGACTGCGGGGCCATCGCGCCAACACTCATCGAGAGCGAGTTGTTCGGAGCGGTGCGCGGCGCCTATACGGGTTCCGAACGGGATCGCATTGGTGTGTTCGAAGCGGCCAACCATGGCACAATACTCCTCGACGAAATTGGCGAGGTGGATCAGAGTTTCCAGTTGAAGCTGCTGCGTTTTCTCCAGGAGCGAGAGATCCGGCCTGTAGGCGCTCCTCGGTCCAAACAAATCGACGTCCGCGTTCTTGCCGCTACGAATCGGGACCTTCACAAACTTGTACAGGAAGGGAAGTTTCGCGAGGATCTCTGGTATCGTTTGGCAGTCATCCGGATCAAGATGCCTCCTCTTCGGGAGCGACATGGCGACGTACCTCTACTGGCACAGCATTTCGTGGAGCGATCGAATAATCGCTTTGGAACGTCAGCCAAATTAACGGAATCCGGTGTCAAAACACTTAATGAATACACATGGCCGGGCAACGTTCGCCAAATGCAGCATTTAATTGAGCGTCTTTGTATTGTCGCGTCGAATGGTCGGATTGATGAGTTTGCGGTGCGGGAGTCGATTTTCTCCATGCAGCCCGATGAGGCGTCGACCGAATCCCTCGCCGACACTGAAGCGGACCAGATTCGTAAAGTGCTGTCAGCCGCGGGAGGAAACAAGTCTAGAGCAGCGAAGATCCTTGGAATTGAGCGTAAAACGCTATATCGCAAGCTCGAACGCATGGGATTGCATTAAACGTGACACTGTTTCAGCAATCGATAGATACTGCGGACCAGTGGTTCAATCTAAAAAACCCTTGCTTTTTGCTTAGAGTGGGTGCAAAATCGGGGCGAACGCATGGTAAGGAGGTACTAGTCCATGTTTGATAGCCTCGAAGACCAAATGAAGGCTGATCTCGATAAGGAAAGCACCAAATCGGAACGGATGCTCCGTTATGCGGCCGTCGCAGTAGCTTCCGTGCTGATCTTCGGTGGATTGTTCCTAGGGGTCCGTTTTCTAGACTAAATCTAACAGGGGCAACGCTTTAAGCGATGCCCCTCAAGGGGTGGGGCGACAGGCGTTAACTGGTTGCGCGCTTGGCGCTAAACTCTCGCACCCGGTCGCCTTGACCGGTCTTGAAGTTGATCTGGTCGCCCACGACCTTACCTTTATATTCAACCTTTCTTGTGTTGCCGTTGAACTCCATCGTCACTGAGAAGGATACGTCGTCTCCAGCAACCTTACCCTCTTCGATTTTCATTTCCTGCCCACCCATGCCGGTGACGGTGCCTGTGAGAGCTTCACCATCAGCCTTCAAGTTGAAGACCTGAGTTCGTTTTTCTCCATTTCTGTTTGTGACTTCTGCCGCCCATTTGCCGGTTAGATCAGCCGCGAATAAAGACGTAGCCGTCAGCGCGAGCGTGGCGATAACACCATATACCAATTTGTTCATGATTTCTCCATTCCGCGACCCGCGCGGGCCGCTTCGACCTGTGACCATTCGAGTGGTGAGATCAAAAGAAAGATGGTTCGAGGCTTACAGAGGTTACTGTACGCCGCTCGAAAGCATCTGCTTAAGTTGTCGGCAGGGACATATTGAGAACAGGCTGAACTGTTTTGGCATACACTACTAGCGCATGGACGCCAATGCCATGCGATGCTAGAGGTGTCTTACATGCAGCAAAACAATCTGGATACGTTGAAATCCGAAATCGATGTGTATTTAAGTACAAACGGGTTCGTCGTTTTTCGTGGTCATGCGCGCGGGATTATCGAACGTCCGGAAGTAGATTGGGATACGACACAACACCCTGACTTTCGAGACTTTTTGTCGGTCCCGCAACAATTAGGAATCCGTCTTATCATTTTTCACAGCCGCGAATTCAAAGCGAGCGTAATAGACCGGACGCTCGAAGAGTTGCAGGATTCCACCTTTGAATTCGAAGACCAGCGCGAGCTAGAACGCCGTTTGCGCGAACTGCGTGTCTATGAAGGATTCACCTGCGCGCTCGAGCTATCGTTCGACTATGAGGGCATGACGTATTTCTATGAGCTGCGTACGGATTGGTATAGCGAATTGAACAACATGCTGGATGAGCTCGACATGCTGCCCGATGATGAGGAAGACGAAGACGAGAATCCGTTGAGCGGATATTACTCGAAGAATTAATGTCCGGCGCCGCTCCTGTTTCCGCGAGTTTGCCTACACGCTGGCTGCTACCGACCGACGATAAGGGCATTACCGAATTGGCCGCGGATCTCCAGATTCATGCGCCCGCGGCGCGCGTACTTTGGACGCGCGGGTATCGCACACCAGGCGATGTCCAGCGATTTCTTCGTCCCACCCTCGATGACATGCATGATCCTTTTCTGCTCAAGGACATGCATCAGGCGGTTGCGCGACTCCGGCAGGCTCTCGATCGTAAAGAGAAAATCTTACTGTACGGCGACTACGACGTTGACGGCGCAACCTCGATCGTTGTTTTAAAGAAGGCGCTGGATCTGGCGGGAGCGATCTGCGAATTTTTCATTCCTCACCGGATGCGGGACGGATACGGCATGCGTCCCGAAGTCATCGACCGAGCCGCTTCCGACGGCGTTGCGCTTGTCGTAAGTGTCGACACGGGAATCCGAGCCAACGCGGTCGTCGAGCACGCCCGCAACCTGGGCATTGATGTCATCGTTACGGATCATCACCTGCCGGACACGGAGATTCCGCCTGCCGTCGCTGTGATCAATCCGAATCGCCGCGATTGCGAGTATCCGGAGAAGAATCTCTGCGGCGCAGGTGTCACGTTCAAACTCGTCCAAGCACTATTTCGCGATCTCGACTGGCCGGCCGAGCGTGTGCGGAAGCTTTCCGAATCGTTCCTTAAAATGATCGCAGTCGCGACCGTCGCAGACGTCGTGCCGTTGCTCGGTGAGAACCGCATCATCGTGAAGCGTGGCCTGGAAGGTTTTCAGGACGTCCGCAATCCAGGGCTGCGAGCGCTTCTTCGTGTCGCAGGTTTCAATCCCGGTGAACGTCCCACTGCGGGACAGGTGGCTTTTCGGCTGGCTCCGCGAATTAATGCTGCGGGACGTATGGCGAACGCGAACGATGTGGTCGAGATGTTCTTGACGTCCGACGAGCAGCGCGCTCTTCAACTTGCCACGTCGCTCCACGATCTCAATAAAGAGCGGCAGGAGACGGAGGCCGAAATCGTCAAGAGGATCCTTGAAATCTGTGAACAGGAGCCGGTGACGAGTTCAGATTTTGCTTTAGTGTTTTCCGGCTCCGGATGGCACCGCGGGGTCATCGGTATTGTGGCAAGCCGTGTTGTCGAGCGCTACCATCGACCAGTCTTTGTGCTGAGCGAGGACGAAGAGACCGGGTTCGCGCAAGGCTCCGGGCGCAGCATTCCCGTGTTTCATTTGCTGGAGGCGCTCGAAACTATGCCTGACCTCTTCACGAAGTTCGGCGGACACCGCCAGGCTGCCGGCATTACCTCTCCGGTGGAACGGGTGGCCGAGTTCCGACGCCGCCTGAATGCCCACGCCTCCAAAGTACTGACGCTCGAGGATTTGCGTCCCACAATCGAAGTCGATGCGGTGCTGAATCTACCGGAATTGACAGATCGTGCAATCTCGGAAGTGTTCGCTCTTGGGCCGTTCGGATGTGGTAACTGTTCTCCGGTGTTTGCGGTCCGAGGAGCGGAACTGGCCGGGCCGGCTTCGATATTCAAAGAGAAAATGCTCCGCCTTCCAATCCGTCAAAACGGCCGTACAGTGATGACGACTTCCTGGAATCTGACGAATCGCGCAGCGGAGTTTCAAACCGGAGTTCGGTACGACTTTGCAGTCTGCCTGGAAGAAGAGAATCGAGGGTTTGGGAACTGGCGCTTGACCGTCAAGGAAGCAACTCCGGTGAAGGGGTAGAAGGGTCCGAAGCACACGGATTGTACCCCACTTGGAGTCGGCAGCGTCACAATCTCAAGGGCGGCTCAACCTTACACCCGTAACACTCGACGGGCAGTTCGGTGCTCCATCTAAATCATTCTGCCCGTCTGCCGATCAGAGCCGCCTGCTTTCCTAAGCTCCTTCATATAACCTGTACCTAAAATCGTGGGTCTAGCGGAAAGTGACGCTCGGATGTAGCGAGAGCGTTTAAACGGGGGATCAGCTGACAACTCCCGTAAAATCAACAAGCCAAGCACTTGGCCGGCATTCTGCTCGCGGTGCGACATTTTTCCCGTTGGTCGGGTAAAAAGTGCGCCATCGCAAATTTCGTGTAGCTGTTAAGTTATTGTTTCTACGTGTTGGCGAGCCAATTGCTTTCTTTACCTTGGGAAGGAGAATTGATGAACGCCTCGATAAGAACAAAACCCGCCGTAATGTTTGGAGCGGCGATGTTGGCCCTTGTTGGAACAGGTTGCGCAACCAAGAAACATGTGCGCCAAGTCGTCGGTCCCGTAGAAACGCGCGTCGGATCGGTTGAGAAACGCACCGCCGAGCAGGCTGCTGCCCTAGGTGACGTGGAAAATAATGTCTCGCGCGTCGACGAGCGGGCGATGGAAGCAGACCGAAAAGCCGCCGCCGCCGGCCAAGCAGCTCAACAAGCGCAGGGCAAAGCAGATTCAGCTCAGCTTCGCGCCGATAATGCCCATACCTTAGCGGGTCAGGCTCAGCAGATGGCCGATCAGACCCGTAACCGTCTCACGGATGTAGTAGGCAATCTCGACAACTTTCAACATGTGACCACGGAAAGTCTCTTTTTTGGTCTGAACAAGTCGAAGCTTACAAAAGAAGAAATGCAGAAACTCGACGATGCCGTCGCGAAACTCCAGGGAAACAACAACTATGTTCTTGAAATTCAAGGATATACCGACAAGACCGGTAGCGCCCAAACCAACCTGGAATTGAGCCGCCGTCGAGCAGATGAAGTAGTTCGTTATCTCACAACAAAGCATAACGTCCCGCTCCGAAGAATCCACGTCCTTGGCGTTGGCGAAGATGTCCCCGATGCTGACAACAGTACTCGCGCGGCACGCAAGCTAAATCGCCGAGTCGACGTCAATGTATTTGCTCGTTCGGTCGAAACTGCCTCGACCGGGGCTGCTCCCCAGACCCAGTCTTCCACTTCGACCACACCGCAACCCTAACAATCTATCGGACGTTCAGATACAGTCCAACAAAAAGGTGGTCCCGTAGGACCACCTTTTCTTTTACGCGACGGTTACTGGCGCAGCCGGCTGGACGCGCGATTCCGATCGACTCTCATTCATAACCGCAGCCACCAGACGCGCTAGGTTGGACATGGACGGTATAGCCTCAACCACTCGAATCCCTGCCACATACGCGCCGTCTCTGGGCGAGCACGCGAGAACTTCTCCTAGCAGCATGCTATCGTCGAGTTCGATTTTGACTGCGGCATCGGCGGCAATCACTTCGGCGACACGCAATTCCGCGTGACGACCGGAAAGGTGAATCATCGAGGCGGCCATCGCTCGCGGCGAAATTCCACCCAGTACATTCAATCGGACAGGTTGGTCGGGTTGATATCGGATCTCCATTTTCGTTCCTCAGAGAGTCTCTTCGGAACTTGGCGATCAATCCTTAGCTTTTTTTTATTTCCAATTAAACAAGGCCCAGCTCGCCACACCCAGCAGGGCCACGAGACCAATTTCCAACCAATAATCACGCAGACCAGTCCAGCGGTTACTCGATCGGTTCATGTGAGTATGTTGCGACGTGCTTACAGATCGCTCGGTTGTGGCGCGCTTCAACGCGCGAAAGAGATACTCACGTCCGCGGCGGTCCGCGACGATCAGCGTTCGGCAGTTGGGCCCGGAGATATTCTCGTTCAATTTCTGCCGGAGAGCCGCAGGTACATCTTCGATCGAGCGAAACACTCGCGTACGCTGCCCGGTAGAAACAAAGATCATGGATGTTTTGTACGTCGTAGTATCCATCTTGCCCTAGCCAACCACCTCGGTGGGCGCCGGAACGCCCCTTATTTCGTCTCGATCTCCGGAGTGGTCTATTGTCACTTGAATGAAACCCAAGGCCGCCTTCGAGAGACTCTTATCCTTGCGATAAATTAGCCCAAGTTGTCGGAGCATCGGGTCCGGAGCCAAACTAATGGCTGCCAATCGACCTGCGTGAACTTCCTCGCGACAGTTGGACGCCGCCAGGAACGAGACGCCCAAGCCCGCCATTGCAAACTGCTTGATCATCTCCGTCGAATCGAGTTCCATCGAAGTCTGGATTTCGTCCTCGACAGGCTCCATCCAGGCGTTCAGACGCGAACGCGTCGTGCCGGATTTAGGAAGTAGCAACGGATAAGAGGCAAGGTCAAAGCAACTAACAGAATCCTTAAGCGCCAGTGGGTGATTCCCGGGAGCGATCAGGCGGATTTCATCGGAATGAATCTTTACGACCTGCAGTTTCTTCTCCTGTACCGGGAGTTGCGTGATGCCGAAATCAGCAAGATTGTCGAGAACTGCCGCTACTACCCTGGAACCGTAAGATCGGTCAACGTGGAGTTGAACGTTAGGGAACTGCTTCTTATACTCGGAGAAAACTGAGGGAAGAACGTAGATGCACGTAGATTCATTCGCCGCAATCACCAACTCGCCGCGAGGGACGCGCTCCAATTCATTGATAACCTCCTGCGCCCGGCGACGAAGCTGCAGGATTTGGTCGGCATACTCGCTAAAGATCTTGCCGGCCGTAGTTAGTGCGATGCGCGTTCCCAACCGCTCGAAGAGGGTACAGTTCAGTTCCTGCTCGAGTTGACGCACTTGCGCGCTGATGGCAGGTTGCGTCCGATAACATGTCTGCGCCGCTTTCGAAAAGCTTTTAAGCCGTACGATCTCAAGGAAAGTGTGTAGCTGGTCGAGATCCATGGCGTGTCCGCTCAGACTCCGCAAACGTAGACAGGTTGCGATTGTGAAACTTCGATTATACCATCGGCAGAATGACTGTTTTTCGAGAGACAAAGCTCACGCAGCGATCGAAAAAGTGTGGAGCGTGAGACGAGCTACAGTTATTTCTCTTCTATTCTGGACATTTAGCGCGAACGCGACTAAGCCGGAGAACGTGCTTGTCGTGGTAAATGGCGCCTCGGCGCTTTCCCGTGACATCGGCGACTATTACCAGCAGCGCCGGGCTATCCCGAAGAACAACATTTGCGTGATTCAAATCCCGGAGCGGGAAACCATCACACGTCAGGAATACGATCGCCTCATCGCCGCACCGGTCGCCTCCTGCCTCAAATTCCGGCGACTGGTAGAGAGTGTACTGTATATAGCGATAACACAGGGTGTCCCGATCCGCGTGAAGGGATCCGGTGGCGTTTCGGGTGACATTGCGTCAGTCGACTCGGAACTGGCTCTCTTGTACAGTCATTTTCACGGACAGAAACATGCCCTCGCCGGTCCGCTGCCAAATCCGTTCTTCCGTCAGCGGGACGCAGATTTCCGGCATCCGCAATTTCCAATCTATCTGGTGACGCGATTAGCTGCGTATAACTTAGCAGGAGTCAAAGCCATGATTGACAGATCTCTAGCAGCCAAGAACGCTGGGAAGTTTGTTTTTGACCTGCGAAGCGGCGGGGACGTAGACGGCGATTCCTGGCTCCGAAATGCAGCTATCGTGCTTCCGAAAGATCGAGTGGTCCTGGAGGAGAGTTCCACGGTAGTCTATGGCCAAAAGCGAGTGATCGGATACGCGTCATGGGGATCGAATGACAAGAATCGAAGACAACGTCACCTCGGGTTCGATTGGCTCCCGGGCGCCATTGCAACAGAATACGTTTCGACTGATGGTCGTACCTTCGAGCGTCCGCCGGATTCCTGGAATATCGGCACATGGGGCAACAAAGCCACTTGGTTCGCCGGTTCCCCTCAATCCATGACGCTGGATTTCATAGCGGAGGGAGCAACGGGAGCCTCAGGTCACGTCAATGAGCCCTATCTCCAATTTACGCCGCGACCCGATTTCCTTCTACCCGCATACCATGACGGCCGCAATCTGGCGGAGAGCTACTACTTGTCGCTGCCCGCGTTGAGTTGGCAGAACATAATAATTGGCGATCCACTTTGTTCGCTCGGTCCGCCACGCTAAGCGTGCGTTAGAGCGATCGCCGCCGCCGAACTTCCTGCTGGGCGCGAAACCAATCGCCGTCCGCATCCCCGTTTTCCTCGCCGCGTTTCTGAAACAGTTCGTATGCTACACGAGCAATTTCTGTTTCCTCATCGAGTCCGTTGATTGATGCGTATCCTTGGATCGATTGGTCTGCATTCGCCGCATCGGGCAAATTGCGAGCCGTTTCAACTTCGTGCTCTCTGGAAGTATCCTGAACCAGACTTGCTTCGCTTTTCGCCATTGCATCCCTCCGGACAACAAGACGCCCGGCGCAACGGATGGTTTCAGCTTCACTGTTGAACGAAAATCTCGGACAACACGCGACCCGAACTGCCCGACGGAAGCTCCACATCCAGCATGGTCGCAAACGTCGGAGCTATGTCGTTGACCGCGATCTTGGCATGGTAGCGACCCGGTTTTACACCGGCCCCCATGAACACCACAGGGACGTGCGAATCGTAATTGTAGGGGGTTCCATGCGAAGTACCGGCCCGTTCAAACAACCAATATGGCTGAGAAACGACAAAGAGATCCGAAGCGCGCTCATAGTTAAAACCAGCGAGAACACGCCGGTCGACAAGGTCGCCGATGCCACTGCCACGCCGCAGCTCCGATCTCGTATAAACGCGATAGATATGTGGCAGCTCGCGAACCGCGGCTGCCGCGACATTTTGCACTTCCTCGATAGTCAACTTCTTTTGTTTGATCGTTTCGTAATTGAGGTAGGGGGCTGGTCCGGACTTGCCGGCGATCCACGCGCCTTCACCATACTTGCCGGTCAG
The DNA here is from genome assembly GCA_035630195.1 of Bryobacteraceae bacterium. Lineage (GTDB taxonomy): Bacteria > Acidobacteriota > Terriglobia > Bryobacterales > Bryobacteraceae > DASQDN01. The sequence goes on from DASQLD010000709.1 coordinate 12,480, forward strand.
CGCGGTTTGAATCGCATTTAATGTCGCTCCCTCCGGGATGCGTCCTCCGGACATCTTTCGGTTTTGCATTAACTCCGGGAGTGGAGCCACACCATGATCCGCAGTAAGCACGGCTACGTAGTTATCGAGCCCTACCTTTTTGTCGAGGTAATCGAACAGCCGGCCGAGCGTGCGATCCGTCCAAATAGAGATGTCGCGAACTTCGGGAGCATCAGGGCCGACCGCGTGGCCGACACGATCATTTGCTGAGAAGCTTACCGACAGCACATCAGTCACTTCGTCAGCGCCAAGTTGTTCCCCTTCGATTGCCGCCTCAGCAAACAATTCCAATAAATCGTTATGGAATGGAGTTCGATCGAGCAGGTTGTAGTATTCCCGGGTCTTTGGAGCCGGTAATTTCAGGAATGGCTTTGCATCTGCTTTTCCGTCTATTGACTTCCAAGCCTTATCCCCCCACTGGTCCGACGCGCGGCTCCCATTGAACTTCAACACCCAGTCCGGAAGCTGCTTGAAATAGTACGTGCTGCTGACAAAATTTCCTGTCCCGATATCAAACCAGTAGGCGCCATTCGCCATCCGGCCTGCTGGCAAGATGGCGCTGCGGTCCTTACTCGACATACCGATGACTTTTGATTGGCCATTCGCCATCTTCAACTCATCCCCCACCGTGCTGACGAGCAGGCGGTGAGGAGACGCTCCGCGCCGGCCCTCTTCGGCACCAAGCATCTCGACGGAGTCGTCGGAGACACTCGTGACGGCTTTGTTGGTTTCGCGGTCAAACCAATCATTTCCGACAATCCCACTGATTGAAGGAGTCGCGCCTGACAGCATGGTTGAGTGCCCAATTGCGGTAACTGTGGGGAAGTGCTCGTAGTGAGCGTTCGTAAAGACGGCTCCCTTTTCCAGCAGCCGCGCGAATCCGCCCGTGTAGGAACTGCGAAATCGATTGAGATAGTCATAGCGAAACTGGTCCACTGCTATGAGAACAACCAATTTGGGTTTCTTTGGAACAGGAGCGGCCGGCGCAAGCAGACAAGTCAGCAGGAGGGCAGAAAGTAATCTCTTCATTTGTCTTAGTGCAGTAAGTTCAGTCGACAATCACAACGCCGTCGCCTTGAATCTGGTACACGGTTGAGCCGCTCTTGATCGCATTCGGATTGAACTTCCGGCCCTGTTCTTCGGCTTCGTGACGGGCGCGGGCGATCGTCTGTTCACGTGTCAGGTCAAATTTCATCAGCTTGCCTTCCGCGATTGCGGTCTTCCCCACGCTTTGCTTGGGAATGACTATCTCGCCATCGTTAACCTTAAACCGGACGTGCTTTGTCGATTGCGGCTCGACCAAGTTCAGCCAGCAACCAGCCATTTCGCAGACTTCTGTAATCCGGCCCGTCACCTGAACTGTCTTTCCGATGGACGCGGCGGGATCCCCCATCAGTTGAGCCACGGTGACGGACTTCCCTAGAGTCAGTGGCTTACCCAGCTTTGTTTCCGCGAGTAAACTGACGGTAAGGCAGCTAAATACCAGAGCCAGCATCACTCTACGCATATAGAGGGATTATCTCATGCGCTCGAAAAGGCTAATCTGCTAAGATCGACGAGCCTACAAGTGATTTTCTAGGAAGGACTGAACACTTTTTCTCATGTCCAACCCGCATGCGTCGATGAGAGTAGTGAATATGAAGCCAGAGCCCTACATCGCGGATCGTGCCTGGAAGTTATCGCCGCTGATCCTGCATCCCTTTTCTGATTCCTCCAGCCCGCAAAAGCTCGTGCAAAGTTCTCGCGCGAACCTGATGTTACAGGGCCTTCTACCTGCCGAATCATTGAGTATCGAGCAACTCCAAACGATTCTCCTGGACGGTCGCTATTGCGAAGTCAGGATGCTGTACTACGTTGGCAAGGATCTCGTGCGCTGGATCGAGCAATGTACTGAATTCGTCGATCGCGAGCCAAGCCTACGCACCTTCGGCATTGAAGCGCAAAGCTTCGCGGATATGTTGGTAGAAGATACTCCAGAAGCTATTCGCGAGAAACTCCGCAAGTGGGGAGTCGCGGACTATCGGTCCATCTTCACGCGCGCTATGGGTCTTAATACAGTCTTTGCCGATGCTCCTGAAAGGGCGACGCTAACGGACGATTTCATCCGCAACTACCATCAGTACGCGGACCACTTGTATGAGCGCAAGCGTTCGTCGGTCTCTTACGCGTCGATCCGATCGATCGACTTTGAATTTGAGCTCTTCGCTTCGGGCGAATATTCGCGCATGCTCGAGAGGCAGTGGCAGGACTAATGAAGCCGATATAATCCGTACATGGAATTATCGCCCCTTCTGCTCGTCCGCCAGCGCTTTCCGAGCCGCGCCATCAAAGACATTGCCGGTGAAGTGCAAAAACAGCTCTCCGGTTCCAATTTCGGATCGCGGCTGAAACCCGGGTCGCGGGTGGCAATCGGGGTAGGCAGTAGAGGGATCCACAATATCGACGTGATCGTAAAAGGTCTTGTCGACTACTGGAAGTCGCAAGGCGCTCAGCCTTTCATATTCCCGGCCATGGGAAGTCACGGGGCCGCTACGGCGCAAGGCCAAGCCGACGTTCTCGCCCATTACGGAATCGACGAGTTTACGATGGGCTGTCCCGTCATCAGTCAGCTTGAAGTCGTGTCTCTCGGCTGCACCTCCGATGGTATCGAAGCCTTCATGGACAAAATGGCCTTCGAAAGCGACGGCGTCATGTTGGTTAACCGCATAAAGTGGCATACCGACTTCGCGGGAAAGATCGAAAGCGGTCTTTTTAAGATGATGGCAATCGGCCTAGGGAAGTTTGCCGGAGCGCAGCGCTATCACACCTATGCCTACAAACTCGGGCTGGAGAAGGTGATTCGGACTGTCGGACGGCAACTCCTCCAGTCGGGCAAAATTCTTGGAGGCTTGGCTATCCTTGAAGACGCAAATCACGACACGGCACAATTGACAGCCGTCGCGGTAGAGGAGATGGAGCGGAAAGAAGAGGAACTCCTCGCAACAACGAAGTCTTGGATGGGTCGTATTCCCTTTGATTTAGACGTGTTGATGCTGGACGAGATCGGAAAGACGATCAGTGGCGCCGGCATGGATACAAAAGTTGTAAACCGTAGCGTCCAGGGTCAATACAATCCGTGGGACACGGCGCCGAAATTCGAAAGGGTGTTTATCCGGGGCATCAGTGAGCACAGCTATGGCAATGGCGTCGGCTTAGGTATGGCCGACGTCGTTCATGACCGCCTGCTGCAGCAGATCAATTGGACGCCGACCCGCATCAACTCGCTCACCGCCTCGACACCAGCGGCAATCCGGTTGCCCCTCCACTTATCCAGCGACAGGATGTGTCTGGAGACGATTGCCCCGACTGTCGGCAAGCTGGACATGAAGCAGGTGACGATCGGCTGGATCCGTAACTCAGCGGAACTCGGTTTGGGAGCCTACACCGCAAATCTACGTCCCCAGATCGAAGCAGATCCGAATTTGGAAATCATCGGTGAGGTCGACTGGCCGTTTGACGCCAACGGTGACCTGCCGGGGCTACCCTCTCTCACAACACAAGCCGTGGGCGTTTAGGCCGCAGCATCGGGCGCCAAAAGAAATAAACCGGGAAGGGCTGGTGGGCACCTCCCCAGTTCGGATTGCACTTCGGCCCGAAAGCCTGCCGCTTGAGAGCATGCTGCCTCCTATAAGCAGAATTTTGTGCTGGCATCAGACATGCCTTAGACGACTCACGAGAAAGAAAAGAGGAAAATGCAAAACAAACTCGCGCGTCTCAGAAGAGTGGCTAACCAGGCGATACGAAGTCATCGGAACTGAGCTACAATAGGAGTTGTCGGACGTGACCAGTGCGCGAAAGCGCACTTTTTTATTGTTCGGCGAGTCGAAGTTGTCGAGTCGTTGATAGATGGCGCAAATCGGCCGCGAGGGCTTACTCGAACAAATTACCGCGATCGTTGATCGTGTCGCCAAGGCCCAGGGCCTCGAGGTAGTCGAGCTCGAATTTCTCGGCGGCGGCAAACAGCGGTTGCTGCGCATCTACATCGACAAGCCGGAAGGCGTAACGCATCAGGATTGTGAGCTGGTCTCTCAGCAGGTTGGGAATATCCTAGATGCCGAAGACGTCGTGCCGGGTGAGCATTATACCCTCGAGGTCAGTTCCCCGGGTGTAGAACGAAAACTGACGAAACCGGCTGATTTTGAGCGATTCACCGGTAAGAAGGCGAAAGTAGTTACGCATGAGCCGGTCGAAAGCCAGAAACACTGGGAAGGTATCTTGCGTGGTGTGGAAGGGGAGGAGCTTGTCATCGAACCTTCCGAAGGCCGGCTGATCCGGATACCGCTCACCGGCGTCAAACGAGCGAATTTGAAGTTCGAGTGGTAATCCTCGAAAGACCGTCATATTAAGAAAGAGGCAATCAGAGTGGCATCCATTTTTGAGTCCATAGAGATTCTTAGCAAGGAAAAAGGTATTGACCCGCAGATCGTCATCAATGCGGTGAAGGATGCCATGCTGGTCGCCGCCCGCAAGCAATTTCGCACTCTTGAGGATTTGGTAGCGGAGGTTGACCCGAAGAGCGACAAAATTCATATTTACGCCGTCAAGCGCGTAGTTGACGACGTCCAGGATTCGTTGAATGAGTTAACGCTCGGAGAAGCCATGGGCCTCGATCCGGGTGCTCAGGTTGGACAGGAAATTCGTATCCCGAAAGGTACGGAATCGCTCGGCCGCATTTCTGCCCAAACAGCTAAACAGGTTATCCTCCAGAAAGTCCGGGAGGCGGAGCGCGAAACGATCTACACCGAATATGCCGATCGTGTCGGGGAACTCGTCAACTGCACCGTCAAGCGGATCGAAGGTCAGGATATTGTGTGTGATCTCGGCAAGACTGAGGCCCGTCTTCCCAAGAAGGAACAATCGAAGCTCGAAGGCTTCACCGTCGGCGAGCGTGTACGTTGCGTCATAAAGAGCGTCGATAAGGCCGGAAAGAATGCAGGTGTCATCGTCTCGCGCGCCGCGCCCGACCTGGTCATGCGCCTGTTCGAGCAGGAAGTGCCCGAGATCTACGACAGCACTGTCGTTATTAAAGGTTGCGCCCGTGAGGCGGGGGAGCGCACCAAGATCGCCGTCCTCAGCCGCGATCGCGATGTCGATTGCGTGGGCGCCTGCGTCGGGATGAAAGGAATGCGTGTTCAATCGATCATTCGCGAGCTTAGGGGCGAAAAGATCGATATCATCGAGTATTCGGAAGATCCCGTAATATTTGCGACCCATGCTTTAAGCCCTGCTAAAATCAGCCGCGTCTCGATCGTCGATGCAATGGATCACCACATGGAAGTGATCGTCGATGACACGCAATTGTCTTTGGCTATCGGTAAAAAAGGTCAGAACGTCCGGCTCGCAGCCAAGCTGCTCGGATGGAAAATCGACATTAAGAGCGAAGAAGAAAAACGTCAGGAAGTGGAATCGCAGATGGCCGCCTTGGTGGCTCCGGGTGCTCCCATTTCGGTCCTTCTTGACTATGGTCTCCAGGAAAATATCGTCGAGAAGCTCTTCGCCGGAGGCGTCCCTACCGTAGAACGTCTCGGGGGAATGACGCCGGAAGAGCTCGAAGCCATTCCTGGCATCGGTCCGGATCTTGTCGAGCATATACGTGACGTTGTCGTCGGCTACTACGGTCAATACGATGATGCCGCCGAGGTTCCTCAGGACGATGAATCGCAGGAACAGCAGCCAACCCTTGAAATAGGTGAAGAGGGTTACAATTATAGCGAGAGTGCCGAAACCGCAGAGTCGTCCCCAAACCCTGCAGACGACGAGCCGGCTCTTGCGGCCGAATCCGAGCCGCTTCAGTCGGACGAACTTGACGCAGGCGCTGAAGAGCAATCTTTGGAGGTGGATGAGGATGAATCTGCTAAACTTAGAAACGCGGAATAACGGTCTAGGGGCGAGTCAGTTGTCCGAAAGATGGGATAGGTGGTAGTTCTGTCTTTCTTCAAGCAGTTCTTATCTATGAGCAAAGTCCGAATCAATGAGCTCGCGAGAGAGCTAGAGGTCAAGCCAAATCGTATCCTCGAGTTGTTGCCTGAGTTTGGAGTCGAGGAAAAGAAGACCCATTCCAGCTCGATCGACGAGGATGTCGCGATTGCAATCAAGCGCAAGCTTGTCAGCGGCTCCGATTCGGATGTCGCATCGCGACCCGAACGGGAGAGTTACCGCGCGGTTGCCGTAGCGGATGACGACGAGCCGGAAGAGTCTTCTCGTCAGGAAGAATCAGAAAGACCTCTCGAGGATCGCGTCGAAGAACGAGCAACTTCATCGGGTAGGGTGGAAGCGCCCAAGCCCGTGGAAGAGCCGGCTGCTGCGACCTCTCCGGAAGTTGTCGCCGAGGCCCAGAAAGCTCCGGTCATTCCAGCGCGGACCTCTCCGCTGCGGCCTCCGCTAGCATCCGGTCCACTGCGCCCACCTACGGGCCATCAGCATGTATCGCCCTCCGCAGCGCCGCCCGCGCCTCCGGCGCCGCCTGTTGTAGCTGCGGCTTCGCCCCAGGCGCCCAGCGCCCCCGTTCCGACTCCAGCGCAGCCGTTGCCGCGACCCGCGAGTCCTGGCGTTCCGCAGCAGCCGCAGCAACAGGCGCGACCTGCGATGCCGGGCCGCGATGTCCCAATCTTTTCGCCCAAGCCTGGTCAAGCGACCCCACAGCGTCCTGCCGCGCCGGCCGAACCCGCAAATAGACCTGGCGCCGAAGCTCGTACCGGTCCGCCATCTTTGCCAGGGACTCCCCGGCCAGCGCCGTCTCCTGGTACACCGCGGCCGCCGATTGCCCGTCCCCAACTGCCTTCGCGGCCGCAACAAGGCCAGCCGATCGGTGGACCTCCTCGTCCGGGCGGTCCGCAACAACCGCAGGGTCCCAGGCCGTCGATGGCCGGACAGCCTGCTGCGCGCCCAGTTGTGCCTCCGAATCCGGAGTTGCTGGCTCGCATTCAGCAGAGCCGCCCTGGACCTCCACCCGCTCCGGGTCAGCCTCGTCCAGGCCCAACGCGTCCGAATCAGCCCGCTCCTGGTCAACCGATTTTCCGGGGTCCGCTCCGCCCGGGACAAGGTCCTAGACTCGGGGGGCCCACGCCCGGCGCTCCGTCGCCTGGAGCTCCGCAGCAGATGCGCGGACGTGGTCCGCAGCGGCATCCAACTTCTCCTTTAGGTCGGATTGAGCCGGCTCCGCCGCCACCGACCGAACTGGGGCGCCGCCATCAGGCCAAGCCTCGTCCCACCGGCGACATGGATCGCAAGCGGGACATGGAAGGCAAGCTCGATGGGAAGTTCCGTCCACAGAAGCGCCAGGAGCAGGCTCCGCCTCCGATCGATCGCGAGATCACTATC
>DASQLD010000710.1:0-5449 GCA_035630195.1 Bryobacteraceae bacterium
CAGCACCAGGATGTCCCACGCAAGCATGGAACGCGGCCAATTCATCACTCCAATGCCCGGAATCACATGCCATAACCGCGCAGGGCCTCCGACGTCCACAACGACAAACGAGATCGCCATGATGAGGGCCGAAACCGCCAGACCCTCGCCAATGAGAACAGCCTGTTTGAAATCGACGTCATGCAGGATGTAGGTCGGCAGCACCAGCGTTACCGCCGCCGCAGCCACGCCGACAAGGAACGTGAAATTCGAGATGTATAAGCCCCAACTCACCGAATCGTACATGCCTGTGGCTGACAGTCCCTCGCGCAACTGCACGGAATAGGCAAAGGCTCCGAGACACATCAGTAGAGTGAGAAACGCCATCCATGCGTGGTATGCCCAACCGCCGTGCGTCACCTCGGCGACCGAATCGCGAAAGAACTGTATGAGGGGTCCTCTCATAAGTCAGTCCATGTAATACCAGAACTTCGGCTCGGTCCCAAGGTCTTCTTTTAGACGAAAGACCTTCTTATTTTTCAATATCCAGCGCAACTCGCTGTCCGGGTCGAGCAGATTGCCGAACACCCGCGCTCCAGTGGGACAAGCTTCGACACAGGCCGGATTCCGTCCTTCCCGACTCCGCTGAATGCAGAAGGTACACTTTTCCACCACACCCTTTTTGCGCAAACGGTTGCCGAGATAATGCTGATTCGGATTGACCTCCTCCTCGGGAACAACGGGAGTGGCCCAGTTGAAACGCCGGGCATCGTAAGGACAGGCGGCCATGCAATAGCGGCAACCGATGCACCAGTCGTAGTCGACAACGACAATACCGTCGGGTTCCATCCAGGTCGCTTGCACCGGGCACACGTCTACACAAGGAGGATTCTGACAATGGAAACATTGCGTGCCGATGTAGAAGTGTCCGGCAGCCGGAACCTCGTGGAAGAAATCGTCGGTGGCGTGCTCGAAATTGATCTCGCCTTTCTGGTGTTCGTGGATCCGGATGTACTGCATGTCTGAACGCCGGTCTTGATTGTTTTCGGCGATGCAGCCGCGCACGCAGTCCATGTAACCGCGGCACTTGGAGATATTAAACGCGTAGCCGTAGAGTACGTTCGTCTTCGGCCCTGCCGGAGAAACCTCTATCCGTTTTCCATTTTTCAGCTCGTAAAGCCGCTCGAGTCGTGTTACGGTATCTTCCTTTTCGTTCTCCGTCATCAGTTTGAAGTTACCCTGAAAAAAGCTATGCCACTCGAGCAGAGCCTCCTCGCGAGCATCTCCGGATGCGAACGGGTTGCACGCAGTGGTCGCCAAGCCGAGACCTGCCGCGAGCAGACCTCCCATCTTGCTGATAGCCTCCCGTCGATCAACCTGGATCTGGACCAACTGTTCCACTGGCTTGGGTCTGGGTTCGATCATCGGACGCTCGACCTCTCTCCTCTTTGAGCGGGCCACCTCTCTGCGAGGGCAGGTTGATGCGGATCATGGCACTCGGCGCAGTTGAAGACAACGCGAGGCGGCGCCCATCCGCCCGCTCTCTTACCATGGGCCCCACCTGACCAGTCCTCCACCTGCTTGCTGTGGCACTGGGCGCAAATCTGATAGCTGTGATCGAACGCGACCGATGCGCCGTTCAGCGTCTTCAGCTCCGTCATCTTTTCTTGACCATGGCAGGTTGCGCAAGTCATCACGCTCTCTTTCGCGTGCTTGAGCTCAACGGACCAGTGCGCTCTGCGCGGCTCCGATACCTGTCTTTTCACGAGCGTCGCCAACGGCTCGCTATGGCAGCGATCGCACGGCAGCTTCTCGATCTTTTCCGTTCGCGCGAGCACGTAGAACGTAGGCACGTCCGGGAATCCCTGCGCTTCTGCGCGCCCTCGAGCTTCCAGATAGCGCTCCGAAGAGAGGCCGGCCGGAACGTTCTTTGCCTCCGCAGATCTCACCTGTTCCAGAAAGTTCTCCTTCGGATGATGGCCCTGCGGTCCCCCGCAACCGGCTAGTACGAACGCCACGCATATCAGGAGCCGTCTCATTCGAAAAACTGCTCCTCGAGTCCCTGTGATGTCACATGGCACTGACGGCAATTCGACCGCTCCGGATGAGTGGTTCGAATCTCTTTTGGCGCTGATGGTCCTCCATGACAGGCGAGACAGTTATTGCGCATCTCGAGCGCATGTGGGATAGGAGCGGGTCCACCGGGTAATGCTGGCTGATGAATAGACGATGGCTCCAGAGGTCGAAAATCGCTCTGTGCGAACAACGATCCGTCCTTACGCTCCCCTGCAACGTGGCACTGCTTGCAACTGCTAAGCTCCGGATGCGGAACCACCGGCGCATACGCTTTCAGCTTTGGTACATAGTCACCGTTCTCATGGCAGCTCAGGCATCCTTTTCCGCCGAAGCCTTGCTCGTCGAAGATTTCGTGAGGTATGACCGGAGGTCCGCCGGGGTAAGCGCGCCGTGAGTAGTATTGCGCCAGAGTCCGAGTCCCCTCCACGTTCTCGCGCTCCTTGTAGAGCAACCCGAGACTCGACCGCGAGAATACGCCGGCTTCGACGGGGATCGACTCGCGCTCCCGCACCGCGGGAGCTGTCAGCACCGCCTCATCTGCGGCCGATTGTAGACTCATGCCCACAACCATTACCAATGCGAGCATGAGCAGCGAAGCACAGCCGATCAGAATCACCCGGCGCCGCTCATACGCCTTCTTCACTTGTCTAAGCCCTCTCGACCTTCACCGCGCACTTCTTGTAATCCGGCTGGTTCGAAATGGGGCAGAATGCGTCAAGCGTCAATTCGTTGATGAGCATATTCTCGTCGAAGAATGGGACGAATACCATGCCCTTAACCGGACGCCCTCGTTTGTTGATCGACGCTGGGAATACCATTGAACCGCGGCGCGATGTGAGCTTCACACGATCTCCATCATTGATTCCCATTCGCTTTGCATCGTCCGGATTCAATTCGACGTAAGCATGGGGTACGGCCTTGTGGAGAACTCCGATGCGGCGAGTCATCGAACCCGAGTGCCAATGCTCTACGACGCGGCCGGTATTGAGCCAGAACGGATACTCACTGTCAGGCATTTCCGGCGGGGGTTCGTACGGGCGGAAGAAGATGCGCGCTCGATGATCGGCGTGGCCATAAAAGTCGAAGCCGTCACCATTGGATCCATTCCCCTTTGCCGCTGGATCGTACTTGGCGTTGTATCGCCACTTGGTCTCTTTGCCTTTGACATAGGGCCACATCACACCGGGCCGGGCGTTCAGTTCTTCGTACGGAGCCAATGCGTGTTTTGGGCCATCGTGAAACTTGGAGTACTCGCGCCAGATCTCTTGTATATGGTTCTCATACTTCCACGGGAACTGCTTCTCGAAGCCCATCCGCCGAGCGACCTCGATCAGTTGCCAGCCGTCGCTCATGGCTTCACCAGGCGGTGGAAGCATCGCCTGAAAGTGCTGAGTTCGCCGCTCTGAATTTCCGAACATTCCCTCACGTTCGATCCACATCGCGGAAGGCAGCACAACGTCGGCTATTTCGGTCGTAGGTGTGGGGTACACATCACTCACAACGACGAAACGTCCTTCCTTCTTGGCGCCGTCGCGATACCGTTTCAACTTGGGCATCGTGACCATCGGATTCGTAACTTGAATCCAGAGGAATCGAATGTCGCCGCGATCCAGCGCCCGGAACATTTCCACGGTGTGATAGGTGGGTTTGTCCGGAATTCGTTCCACTGGAACGCCCCAGATCTCAGCGGCCATCTTGCGCGAATGGGGGTCCGTCACTTCGCCGTGCGGTAGCCGGTTCGTCAGGGTTCCGACTTCACGGACGGTGCCGCATGCGCTCGGTTGGCCGGTTAATGAGAATGGACTATTGCCCGGCGACGCGATCTTACCTACCAAAAGGTGAATGCTGTAAACGAGATTGTTTATCCAGGTGCCGCGGGTATGCTGATTGAAGCCCATGCACCAGAGGCTCATGACTTTTTTCTTCGGATCGCCATACAGTGAGGCAAGGTAGCGAATCTCTTTAGCCGGTACTCCGGAGATCTGCTCCGCCTTCTCTGGCGTGTAGTCCTCGAGGAGCTTACGATAATCCTCTAAGGTGATCTTTTGCGGTTCATCTTTGAAAGATTCCTTGTCGTTAAGTCCATAGCCAATATTGGTTTTGCCTTTGAAGAAATTGCAGTGGCGCTCGATAAAGGTCTGGTTGTGCCAGCCGTTCTTCAGGATTTCGTAGCAGATTGCATTGGCGATGGCGAGGTCTGCCTGAGGGCGGAACAGTATCGACCGATCTGCCGCCATGCTGGTCCGAGTCGTGCGTGTGGCAAGGTCGATGATATTGATGTGCGGCTTCTTGAGACGGTTGTCCAGCATGCGGGAGAACAACACCGGATGCATCTCCGCCATATTGTTACCCCAAAGCACGAAGACATCCGCATGATCGAAGTCGTCGTAACAGCCCATCGGTTCGTCCATTCCAAACGAAGTCATGAAGCCCGTAACCGCGCTGGACATGCATAGCCTGGCGTTTCCCTCGAGGTTGTTGGTTCCGAGGCAGCCTTTGACGAACTTCGAAGCGACATAGCCGTCTGGAATCGTCCACTGGCCCGAACCGTACACCGCGACGGAGTCTTTCCCGTGCTGTGCAATTGTCTCCTTCATCTTGGATGCCACAAGGTCGAGGGCTTCCTTCATCGGAACGGGCACGAGTTTTCCGTTCTTGCGAACGAGCGCCTGCCGAAGCCGGTCCTTACCGTAGAGGGCCAGCACGGAATGGTAGCCTTTGACACAGCAAAGTCCCTTATTGACAGTACTGGCGGGATCCCCTTGTACTGCTACAGCACGGTCGCCTTTGATGCCCACCAGCAGACCGCATCCGACGCCGCAAAACCGGCAGGGAGTCTTCTTCCATGTCACACCTTGCAACTCGGGGTCTGTTTTCGCCGGAGCCGCAAAACTTAGGATGGGAAAAAGTGTATCGGCAACCGGAAGGGTCGACGCCGTCACCATATCTTTCAATAATTCGCGACGGTCAATCATCGGCGCCTCCTTCTGCTTCGTTTAGAGTGTCCGAAGGACACCCGTTCCTGAAAACATAATGATCACTTTGGCAGCGGACTGCGGGCCATCGATCGTATTTGCCGCAGCGCCTTTTGCCCTTTCCGTGCAAAGTCCACAGATGCTCCCAAAACACGCATCTCCTCTTGCGGCGCATGGAAGCCGCTCGAGTTGTCCGCTTCCACCATGTCCAGGTAGAATTGCGCCCGCCGCTGGAACTCCCATGCGTCCTTGAGTTGAGCGTCAGTAGCGCCCTTTTCCCGTTCCGCCTTGATGTCCCCGATAAGTTCAACCAGCGCATCCATTGCGATATTGCGCATTCCCTGAAACCGGCCCTGGATCTGTTCTACGCGCTCTTTCATCTCTTCTTCGCTGAAGTGATGGCAGGACTGGCATGCGCG
>DASQLD010000711.1:0-10304 GCA_035630195.1 Bryobacteraceae bacterium
TCGTAGAAGGGAGCCTGCGCTTTCACGCCATTTCTTTGAGACCCGGCCGAGATGCGCCAGGCTGTCGCGCGTTCTGCGCGAAATCCGAGATCCACATCCAGCACTCGGAGAAAGCTGCGAATAAAGAGTCCTGCTCCGACAAGCAGCACACACGCAACCGCGACTTCCGACACAACCAGCGCGCTTTGCGTCCAACCTGCGCGCCGGCTTCCACTCATTCCGCGGCCCGCATCCTTCAGCGAGTCGGATTCGTTCACTCCGGACGCCTGAAACGCCGGAACCATCCCGAACAGAAGTCCTGTGACGATTGCGACCAGGCCAGTGAACAACAACGCAGATCCATCCACTGTGACCGTGCGGAGAAGGGGCATGTCGACACTCTGCATCGATGCGACATACCGCACGGCCAGCCACGCGATGCCCACACCAACGATCGCGCCGGTCAGGGAAAGGATCAGACTCTCTGTCAACATCTGCCGCACGAGCCGTCCCCGACTCGCTCCGAGTGCCGACCGGATCGCGACCTCCTTACGTCGCGCCGCCCCACGAGCCAAAAGAAGATTCGACAGATTCGTGCAGGCGATCAGGAGCACTCCGCCCACAGCGCACAACAAGATCAGCAGACTTCGGCGGAAGCGTCCGGTCAGATGTTCTCGTAAGCTCGTCAGCCTTGCTCCAAACGACCAGCGCTCCGGTTCGGCGCGACGGAGATTCTCGTTCAGGACGTCGAATTCAGCTTGTGCTTGTTGCAGCGTCGCCCCAGGCTTAAGCCGGCCGATCGCCGCGAGCGTATTTCCGTACCGATCCGTCATTTTCGTCAGTGGAAACGGCACTAGCATGTCGATGCGCGAACCTGGAACGAAAATCGCCGACATATCGAAGTTTGCGGGAAGCACTCCGACAATGGATGCCGGTTTGTCATTCATCGTGATTTGTCTGCCGATCACATTCGGGTCCGACCCAAACCGCCTTTGCCAGAGTCCGTAAGTGAGGATGATTGCCAGCGGAACATTGTCTTGCGATTCCTCGACTGTGAAATTGCGTCCGAGTCCAGGCTGAACTCCCAGGAAACTGAGCAAGTTTTGCGACACGCCCATTCCCACCAGCCGTTCCGGCTCTCCTGTACCCGTCATCGTATAGCTGCCGTAATCGAAGAACGCAAAATAGGCCGCCAACTCCTCGAACGTGCGATTCTCCTTCTGCCAATGGAGAAAAGTCGAGACCCGCGATGTCAACGAGGACAGCCCGGCCACGGGACTACGACTTTCATTCGCAATCCAAACCAGCCGGTCCGAGCCCTGAAATGGCAGCGGCCGGAACAACAATCCGTTAACCACACTGAAAATCGCCGTGTTGGCTCCGATGCCCAGCCCGATAATCAAGACGGCTACGAAGAAAAATCCCGCATCGCGGCGGAGCGCGCGCAGAGTGTATTTAACGTCCTGTCTCAGGATTTCAAAGCTCATTCGAGTACCTTAATACGTTAGACGTTCCGCGAAAGTTCCGGTCCTTCTGCCACAAAATGCAATCATGTGTTCGTGAACCGTTTCGCCATCCTTGTTCTCTTCTTCGCAATGCAAGCCCCGTGCGCGATTGACGACAACAAACTAATCGACTTGACGCACACCTTCGATGCCAAAACTGTCTACTGGCCCACAGCCAAGCCGTTCGCCTGGCATCGAGAGTCTTGGGGAAAGGCAGCCGGCGGGTATTGGTACGCCTCCGCCAGTTTCGAAGCGAGCGAGCATCTCGGGACGCACATCGATAGTCCCATTCACTTCGCCGAAGGCGCGAAGACCACAGACACAGTACCCATCCAAAGTCTCATCGGCCCCGCCGTAGTTATAGATATAACGAGAGCGGCAGCCGCGAACACAACCTATGAACTCATGCCTGCCGATATCGAGGCATGGGAGAAAGCTAACGGACGGATCCCGGCTGGCGTGATCGTCCTTGTGCGCACCGGTTGGTCGAAGTTTTGGCCGGATCGAGCCAAGTACATGGGCACGGCAGCCCAGGGCGATGTCCTGAATCTCCGCTTTCCCGGCATTTCTCCAGCAGCCGCCAAACTGCTCGTTGCACGCCGTGTCGATGGCGTCGGCATCGATACCGCCAGCCTCGATCACGGACCATCTAAGAACTTTGAGACGCACCGCATCCTCAATGGCGCCGGAATTTACGGTTTGGAGAACGTCGCCAGCATGGACAAGCTACCTGCCGTAGGCGCGACCCTGATTGCGCTTCCCATGAAGATTCGCAACGGTACCGGTGGCCCTGTACGAATTGTTGCTGTCCTCCCCTAATGGCTCATTCAGTTTTAGTGTCCGACTTCGATGGCACGATTACGCAAAAGGATTTCTACGCTCTGATCGCCGACCGATATATGACTGGCGATCCGTACGATGCCTGGCGTCGATATCGAGCCGGTGAAATCAGCCACTTCGATGCCATGCAGTCATTCTTCTCTCACGCTCCCGAACATCCAGTCACGCTCAATCATCTACTAGATGATGTCGATCCCGATCCGCGCCTTGCCGAAGCTGCCAAGCAGCTAGAAGTCAATGGTTGGGATCTCACTATAGTCTCCGCTGGATCCTCCTGGTACATTGACCGCATTCTGGCGCGTTTCGGTGTACACGCTGTGGTGCATGCGAACCCAGGAGAGATCAAGCAGGGCCAAGGTCTGGTCCTCGAAGCGCCAACCCGGTCCCGCTTCTTTTGTCCCGACGTCGGCATCAGCAAGAAAGCCGTCGTGCTCGACGCCATCAGCCGTTATGCAGCCGTAGCCTTCGCCGGAGATGGCCCACCCGATGTAGCTCCAAGTCTCCTCGTCCCTCCCGAATTTCGATTTGCGCGAGGCTATCTCGCTGAGGAACTGGCGCGCCGCGGCGAGAACTTTCACCCGTACACAACCTGGGCTGAAATCGTCGACTACTTGACGCGGGAAACGACCCCTCGCGCAGATGCATCCATATAAGGGAATGCCATGCGACTCAAAAATACATTGCTGCTGACAATTCTTGCGTTAGGACTCGGCGCTTGCACGCGTAACGAAGTCAACTCAAATGCTCATGAGGCTGGCCGCGAAGCCCGCGAAGCCGGACGTGAGATTAAAGAAGGATCTAAATCGGCAGCCAAGGAAACCGGCAAGGTCGCCCATGAAGTCGCGGAAGAGACCAAGGATGCCGCTCAAAAACTC
This sequence comes from Bryobacteraceae bacterium, assembly GCA_035630195.1. Classification (GTDB taxonomy): domain Bacteria; phylum Acidobacteriota; class Terriglobia; order Bryobacterales; family Bryobacteraceae; genus DASQDN01. The sequence goes on from DASQLD010000711.1 coordinate 3,200, forward strand.
GGCCGTGGCTTGAAAAAGGCCGGCAAGGAAATGAAGGAAGGTTGGAACGAGGCGGCAGAAAAATCCCGCACGACTCCAGAAAAGAAATAACCGCACCCCGATTGACAGCGGTACCGGGACAGGAGCATACTTTTATCGATGCATCGATAAACGATGCCTCATAGGCAAGATGCCCAAAAGCGCCGAATTCCTACCCGGAACGCTGGACATGCTCATCCTTAAGACCCTCACCCTCGGGCCCAACCACGGCTACGGCATCGCCCAACACATCCGCCGCACATCCCAGGATGCTTTAAAGATCGGCGAAGGCTCCCTCTATCCCGCGTTGCAGCGACTGCTCATAAACGAGTGGGCAATCGCCGACTGGCGATCTTCCGACACCGGCCGTAGAGTCCGGATGTATCGCATCACAGCTTCCGGAAAGAAGCAGCTCAAACAGGAAGTGGAAAGCTTCGACGGCCTACTCGCCGGAATCGCGCGCGTTATGGATGCCGTATGAGAATCTGGAACCGCCTTCGCTCCCTCGTTGACCGCCGACCGTTTGAACATGACCTCAGCGAGGAAATGACAGCGCATCGAGAAATGATCGAGCGCGAATTCATCGAGCAGGGCATGTCTCCTGAAAACGCTAAGTTTGCTGCCTCACGAGGGTTCGGAAATACGACAACCTTTATGGAATCCAGCCGTGAGCAGTGGCAGTTCGCTTGGCTTGACACTCTGACACGTGACATAAGGTTCGCTTTACGAAGACTGGTCCAACAGCCGGCGTTGACGATCACAGCCGCACTCACAATAGCGCTGGGAATCGGCGCTAACACTGCGATCGTCAGCGTCCTCAAAACAGTTCTCTTGAATCCACTGGGTCTAAAGGACACCGACAGGATCAACGTTGCGACAGTCCGTCTTGAAAAGCTCAACATGCGGAAAGCGAGTACGTCCGAAGTTGAGTTCCGCGAACTGCAGTCGATGTCCGATGTCTTCTCGACGGTGGCAGCTTCGGAGGGCAAGTCATGGACGATGGACGGCGGCAGCGAACCCGTCCGCGTGGTGGGACGAGCAGCCACGGCGGACTTCTTTCGCGTCTTCGACGAGAAGCCGTTCGCGGGTCGATTCTTCGCGGCCGACGAACGAAGCACAGTCGTTCTGTCCCACAAGTTCTGGCGATCGCAATTTGGCGGCGATCTTACGGCCGTAGGGCGCTCGATAATCCTGGATGGACAACTTCACAAGATCATCGGTATCGCCGGACCCGGTTTCCAATTCCCCGCCGATTCGCAGATTTGGACCTCGCTCTTCTTTCCGCCCGAGCGGCTTCAACGCGGCCGCAACATGACACTCAACCTTCTGGTTCGCTTGAAGGATGGAGTCTCGCCGGCTTTCGCGGCTGAGCGAGTCAATCGCTATGTTGCCGCAATGAAGTCCGAGAATCCGAACTCCGGTTACTTTGTCGATCTCACGCCATTCGCCGAATTCATAGCGGGGGATCTTCGACGGCCATTGCTCCTGCTATGGGCGGCAGCGCTGGTGGTGCTCCTCACGGGATGCGCGAACATTGCGACGCTTCTCCTCTCTCGAACAGCAGGCAGAAAGCGAGAGATGGCAATCCGCATTTCCCTCGGCGCAACTCGCGTTCAGATCCTCAGACAATTGCTCATCGAGAGCCTGTGTTTGGGCCTGGTTGGTGGGGTTGGTGGGATCCTGCTCGCGTCAGCGGCCGTGTCCGTCGTTCATCAACTCGCGATTCCCGGCAAGGCTGCATTGTCCCTTGTAGCGCTCGATCGCGACCTCATCTTGTATGGAGTCGCCCTCGCGCTCGGAAGCGGTCTCGTCTTCGGGTTGGCTCCCGCGATTCAACTACTCCGTCATAGCCAAACAACCGCAATGGCGCGTGGACGCCGCCACCGACTTCAGGACGTGTTCGTCGCAGCCGAGGTGGCTGCTGCGCTCGTGCTCTTAATCACGACCGGATTGCTACTGCGAAGCCTCTGGGCAGTCGGGCAAGTCGACCCGGGATTCGATGCGAAGTCGCTCACGACGGCATATCTGATCAAGCCGCGAAACGATCCGAGCTTCATCCAGCGCCTTGACTCCAGGCTGCGCGCAACCGCCGGAGTCCAATCCGCCGCATTGGCTTATCCTGTTCCTTTCAGCGGCGGCGGTCTCACCAGCAGTTTCACCATCCAAAATCGCCAGCGACAGGCAGGAGAGCCCGAATGGCATGGCGAGGCATACTTCGTATCGCCCGGCTATTTCCAAACCATGCGAATAGGACTCCTCCGCGGGCGAACATTCACCAACGCCGATTCCGGCGCCGCCCCGCTCGTATGTGTCATCGATACCAAACTGGCTGAGCGCTTCTTTCCGGACCAGAATCCCCTTGGTCAACGCATCGCAATGTATCGCGGCTGGGCTCAGATTATCGGCGTCGCTCCGACTGTAAGAGGCGCCTCCCTCGAGCAGGATTCGCGGCCGGTCATCTACTACGCCATCGAGCAAGTCCCCCTGTTTCCTCAGGCGGCAATCATACTTCGAACGCAGTCCCCCGCCACCGCTCTCATTCGGGAAGCCGTGCGGGACACGAACGGAGCAACGCCGATCTTCGACATGCGTTCCATGGAAGATCGCATTCGTGAGTCGCAAGGGATTCGCCGTCTGCTAGCCGGACTCGTCAGCGTGTTTGCCGCGATTTGTCTGATACTCGCCGGCATCGGCTTGAACGGCGTGGTCTCCCAGATCGTAGGAGAGCGCGTCCCAGAGATCGGTGTGAGGATGGCGCTAGGCGCAGCTCCACGCCAAATCCTCATACAGTTCTTAACGCAAGGCCTACTCGCCGGAGGTGTCGGAATCGCGATCGGCCTCGCCATCTCGTTCTATGCGCGCAAGTCCCTCGCTGGCCTTCTCTTTAACGTCGAAACTTTTGACGCCATCGCCTTCTGGCTGGCCCCCGCAGCGGTGACTCTAATCCTCATAGTCTCCGTCTGGTTCCCCGCGCGCCGAGCCTCGCGCGTTCAGCCAAGCTCCGTCCTCCGCTACGAGTAACCCGGCGCCCACCGCTCGCCTCAAAAGCCCGAGCGCGCCGTGATAGCATGCGTGCGAGCGTCCGATGTCCAATACACAATTGATCAAAGACGCCCTCACCGCTGGTGACGGGCTCGTTCGCCTTGCGCCCTGTTGGGTTCCCCGATCCTTTCTGATGCCGGGTGGCCGGCTGAAGCTCGACCCCCGCGACCTCTATGCCCTCGGAGCCCATCGTGGCGGCATAGACGAGCGCTGGTTTTCCTCGACCACCAACGCCGATAACGGGCCCGGAACACCGCAGGATGAGGGGCTCAGCTACATTGTCTTCGACGGCAAAAAAACGCTGTTAAAGGAAGCGATTGATACCCAAGGCGACGCGTTTCTCGGCGCCGGTGTCATGCGTGAGCATGGCGGTTGGAATCTGCTCTGCAAATTCTTCGACAATCTCGGCCCCATCCCGCACCACATGCATCAGAACGAAGCCGACGCCAAGAGAGTCGGCCGGCGCGGGAAGCCGGAAGCATATTATTTCCCGCCGCAGTACAACTTCAAGGACAACAACTTTCCCTACACGTTCATGGGACTTGAGCCCGGAACAACGAAGGACGACATTCGCCGTTGCCTTGAGCGTTGGAACGAGGGCGACAACGGAATCCTCTACCATTCGAAGGCTTACAAGCTCAAACCCGGTACTGGCTGGCAGATCGACGCAGGCATCTTGCACGCGCCCGGGTCGCTCGTCACCTACGAGCCGCAGGTCAACTCCGACGTCTTCGGAATGTTTCAGTCGCTGGTCGAAGGCCGCGCTGTGCCGTGGGATCTGCTGGTCAAAGACGTTCCCAAAGAGAACCACCACGATCTCGATTACATCATTGGCATGCTTGACTGGGACGCAAACATCGATCCCGAATTCGCCAAGAACCGTCTCTTCCATCCGTCACCTGTCAAAGCCGAGGCAGAGATGCGAGCCGCTGGATATTCTGAGCAGTGGGTCGTCTATTCCACCGGCTACTATTCGGCCAAGGAACTTACAGTACTTCCGAAGCGCTCGGTGACAATAAAGGATGCGGCGGCCTATGGTCTGATCGTCGTCCAGGGTTGGGGCTCCATCGGCAAAATGGAGGTGGAAACACCTTCGCTGATCCGATTTGGGGAACTGACGAAGGATGAGCTTTTCGTCGCCGCGGATGCAGCGTCGGCGGGTGTCGTCATCACGAATCGCAGTGAGACGGAGAACCTCGTAATGCTGAAGCACTTCGGTCCGGGTAATCCGGAAGCGGAATCTCTTATCAGGAGCAAGGCATGAGTAAAGACATTTCGATCGGCTCGTGGGCGTACACGATCGGTCCTTATACGAAGAACCCCGTAGATTTCGAAACGGTTTGCGATCGCCTTGAAGAACTCGGGTTCAATGGAGTAGAACTGGGTTCGTTCAAACCGCATCCCAATCCCGATGATCTACCGGAGAAGTCGCAGCGCGCCGAGCTGATGGAGCGAATGCTTGAGCGCGGACTATCCTTCAGCGGAATCGCGGCCAACTTGTGGGGCGAGAAGCTCATCAACACGGACGATCAATCGCATTACATCGCCGAGTTCCAGCGCAACTCTGACTTTGCGCGTGATCTCGGCATCGCCGGCATCCGCGTCGACTGCGTACAGCCGCCTACTATTCATCGCGAAGTCGATTATCAGACCGCTTTCAACCGCGTCGTCAACACATGGAAGACGTGCGCGGACATCGCTTCCGGAAACGGCCAGTACGTCACCTGGGAGTTCGAGCCCGGCTTCGCTTTCAACAAACCGAGCGACATCATTCGCATCCACGACGCCGTGGACAAGCAAAACTTCGGCCTGATGTACGACACATGTCACGGGCAAATGGTCGGTGTCATCGGCGCCAGGCAGGAAGGGGAGAAGGAAACTGTCAGCAACCAGATTGAGCTCATCCGCAGGCTCCGCGGGCGCATCAATCACATTCACCTCATCGATTCCGACAACACATGCCACAAGACCGACGATGGGCAGGATGAAACGTCAGCCCATCCACCCTTCGGTCTCGGCATCTTGAACTTCGATGAGATCATGCCTGAGCTGTTGAAGGCCGCTCGTGTGCCTCATAACTGGTGGACCATCGATCTCTGCTTCTGGCCGGATGCCTGGGCGGCGACGGAGGTCTGCAAGAAGTACGTTGACGGACTGGTCGTGAAGTACGGAGGCGTGCCGGCGAATGTCTAAAGAGCTTCGCGTTGGCATGATCGGCTACGGCTTCATGGGCCGGGCGCATTCGAACGCATACAAGCGGCTGAATGATTTCTTTCCTGTCGAGCACCGTCCGGTATTGAAGGCCGTTTGCGCCCGCAATCCCGAAAAGGCGAAACAGTTCGCCGACAACTGGGGCTACGAGCGGGTCGAAAGCGATTGGCGCAAACTTGTGGAGGCTCCCGATATCGATTTGATCGACATTGGATCTCCGAATGACACGCACTTCGAAATCGCAATCGCTGCGGCCAAAGCAGGCAAAATGATCGCCTGCGAGAAGCCGCTCGCGATGGATGTGAAGCAAGCTGAGGAAATGGTGAAGGCCGTAGAGGCGGCGGGCGTGCCGAACATGGTGTGGTTCAATTACCGCCGTGTGCCCTCCATCGCGCTAGCCAAGCAGCTTGTCGACGAAGGCCGCATCGGCAAGGCGTACCATTACCGCGCAACGTATCTGCAGGACTGGACCATCTCGCCCGATGTGCCGCAAGGCGGAGCGGCTCTGTGGCGTCTCGACGTGAATGTCGCCGGGTCCGGCGTTACGGGTGATCTTCTCGCGCACTCGATCGACACGGCCATGTGGTTGAACGGGCCGATCACGCGCGTCGTCGGAAAGACAGCGACATTCGTGACGGAACGCAAGCATGCAGTCACGGGCAAAGTCGAGCCTGTCGGTATCGACGATGCCTGCATGTTCCTCGCCGAGTTCGCCAACGGCTCCATGGGCACATTCGAATCTACTCGCTACGCACGGGGCCGCAAGAATTTCAATACATTCGAAATGAACGGCGCCGATGGCAGCGTTTACTTCGATCTCGAAGAGCCCGAATATCTACAGTATTTCGAATACACACAGCAGCAATCCGGAAAGAAAACCGAATCGCATCTCACCGGATGGCGCAAGATTCACACCACCAATTCCGAACACCCTTACATGGATCGTTACTGGGTTCCTGGTACGACTATCGGCTACGAGCACACGTTCCTCAACGCTCTCGCCGATTTCGTCATGGGGATTGAGAGCGGCAAGCCGACGCAGCCCGATTTCCGCACCGCCCTGCAAACGCAGAGAGTCTGTGATGCCGTAATCGAATCAGCGCGCTCTGGAAAGTGGATGGAAACCGGCGTCAGCCAGTAACGCCTTACTCTTTCCGAATGAGCACCACGGAACTACCATGCGCCCCAGCGAACTCATCGAAAAACGATTTGACCTCAGAATACCCATCACCAGCTGCGCGAGATAGGCAAGCTGCCTCACCTGTAGTGTGAAGCTCCGTGATGCTGCTTGCTAACACCGAGGAGCGATTAGATTTCCGAGCGCCGCCCGACAACCCACAATCGAACCAGGTGGGGCAGGATTATCGCCTGCAGCCAATTTTCAAATCGGCCTTGCCTTCCTGACTAGAAACTAGCCAACTGTGTCTTAGCGTCCCCGAACTCGGCGAGTTCGACGCCCATCCGATCCATGAGTCCCAAGTACAGACTGCACAACTTACGGTTGTCGTCACCCGACTCGGAATAATCGAGCGCTCTACCGGTTTTCAGCTTGCCCCCCAGGCCACCAATCGTCACCACCGGCACTTTCTTGTTATCGTGCTTCGTCCCCGACCACATGTTCGACAGGAACAGCAGACAGCTATTGTCCAAGACGTTACTCTCCCCTTCGCGCATTGCCTGCAGCCGCTCTGCGAGATAGGCAAGCTGGCTCACTTGGAAGCGCACGATCTTTTGATAATCTTCCTCGGTGTCGTAGTGCGAAGCTCCGTGATGCTGCTTGCTAACACCGAGGAACGGATAGTAGAGCGCGGACAGATCGCGCGCCAGGATCAGC
>DASQLD010000712.1:0-8661 GCA_035630195.1 Bryobacteraceae bacterium
TGGACTGGTTGCCTTTTTTGGCTTCGGTTCGGTCAATGTTGGTTTTGGCTTCGGAAACGTTGGATGGGTTCCGCTTGCTCCGTATGAGCGCTATTACCCGTGGTACGGCCGTGGTTACTACGGCAATCACGGATATCGAGGATATGGCTACAACAATGTCCGCATCGTGAATAACGTGAACGTCACAAACATTTACCGCAATTCACGTGTGGACCATGGAGTTACCGTAGTCGACCGCGACGGTTTTGGCCGGGGCCGGGTTGGAACATCCGCTAGAGTCAGGGATGGTGAGTTTTCCCGTGCCAGCGTTGTGCAGGGTCAATTGCCAGTCACTCCGGAACGCTACAGTATGAGGCTGGCCGATCGCGAAGCCTCTGTGCGACCCATGGAAGGACGCGATTCAACGCAGTTCTTCAGCCGTCGTCCGCCTGCGGCTGTCGAGAGAGTAGCTTTCGAAGATCAACGAAGTGGGATCGAACAGGCCGCTCGACGAACCTTCGCGCCAGAAAGCGGACGTGCTGACACTTCAACTCCACGTGGTGACCGTGCGTCTGAAGTGTCCGCGAACGATCGTGGGTGGCGTCGTGTCGGTGAGGGAACGAGATCGCTCGATGCGCAAGCCACTAGAAGTGATGGCGCCCCCGGCCGCGTCGGCGTCGGGGATAGTGGCCGGGTTGGTGATGCGGTCCGGGGTGACGACAGCGGTTGGAGGAGATTTGGTTCTCCACGTGTTGAGTCGCCAGGTACAACTGCGACGCGCGGGGATCGTGCAGATCGCGCCGGGCAGTTCGGACAGCCGTCGGTCGACGGCGCCCGCACCGGAGTCGGACAGGATCGCGCTGCGGACCGTTCATCCGACTCTGATCGCGGGTGGAGACGCGTGGGTGAGGATACCGGCCGTTCTCTCCGTACCAGTGATGCAGGCAGCGAGCGAAATACGGAGTGGCGCGGGTTCAGCGGGAGAACCGGCTCGCCTGACGGAGTGGACTTGAGTTCTTCCGGCTCAGGATCGGGGCGAAGCGCCGAAGGCTCTGGCCGGTCGGGCGCGATTCCCCGGTCCGAACGTTTCGGCGGATTCTCAGAGTCGGGAAATTCGCGAACGGAGGGTAGAAGCGAATCCTTTGGAGGCGATTCTGTCCGCATTAGTCCGCCTATCGTACGTGAACGGAGTTCCGATCGTGGCTTTTCAGGCGTCGGTAGCGGCGCGCGCTCCGCTCCCGTCGCCCCACAGATGAGCGCTCCCAGAGGTAGCGGTGGAGTAAGTGGCTACAGTGGCGCCGGTCGTAGCGGTAGCTTCAGCGGTGGCAGCCGGGGTGGGGACAGTGCCGGAGGCGGAAGCCGCGGTGGGGGTGGTGGCGGAGGTTCACGGAGCGGCGGCGGGCGTTCTCGTTAAATTTCGAGCAGTTTCAAAAAACTTTTCTGGCTGTTTCTTCCCTTTGGGCCCAGGACTCCTGGGCCCTCTTTGTATTTCAGATCGAACACGCGGCGCTTGGAGTTCCTTGCTGATCGTTATTCCTTGCTCACTCTTCAAAATACAAAGAAGCACAAAGTTCGATCGTTTTGTTTTACGATTACACTTAGCTTAGACATTGTTCTGGAGGTAAGTCATGCTTCGGATACTTGCGTTTGCCACGTTGCTTGCTGCGGTCGCATGGTCGCAGACCACCGGTACGGCTAGCATAATCGGGATTATCACTGATTCGTCCGGCGCGGCGGTTCCCCGTGCCAAGATCACTGTACAAAACCAGGAAACCGCCTTCTTATACGAGGGCGAATCTAGCGAGTCGGGCGAATATTACATTCCCAACCTGAGTTCAGGAACTTATCAGCTGACCGTTGAAGCGCAGGGCTTCAAGACGTCCGTGCAGCGGGACATCGTGCTGCGTATCAATGAAACCCCACGTATCAACATTCGGGTTGAGGTGGGCAACGTCACAGAATCGGTCAACATCACCAGCAGCACTCCGTTGCTCGAGACTGAGAATGCCGGTGTTGGCCAAGTACTCGAAAGCGGTACGGTGCAGCGTTTGCCTGTGATGCAGAAATTCGTTCATCGTGTCTTGCTCTATATGCCCGACACCAGCAACATTAACGGAGCGCATGCCGTGGGCCAACGTCAACGCGCAATCGGCTATTCCATGGATGGCATCGGAGGAAAAGAACCAGCGGTCGGGCAAGTAAATGATTATGAGCGAACGATGGTTGCTTCTCTCGACTCAATCCAGGAGTTCAAGATGTGGACCAACGGCACTCCTGCCGAGTTCGGTCACTCATCCGGTGGATTGTTGAGCGTTGTCTTTAAGAGTGGAACGAACTCTTTCCACGGCTCTATTGAAGATCGCTATACCAGCGGTAAACTGCGTCATCGTCACTATCTGGAACAGTCCCGGATCACGTCCCCATTCGACTATCACGAATGGAACGCCATAGTTTCTGGCCCCATCGTTAAGGATAAGACATTTTTCTTCGGCGGCTTTCAACAGCACTATGAGAAGCTCGCTGAGACAGTCACGACAACAGTACCCAGCCTGGATATGTTGAACGGCGATTTCAACTTCGGCGGAGTTGGACTGCCGATCTACGACCCGTCTACGACTCGGCGTGACGCAACGGGCGCTTGGATTCGCGACCCGTTTCCGGGCAACAGGATTCCCGCCAACCGGGTGGATCCGGTTGCGCGAAACCTCCTCGCGCTTAAGCCATGGCTAGAGCCGAGCCGTACTGGAGACGTGACCGCGAACGGGCCAAATAACAACCTTGAAGGCGACTTCACGGGCCTGTATAAATTCGAGCGGTACGACGCCAAAATCGATCACCAGTTCAGCTCCGCCCATAAGATCTTCGGGAGATATTCGCTTGTGCGCCATCGAAGCGAACAGCGGCCCGTTCGCGGACTGACTGATCCTTTGCAGTTCGGCAACGTGTACGTCCGGCCCCTCGACTTTCATAACATTGCGGTATCGGATACCTTCACCTTTAGTCCCACCGCCATCAACGAAGTTCGCGCAGGATTCAATCGTCGCGCCTTTACTGCGCTGCCGGAAACGTTCAATCAGGACTGGGCGAAGCAACTCGGCATCCCGAACGTTAGTCCTGAGACCTTTCCCGATTTTCAGAATGGCTCAGGTACGCGCTTTTACGGACTAGGGCCGGGAGGCCAATCCTACACGCGCGCTGAAGACATCACATTCCAGGAAAACTTCACGAAGGTCTTTAGCAGCCACACCTTCAAAACCGGTTATGAAATGATTCGCACTCGCTATAACTCGCGGATCGAGTCGCTGCCCAGCGGCGCGTACCGATTTGGAGGCACCGAGTTTCCGTTTCGCGCAAACACCGGAAACGCGTTTGCTTCGCTGCTGCTCGGAACCGTAGTGCAAGCGGATTACACGACAACATCCGCAAATTGGTTGCCGCGCTGGTGGTCGCATGCATTCTATGTTCAGGACACATGGCGACCCGTTCGAAACGTTACTCTGGAACTCGGTGTCCGATGGTCTTATGAATCGCCGTTCCAGACCAAGTACGGCCAACAGTCCCAATTCGATCCGACGGCGAGAGATCCACTAACGGGGATGATGGGCGCTATCGTTCACCAGCCGGGCTCCCTCGCTAAAAAGGATCTGAACAATTTCCAGCCACGACTCGGGCTGGCGTGGACTCTAAGTCCGAAGGCTGTGTTCCGCAGCAGCTTAGGAATCACACATTCGGATCTGTTCACGAATGGATTGAACCAGAACTTTGAAGAATATCAAGCCACGGCGAGCATTCAAGCTCCTGTTGGCGATCCGAGCCACGTGTTCCGGCTCTCGGAAGGACCACCCGCATACAGTTTCAACGTGGCGCCCGATGGCAGTGTCCCTTTCGTAGGAACAAACTATTCGGGACGCAACGCCTCCTGGTATGACCCCAACATGCGTCTGCCGTATGTGGCAACCTGGTCAGCCGGCCTCCAGTATCAACTAACAAACTCGGTTGTTGTTGAAGGAAGGTATCAAGGCTCCGCGGGCGTTGGCTTATTGAATAATTGGAATATTAACGTGATACCGTTGGACGTATCGAACGATCCGGCCCGTCTGCAGCAGATCTTCCAGAGCTATCAGAATTTCAGGCCCTACCCGCAGTTTGGAACGATCAACCACTTCTCTAACTACGGCCACAATACTTATCACGGCGGTACATGGCGGGTAGAGAAGCGGTACTCAGCGGGAGTAGCGTTCAACGTCTTTTACACGTATAGCAAAACCATCAACGATGCCGACGATGATGGAACTGCTAGTGGTGTGACCTTCTACAATCGCCGTCTTGAGAAAGCGCGAGCGAATTACGACATCCAGCACCGGGCGGTCGGCGTACTTACCTGGGACCTTCCATTTGGCAAAGGCCGTCGGTGGATGAGCGGCGGCGGATGGAAGGATTGGTTCCTTGGCGGGTGGGACGGAGCATGGACCCAGACATATCAATCGGGGCCTCCTGTGACGGTGACGTTTGCGGGAAGTCCCGTCAATTACTTGCCGAATGGGACTCTCCGACCGAATCAGATCCTGCCGGACGCGCAGGCTCAGCCGTCAGAGTGGGAAATCGGCCCTAATCGATTTCCGATCAGCGCTCAGAATCGCTACTTCAACTTCGACGCATTTGCGTATCCAGCGGCATTTACGCCAGGCACTCTTGGTCGAAATACGTTCGAAGCTCCTGGAATGCGCTGGACGCAAGTATCGCTTTCGAAAGAGTTCCGAATTACCGAACGCGCCCGGTTTGAGATCCGTTGGGACGTGAACAATCTGACAAAGGAGCCCCAGTTTGCGGATCCCAACACGCAATTCAACTTAACTAATCGCGCTAACTTCGGCACGTTTAACGGAACACGAGGCAGTTTCTCTGACATTGGCACCGGACGCATGCATCATCTGCTTGTCGGCCGATTCGTATTCTGAGGGAATATAAGCTCACAGTCCGTGGCTCTGATTCGGAACAGGATCAGAGCCATCGCGAACTCATTCAACTGCGAGATTGCACTTGTTTACCGTCGACGACAGTTTCATCGGGATGGGGGATGACGGTATCTCCTTCTTTAAGCCCCGATAGGATCTCCACCGAAAGTGTGCTCCGATGACCAATTTGAACAGGGCGCCGTCGTGCAACCGAGAGCTGTCGATAACGAACACAAACCACTGCTCGCGTGCTCGGAAGAGTGAACTTGCTGGCACTTGAAGTACCTGATCACCTTGCCAGAGAATAAATACGGCTTCGACGCGATAGCCCTCTCCCAGCCGCTGCCAATCGCTTTCAGGAGAAGTAATGTCGGCGATGACCCGCACCCGCTGTTCCTCAACACCGAGCGCTGAAATCTTGAGAAACGGCCCGCAACAGGCTGGAAATGGAATGGAGCGCACCCCCGAACAAACAGCGCAGCCAGAAGAGCGAGTGGCGCTAGTCGAGTACGTATCGCGTTCATCGAGAGGAATGTCGCTACTCCCGCGAATGCGCCAATTGCCTGCGCCGATTTTGGCTGCCTACCTACAAGAAATAACTGCAAGGGGATGAAGGCCAAACTGGCGATGAGCCATCGTCTGACATCGCGGAAACCAGCTTCCGAAAACAGCAGGCCAGCGGCAAACCAGGATGCAAATGCTGATACAAGCGGTATCAACGCGACCGGGTTGGACCTTAGAAAAGCGCCTGACTTCGCCGCCAGTGAACTTGGGTCGAAGACGTAGGGATAACAAAGATAAGCGATCCAACAACCCAGGATGACCAGAGCCCCGGCGTGCGCGGCACGCAAACGGTTCGACGTGGCGGCAAACATCGATCCGACTGCGACACCAAGCATTGTCCCGACGCCGTTGGCGAGCAAATCATAGATGCTCGGCCTCCTACTAACTTGATAGACCTGAATCAATTCGATTGTTGCGGAGAGCGCAACCCCTAGCAGCACGGGCTTCAGAACAGACCGCCGAAATGCAAGGTACGCACACCCTCCAATAGGGATATAGATCGCGATATTAACAAGGATGTCACCGAGGAGAAAGGGCCCGGAGCGCGATTGAAGCAGAATCTCGAGCGGTCCCTTTGGCCCGGGGTCTCGCAACCTCCATGGGTACAGCGAGCCGTAGACAATTAAGGCAACGATCAAGATCAGAAGTCGTGACAGACTTCGATGGTAACGCCCTGGAAGCTACGGGTATATACTCGAAGCACTCCCCCAGAATCTAAGTTGTTCAGCTTACGAGCGGGACTATCTTTGCATAAGTACTATTCATTTGTCTGTAACGCTATGTACTGCATATGGTTATTTTCCTTGACAGACCACAACATATAGGGGTACCCTCACAAGCGTGAGAATTCGGGGAAATAGCCAGACCTCGGATTTCTGTAAGGCCAACAAAACATTAAGAAAGCAGAATGGAGACAAAAATGGGCCTATTAAGCGTTGACCTGAGCGCGAGAGACGAGTTGAAGCGATCCTTGCCGATCGCCCAGCGCACGGGAATCGAGTTTCCCCGCTATTTCACAGCTAGGCTGGAAGACGGCAAAACACCGTATGACGAAGTGAGCTGGGAGTTTCGGACCGCCAGCATTGGCAATGACAAAGGCGCGGTCATATTCGAGCAGCGTGATATAGAGGTTCCATCGGACTGGTCACAAACAGCGACCAACATAGTCGCCAGCAAATATTTTCATGGCAAGGCCGGGTCGCCCGATCGCGAAACGAGCGTGGCCCAACTCGTTCACCGTGTCGTCGACACGATCGCAGGCTGGGGCATGAGCGGCAAGTATTTCAAGACCGCTCAGGACGGCGAGAACTTTCGGAATGAACTGGCCCATCTGATGCTGACCCAGAAGGCGTGCTTCAACTCGCCGGTCTGGTTCAATGTCGGCGTTAAGGAAGCGCGTGGCTACGGATGGTATTGGGACGAAGTGACCGACTCGATCAGGAAGTTGGAAGCCGGAACGACCAAGCCGCAGTGCTCGGCATGTTTCATCGTATCTGTTAAGGACTCCCTTGAGTCCATCCTCGATCTTGCCAAAACAGAAGGCATGCTCTTTAAGTGGGGCTCCGGCACAGGAACCAACCTGTCTTACATCCGAGAAGAAGACGCAATTCTTTCCGGGGGCGGTCGGGCATCCGGTCCGCTCAGCTTCATGAAGGGCTTCGACGCGTTCGCGGGTGTAATCAAGTCGGGCGGTAAGACTCGCCGGGCGGCGAAGATGGTTGTCCTCAATTCGGATCATCCCGACATTGAAACCTTTATCTGGTGCAAAGCCAAGGAAGAGAAGAAGGCTCATACCCTCATCGATGCAGGATATGATTCCTCGCTCGACGGTGAAGCATACAGTTCGATCTTTTTCCAGAACGCTAACAACAGCGTGCGCGCCACAGATGAGTTCATGCATGCGGTTGTCGAAGATGCCGACTACTGGACAAAGTCCAGGGTGGAAGATAAGCCCGTAAAACGCTACAAAGCGCGTGAGCTAATGAAGCAAATCGCGGAAGCGACTTGGCAATGCGGCGACCCTGGCATGCAGTTCGATACGACCGTCAATCGGTGGCATACCTGCAAAACTACGGCCCGAATCAACGCTTCTAATCCTTGCTCGGAGTATATGTTCCTTGACGATTCGGCTTGCAATCTTGCTTCGCTGAATCTGATGAAGTTTGTCGGCGCTGACGGGCAGTTTGACGTCGAAGCCTTCCGCCACGCCGTGGATACTGTCATTACAGCTCAGGAAATCATCGTGGGTAACGCAAGTTATCCAACTGAGATGATCGGACGCAACTCGCATGAGTATCGTCCGTTAGGTCTTGGCTTCGCGAATCTCGGCGCCTTGCTAATGTCGATGGGCGTTCCGTATGACAGTGATCAAGGACGCGATTTTTCGGGCGCAATCACTGCGGTTATGTGCGGCCAATCTTATTTAACCAGCGCCAGGATCGCTGAAGCCACGGGGCCGTTCCCCGGCTACCTCCGCAACGAACATTCGTTCCTTGATGTCGTCCGCATGCATCGTGATGCTGTCAGCAATATCGATAGCCGCCGAGTGCCACCTGCATTGTTTGAGGCAGCGCTTGAATCCTGGAATCTTGCCTACGAAAAAGGCAAGATCAGCGGTTACCGGAATGCGCAGACAACCGTGATTGCGCCGACTGGAACCATTGGTTTCATGATGGATTGCGACACGACAGGTATCGAGCCGGATCTGGCGCTGGTGAAGTACAAGAAGCTTGTTGGCGGCGGCGTGATCAAGATCGTCAATCAGACCGTTCCGCAGGCCTTAATCAAGCTCGGGTATCGGCCGGACCAGGTAGAGCAGATCGTATCGCATATCGACGCGACCGGCACAATCGAAGGCGCGCCGCATCTCAAGGATGAGCATCTGGCGGTGTTCGACTGTAGCTTCCGTCCTCAAAACGGCGCCCGTTTCATCCATCACATGGGTCACGTAAAGATGATGGCTGCCGTTCAACCGTTTATCTCGGGCGCGATCTCGAAGACGATCAACATGCCCGAAGAGAGCACAGTTGACGACATCATGAACGCGTATCTGGAGAGCTGGAAGCTGGGTCTCAAGGCAGTCGCTATTTATCGCGACAACTCCAAGCGTGTGCAGCCGCTCAGTTCAGGCTCAGGCTCGACAAAAGAAAAGAAGGCAGCAGCC
>DASQLD010000713.1:0-7379 GCA_035630195.1 Bryobacteraceae bacterium
CGAGGCGCGGACGCCTTGGATTCCATCGATACCGGAACGCTGATAGGTCTCATGGTCTATACATCGCCCGTGTCGGCGTTGCGCTCCGGATGCGCCTCGAGGATTTTACGTTAAGGAGGGGCGCGGATGGGTGCGCCTGCACGAAAAAAGTGGCAAGCTGCACAGCCTGCCCTGCCATCACAATCTGGACTGAAGTTACATCGCCGCTGCCAAGGGCCGTAGTTTCGCACGGCCATCAACCGAACCGGCACGCTGCTTACAAAAAGATCGCTCCGGCAGGAAGACGCCTACCGGATGATCCGGCGTAGGGCAAAGGCAGCCGAGGTCAAACGAAATCGGCAATCACACTCTCCGCGCGACCCGGCGTATTTGCAGAACGCCGGCAGTCTCGAGATCGCACAGCAGATGGCCAATCACCGAAGCGCTGGCGTCACCGGCTCTACGCCCGGCGCGGCGATGATGTCAGCCGTGGTGAAGTCGCGCGGATCGGGATTTGAACTTCAGTAGTGTCTTTTTATGCTTCGCGCCAGTTTCTGATGATCAGTTTGGCTCCGGTCTTCTGAACCGCCTCAAAATCTTCCGTGTTCCCTGTGACCAGAGGAAGGCCCAGCCGAATTGCTACGGCCGCGATCAGGCAATCCGGCAGTTCCAATATTGAGCCTTGTTTCCGTGCAGCAGCCTTGATGAGCGCAGCTTCATAGTAGTCGCTGGAGATCGGCGTAAGCTGCTCATTCCAGCTCAGCCATGCCAATGCTTTCTCCAATTGTCCGGAGGCGCCCTTAAACGCCAGACCGAGCACAATCTCATGGACCGTAACGCTGGTGAAAGTAAATGCTCAATGTTGCCGGGCATACTCGGCCGCATGATGGGCAAGCACTTTATCGTGTCCCTTCAAGTATTCGGAAAGGATGTCAGTATCCAAGAGGACCTTGGACATCAAACGTCGGAAGACGGACTGCCATGGCGTCGTCTCTCCTCATAAGCGAGTTGGACGACTTCATCCAGCAACCTTGAATCTTCCGGACTGCCAAACAGCCCAAGCCCCTGCTCGAAGGCGCTTTCCTGAGATGTGCCCATAGAGGCAGGCCGATGGCGCTCAAGCCACGCATAGAGTTCACCAGTTCCTGCGGCTTCAGGGAGTCAATGGCACGTTCGATGTCCTGTAGCGAATTCATGGCTGCTCCCTCCTCTGCTTTACCTTACCGGATAAAGGGGGATCTGTCACGGAAGGCCCGCGAGAGCCGCGGAGCGGCGGGCAGGACTGCGCCCGCTGGACTGCACGCCAAGCGCATCAGCCTTGAAGCTATCTAGAGGGCGCATCCGAGCTTGAGGCGGATGACACGTCGTCATAGAAGTCCATAGAGCCATAAAAGCGCATCGTGCCATCCGGCATCGGGATGTTGCGGGCTTCGGAGGTCAACCGGACGTCGGTTTCTTTTTCAGATATGAAGAAAACCGCTTTCATCCGACGCTGCTGCGAATCCGGGGTTGATGCAGATTTGACGTCTGTCGTTACGGCTTTTCTCGAAGTCCTGATTTAGCGTATTCTTTGGCCCTGTCAGCCGTTCCCGCACTTGTGGGATTCTTTGCGTCGCTACTGAAGCTTGAACGGCACATCCACCTGGCTGACCACTGCAACTGGCGACCCGTTCAATAAGGTCGGCTGATACCCGTATCGGCGGACTGCTTCGATGGCCGAGGGCACAAACAACGGGTGGCACCCAACAAGGTTGCGTTCTCGACACTCCCATCCGGGCCGATCACGACATTGAAGCGAACGATGCCCTGGATACGCGCCTCTCTTGCTTGGGGCGGATAAATCGCTTCTGGCTTTTCCACGAGTTTCGCCGCTTGCACAGCGCTACCGACGCGGATCGAACCGGGCGGCGCGACTGTCGAGGCCGATTGTAACTGCGGCATCTCCCTCTGCTGGAACTTCTGAAATTCCTGGATCAATGGCATCGGACCCTGGAATTCCGGCTCCTGTGGACTAAGCTCACGGGCGCGCGCCATCAAGGCAGAAGCCATCTCGAAAGCGGAACGATCGTTCGGGTTGCGCGCCTGCTCGGTCCTCGGAAACAGATTCGGTAGCGCCATTCCAGCGCCTGCCAGGACAAAGACATTGCGGCTGCGATCGAGCGCGATGCGCGCATCTTCCCGCAACCGTTCATGCTCTCCGGCTGGGCGCTTCGCCGGACCCCGGTCCGGACTCGTCATTCCCAGAATGTCCATCGCATAGAGAAATCCGAGATTTGCAGCGATCCTCTTGTTTGCCGGATCGCGATCGACCGCGCGACTGAGTAATTGTTCGGCCTCTTCGGGATGTTCGTGGTACAAAAAGCGCGAGGCATTCAACAACACATCCGCATTTTCGGGCGTTCGAGTCACTGCCCGGTTCCAAGCATCATGAACGGCCGGAACAAAGACATTGGTCATGGGACTAGAAGAGACCGGATCCGCCGGAAAGTTCTCGACCATGTACAGGACATGATTCAAACGTTCAGCCCGGCGTGGACCAAAGGCCATGTAATACCGCAGCAGCCGGAGCCGTGATTCCTTGTTAGCCGGATTGGCGATCAATTGCGATTCGAGCTGAGAAACTTCATCCGGAGAAAGCGGCGGCTCGGCAGAGATCCGCGCTTCAACAGACTGCCCGTATAGCAGATGCGGCAGGGCCAAAGCTAAGGCCAAAACAACTTTAGTCGGCATAACGGCCTTCATTTTAAACTGGAATCATGGAGTGCGTTACCGAACTGCGCGACCGCTACGGGCAGCCGATCGAACGAGCGCGTCTAAAATCCCTGCGCCGGCTGGATCAGCACTGCCGCAGGTTCATCCAGCTTTCTCCGTTCGTGTGTCTCGGCACATCAGGGGAAGACGGCGCCGATGTAACTCCGCGTGGTGACCAGCCCGGATTCGTTCATGTTCTCGACGACACCACGCTTGCGCTTCCGGACTGGCCGGGCAACAACCGGCTGGATTCCTTAGCGAATGTCCTCTCGAATCCCGAGATAGGGATGCTCTTTCTCATTCCTGGTGTCGATGAGACTTTGCGCGTGAACGGCACTGCGGTGATTAGCACAGGGCCGGAGGTGCTCGGCCGTTGGAATGTAAATGGGAAACATCCCAAGTCTGCGCTCATGATCACGGTGAAGGAAGCGTTTCTGCACTGCGGGAAAGCCTTGATCCGGTCGCGGTTATGGCACGATGATTACAAAATTGACCGGCGTATGTTGCCGTCCTACGGGAAAATGCTTAAGGATCAGATCGATATTGCCGATACGGCGGCCGAGATCGAAGAGTCGGTAGCAGCTGGGTATAAAGAGAGGCTTTATTAAGCCTGAGTGGACATCGCGTCCATGCTAGCCTGTTCTCAAACCGCCAATGGCTGAAATCACTCAGATTCGCGAGAAGTCGCAACTCATGAGCGCCTCCGAGATTGACCGTACGCTAGTCCGGCTCGCCCATGAAATCCTCGAAAAAGCAGAGAACATCGAGAAGCTCGCCTTCATCGGAATTCGACGCCGCGGTGTCCCTCTCGCGCAGCGACTCGCATCGAAGATCGCGTCGCTCGAAAACCGCAATATCCCAGTCGGCATTCTCGACATCAATCTCTACCGGGATGACCTGTCGACCGTCGGTGTCGCCCCTGTCTTGAATAATACCGAGATCGATTTCAGCGTTACCGGCAAGGACATCATCCTCTTCGACGACGTACTGTACACCGGACGCACAATCCGCGCGGCGCTCGATGCGCTCTTCGACCAGGGACGTCCGGCTCGCGTCCAACTGTGTGTACTGATCGATCGCGGATGGCGGGAGCTACCCATCGAGGCACGCTTTGTAGGCCGTATGGTGCAGACAACACCGAATGAGATAATTGAAGTGAAACTCCAGGAGATCGATACCCTGGAGAAAGTGCTGCTCGTCGAAAAGGTGTGAAGGGGCAGTGATGCCTCTAGTGCCCGCTACGCGCGCTTTCTCAGCGCGTCGCATTACTTGTTCCCATGAACTGGACCGCGCAGCAAAAAATACGTATAGGCTATTGGCTGTTAACACTCGTTCCTATTGTGCTCGGTGCTTTGGCCGCCAGGAATGCAATCGAGCTTAATGCCGCCGCGAAGCACGTCGCCGAAACAAACCGTATTTCAAAACTTCTCGAAAAACTCTTCTCGGAAATTAAGGATGTCGAGGTAGCTCAGCGCGAATATGTTCTGGTCGGTGGCGAGCAACCTCTTCAGACGATACGCAATACACACGTCCGTATCGACGATGACATTCGCGAGCTGCGACGCATCGGAGCCGACACCCGATGGTTGAGTCTTCTCGATTCCCTCATTCCGCAGAAATTCGAAGAGATTCAACAGACAATCGAATCGCGCAACGAGCGGGGAGTCGAAGCTGCCTCGCAGATCCTTCTGACGAATCGCGGCTTCCAGGCCATGGACGATATCCGTCGCGTAGTGTCGAACATGCGGACAGAGGAAGAGCGTCGGCTCGCTGAGAGAAGTCGCGAACAAAGTCGGCGTTTTCAGAGGACCTTCGAACTTTTCTTCGGTGTCCTGATCTTGAACCTGGCGCTCATCGGCATCCTGTATTTTCTACAGCGCAGAGAGACGGAACGAGCAAAGCAACTTCACGACGAACTCGAACAGCGTGTTGCACTGCGTACCGAAGCGCTCCAGCGGTCGAACGAAGATCTGCAGCAGTTTGCCTACATCGCTTCGCACGACATGAAGGAGCCGCTGCGTATGATTGCCAGCTACACCACGCTACTGCAGCGGCGCTATGCCGGGCGTCTCGATGAGGATGCCGATTCATTCATCAACTTCATTGTCGATGGAGTGAAGCGAATGAATACTCTCATTCAGGATCTGCTCGAATACTCTCGCGCCGCCTCCGGCGCCGAAGATCAGCTTTCGGAGGTGCATGTTCCGACGATCCTTCGCAATGTCATGGCGAATTTGAAGGTCACCATTGCCGAATCGGGAGCTACGGTGAAATCGGAGCATCTTCCCGAAGCGGTCCCCTATGATGCGATCCGGCTTACACAGATCTTTCAGAACCTAATCGGCAATGCCATCA
Organism: Bryobacteraceae bacterium; assembly: GCA_035630195.1. Classification (GTDB taxonomy): domain Bacteria; phylum Acidobacteriota; class Terriglobia; order Bryobacterales; family Bryobacteraceae; genus DASQDN01. The sequence continues at coordinate 5,086 of DASQLD010000713.1, forward strand.
AGTATCGGGGCGACCGCCGTCCCGTCGTCACCATTACGAGTACGCGGCGTGATGATGAGATAGTTTTCAGCGTGAGCGACAATGGTATCGGAATTGCCCCCGAACACGTCGATAAAATCTTCAACGTCTTCCAACGGCTGCACGGGAAGGAGTACGAAGGAACAGGAATCGGACTTGCAATGGTAAAGAAGATCGTTGAGCGGTATGGCGGACGAATCTGGGTAGAATCCACGCCCGATGTCGGATCGACCTTTCATTTCACAATTCTTCTCAACGCTCCGCTTTCGCTCGCTGAAGCGGCCGCCTCCACAATCACATGAACGCCAAACCCGGCCTTCTCGGCATCGAGGAACTCGGACGGCCCGAGATTGAGGCCATACTCGAGCGCGCCAAGTTTTTTCAGCCTCTCGAAAACGAATCGTTCAAGCGTCTCGATACACTGCGCGGGCGATCCATTGTGAATCTGTTCTTTGAAGCGTCGACGCGTACCCGCGTCAGTTTCGAGATCGCGGCCAAGCGGCTCGGCGCAGACATCGTGTCAATCTCGGCACAAGGCTCCAGCGTGTCGAAGGGCGAATCGCTGGTCGATACATTGAACACTCTTGTTGCGATGCGTCCTGACGCAATTGTGATGCGTCACTCCGCGTCTGGCGCGCCTCATTTTCTTGCGCGACACCTCTCGACTCCGATCGTGAACGCGGGCGACGGCGCCCATGAACATCCGACGCAAGCTCTGCTGGATGCTCGGACGATTCTCGACCATTGCGGTCGGCTCGATGGGCTTCGTGTCGCGATCATCGGTGACATCGCGCACAGCCGTGTCGCTCGGTCGAACATTCATCTGCTCTCGAAATTCGGGGCTGATATCGTGCTTTGCGGCCCTGCGCCGTTACTGCCTCGTGAACTCGCCCGGATCGCTCCCGGTGTCACACTCGAACACGATATTCAGGCTGCGATACGGGACGCCAACGTCATCATGATGTTGCGCGTGCAACTGGAACGCCAGCATGAAACACCGATGCCCGCGGGCGAATACTTCCGGTTCTATGGTCTGCGGCTCGAACATGTCGGGCTCGCCCGCCAGGGCGCCATCGTGATGCACCCGGGCCCAATGAATCGTGGCCGTGAGATCGCGTCGGAAGTCGCCGACTCTCAAAGCTCCGTGATCCTGAATCAGGTCGAAAATGGCATCGCCGTACGTATGGCGGTGCTCGAACGGATATTGCACTGATATCGCAATGACTAAGCTTCTCATACGGAACGGGCGCGTGGTCGATCCCGCGAGCAAGTACGATCAGGTCGCCGATGTGCTGCTGAGTGATGGTGTCATCGCGGAAATAGGGTCAAAAATCCGTACTGCGGACACCGAGACGTTCGATGCCACAGGCATGGTCGTCGCCCCTGGCTTCATCGACATGCACGTGCATCTTCGGGAGCCGGGTTTCGAGCATGCCGAGACCATCGAGACTGGGTCGCGTGCCGCCGCGGCCGGTGGGTTCACATCGGTCTGCTGTATGCCGAACACGAAGCCCGTCAACGACAGCGCTACCGTCACGAACTACATTCTCGATCGCGCTCGGAAGCTCGCGGTCGTCAACGTATTTCCGATCGGGGCGATCACCAAGGGCAGTGAAGGCGAAGAACTGGCCGCCATCGGGTCGATGAAGGCTGCGGGTGTCGTCGCTATCTCCGATGACGGCCGTCCTGTGATGAATGCCCGCGTGATGCGCCGGGCTATGGAATCGGCCAAAGCCTGGGACCTGCCGCTCATTAACCACTGTGAGGATCTGAATCTCAGCGCAGGCGGCGATATGCATGAGGGCGTGCAGTCGACGCGCTTCGGATTGCGCGGAATTCCTTCGGCCTCGGAAGATGTGATGGTCGCCCGCGATATCCTGCTGGCCGAAATGACGGGTGTTCGTTATCATGTCGCGCACCTGTCGACACAGCACGCCGTCGCAATGGTGAAGTATGCCAAGGCCAAGGGCCTGCCGATCAGTTGCGAGGTATGCCCGCACCACTTCTCAATCACCGATTCAGACGTCAAGGCCTACGACGCGAACTACAAGATGAAGCCGCCGCTCCGATCCTGCTGTGATGTTGAAGCAGCGCTGGAGGGAATCGTCGACGGTACGGTGGATGCCCTTGCCACGGATCACGCTCCCCATCCCGGAAGCGAGAAGATGCAGGAGTTCGAGAAGTGTCCCTTTGGAATCCTCGGTCTCGAAACCGCCATCGGCCTGACGCTTGAAAAGCTGGTCCATACGGAAAAGATCACACTGATGAAGATGGTC
>DASQLD010000714.1:0-10628 GCA_035630195.1 Bryobacteraceae bacterium
CGTGGTCCTGGCAAGTTCACCTTCCCACGGTGCTGTCGTTTCTAAGAACCACGAAGTACCCACCATCGCTCGATTTCCTATTGATGACGCTCGGACCGGCGATGCTACTGCTGGCAGGATTCGCTCAGCTCAGGCTCGGCCCTTCGCATCCCTTACTCGTCTTCGGCCGTGTACCGCTATTCTTCTTCATCGCTCATCTGTATGTCATTCATGCATTGACAATTCCCTTCGCGCTTATCAGTTATGGAGAGGCTGCGTTTCTGCGCTACCCCACGCCTTCGCTCGGGGGAGATGCAAAACTCTACCCGGCCGGCTACGGCTACGACCTTTGGGTGGTGTATTGCGTATGGCTGGCAGTCGTGGTCCTACACTACCCGGTCTGTCTCAGGTTTGCACGGCTGAAGGAACGCCGTGCGCAGTGGTGGCTCAGCTATCTGTAAGCCCGGTCCTTAACTTCTTCGAGGCAGTTCTCGGGCAGTAGTGTCGATGCAATGCGATACATGATCACGCCGTGCGCAAACGGCTGCAAAAGGGGTCGCATGTTAAGATTGATCTTCCCCCTCCCCATGCTTACCCAGCTCGAAAAAGTCTATGAACCACAACGATTTGAGCCAGCATGGGCCCGTTGGTGGATCGACAACGGAATCTTCAAGGCGAGTGCGAAGAATACTGGCCGAACGTTCTCTATCGTCATCCCGCCGCCGAATGTCACCGGCGTGCTCCACATGGGCCACATGCTCAATCACACCGAGCATGACGTCGTCGTGCGATGGCACAGAATGCGCGGCTTCAACGTCTTGTGGCTGCCCGGAACAGACCATGCCGGCATTGCGACGCAGATGGTTGTCGAACGTCAACTCGTAACCGAAGGTCTCACCCGCCAGCAGTTGGGACGCGAAGAATTCGAGAAGCGCGTCTGGAAGTGGAAGTGCGAATCCGGTAACACCATCAAGAAGCAAATGATCCAGCTCGGTGCGAGCTGTGACTGGTCGCGCGAACGCTTCACCCTAGATCCCGGACTCTCTCTCGCCGTCCGCGAGACGTTCGTCCGCCTCTACGAAAAAGGCCTCATCTATCGAGGCGAGTACATGGTGAACTGGTGTCCACGATGCTTCACCGCCATTTCTGACCTCGAGACGGTCCACGAGGAGACACAAGGCTATCTGTGGCACATCGCGTATCCTGTCATCGGCACGGATCGCACACTTGTAGTCGCAACAACCCGGCCGGAGACGATGCTCGGCGATACAGCCGTAGCGATTCATCCGGATGACGAGCGCTACAAAGACCTGCACGGCAAGAAAGTACTTCTGCCGCTGATGAATCGCGAGATCCCGATCATCCTCGACGCGATGGCCGATCCGAAGTTCGGAACGGGAGTCGTGAAGGTGACGCCTGCCCACGACCTGAACGACTTCGAGGCCGGACGCCGCCACAATCTTGCTTGCATCAAAGTAATCGGCGAAGACGCGAAGATGACCTCGGCTGCTGGAAGCTACGCGCAGCTCGATCGCTTCGAGGCGCGTAACGAAATTATCGCCGACCTGAAAGCCCAGGATCTGCTCGTGGGCACGGAAGATCATCGGTTGCCGCTCGGCCGTTGTCAGCGATGCAGGACACCGATTGAGCCTCTGGTCTCAAAACAATGGTTCGTTAAAACAAAGCCGCTCGCTGAACCTGCCATTCGCGTCGTCGAAGATGGCCGGATTCAGCTTATTCCCGAACATTGGTCGAAGACGTACTTCGAGTGGATGTACAACATCCGAGACTGGTGTATTTCACGGCAACTCTGGTGGGGCCACCGCATTCCCGCCTGGCACTGTCACGTCTGCGGTCAGGTGACGGTCACCCGTGAGGAGCCGGCGCAGTGCGCGCATTGCCAATCGACTCGCATTGAACAAGACCCGGACGTCCTCGACACATGGTTCAGCTCGGGTCTTTGGCCGTTCTCGACACTTGGCTGGCCCGAGCAGACCGAGGACCTCGCAACCTTCTATCCGACATCGCTGCTGATTACCGGCTTTGACATCCTATTCTTCTGGGTCGCTCGCATGATCATGCTCGGCCTTGAATGCATGGGCGACGTGCCGTTCCGTGTCGTTTACCTGCACACCATGGTGCGCGACGCCGAAGGTCAAAAGATGTCGAAGACTAAGGGCAATGTTATCGATCCACTCGAGGTTACGGAAAAGTACGGCACGGATGCCGTACGCATGGCTCTAATGCGTGGCGCTTCTCCTGGAACCGACATCTCGATCGGTGTCGATAATATTGAAAGCGCTCGCGCCTTTGCAAACAAGCTCTGGAACGCATCCAGACTCATCTTCATGAAGATGGAGAGCTCAGGTGTGGATTCATGGGCGGCATCGCCGGCTGCAAACGTTCCGCTGCCCGAAGCTCTGCCCGAGAGTCTCATCATTCCGCTCGAAGACAAATGGATCTTCAGCCGTCTCAACCGCTGCGCCGACGCGGTGAATCGGTCGATTGAGACTTATCGCTTCCACGAAGCTGCCCAAACGTTGTGGCACTTCGTGTGGCACGAGTTCTGCGACTGGTATCTCGAACTCAAGAAGCTGCGGTTCGAGGAAAACAGCGGTATCAACACGCATTGGCGAAATCTGCTGACCGTGTATGAGTCGGCGCTTCGTCTTCTGCATCCGCTGATGCCCTTCATCACAGAGGAATTGTGGCAGCGAATCACCGACGGCTCGCCTGACCGTCCACAGTCGCTGGCACTGGCTCCTTATCCGCAGTACCAGGCGGGATCGTCGGACTCGAAGGCAGAGTTCGAAATGGAGATCCTGCAGTCAATCGTCACGGCCGCTCGTGAGTTGCGCGCCGATATGAAGATCGATCCGAAGGCGACAATGGACGGTGTGCTTGTCGTTCGGGAAAAAGCCCAGGCAATGATCGGCGAGATGCACACCGGGATCGAGAGGCTCTCCGGCGCCAAGCTGGAAGTCCTTGCTACGGCTGATGGAGTCGAAGGCGTAAAGCGGGGCTTTCCGGAGTTCGATCTGATTATCCGCGTCTCGGCCGCGCAAGCCGAAGCGCAGCGATCGCGCATTCAGAAGGAAGTTGATCAGGTCGAGAAAGTGATCTCAAGTTCGGAACGCCAACTCGCCGATGAAAAGTTCCTCAGCCGCGCGCCGCAGCATGTCGTGGACACGATCAAGGAGAAGCTCGCCGGATATCGCGCGCAGCTTCAAAAGCTTCGTGAGTCGTTGAATGACAGCCACTGAGACCAATAGCTGGGACCATCCCGACATTCGTGCGCTAATCGAGCTAGCGCTTCAGGAAGACATCGGACCGGGCGACATCACCAGCGCCGCAACGATTCCCGAGAGCCGTCAGTCAGAAGGTCGCTTCTATGCGCGCCAAGATATGGTACTGGCCGGCGTCGAACTTCTTCCCATCATTTTCGCAATGCGGGGAGGCGTCGACACAATGGAGCTACTGGCTGCAAGCGGCGACAGGATCGAAGCCGAACACGCCGTGGCTCGCGTTCGCGGAAGAGCGCGCACGCTGCTTGAATGCGAACGCGTCTCTTTGAACTTCCTGCAAAGACTTTCCGGCGTGGCAACGCTCGCACGCAAGTATACGGACGCAGTCGCCGGAACACATTGCCGCGTGCTCGACACCCGCAAAACAACTCCCGGTTTTCGACGCCTGGAGAAGCTTGCGGCCGCGGCAGGCGGAGTCACCAATCACCGCATGGGTCTGTTCGACGCAGTCTTAATCAAGAACAACCACATCACCGCTGCCGGAGGCGTCCGCGCTGCGCTCGAAAGCGTGCGGGACATGAATTCCGTTCCAGTCGAAATTGAAATCCGAACCCGCCAAGAGCTCGACGAAGCGCTGGAAGCCGGCGCAACGCACGTGCTTCTCGACAACCTCACACCCAAGCAGGCCGCCGCCGAAATTCAATACATTGCAGGTCGCGCAAGGGTCGAATTATCCGGCAACATCACACTCGATACAATCCGCGCGTATGCTCATACCGGCGCGAACTTCGTATCCTCCGGCGCGATCACACACCAGGCGCAGGCGGTAAACTTCAACTTTCGCATTGAGCTCCAATAACCGAGAATGCCCGACATCCATCGCTTCGATTCATTGCCATCCACAATGCAGAAAGCAGTCGAGCTTGCGCAAGCGGGCTGCGCGTCGGCAACCGTCGTCGTTGCAAAGGAACAAACAGCAGGACAAGGGCGCTTCGGCCGAGCTTGGCACTCGGAGTCGAATTCGGGACTCTATATGTCCCAGGTTCTTCGCTTGAAAATCTGCCCTGACAGCCTGCCGCTGGTCACTCTTGCTCTGGGCCTCGCTGTAGCTGAGGCGATCGTTAACGCCGCCGCCGTCGCGCCAGACCTGCGGTGGCCCAATGATGTTCTGCTGGACGGCAAGAAGTGCGCGGGCATCCTGGTTCAACTACATGACGGCGTTCTCATCGCAGGTATCGGGATCAATGTGAACCAGACATCGTTCCCTTCCGATCTTAACGACTTGGCAACCTCGCTGCGCATCGTAACCGGCCGGCATCACGATCCAAACAGACTGCTCGACATTCTGCTGGTCCAGATCGAGCAGCACCTAGACAATCTCCTGCAGAATGGCCGCGAACCAGTTCTTCGGGCATTCTCCCAAGCGTCCAGCTATGTTCGCGGGAGACGGGTCGTTGTCGACCAAAATGACACGCATCTAATTGGTGTAACCGACGGTCTCGATCCGCAGGGTTTTCTTTTTCTGCGGCAGGACAACGGCAAACGAACGCTCGTACTTGCGGGAGGAGTACGACCGGCATGATCCTCGCTCTCGATGTCGGCAACACAAACATAACTATCGGTGTCTTTAATGCCGGAGTCCTGGCGCGTCGCTGGCGGCTCCGCACAGTTCAGGATCAAACCGCGGACGAATGGGGCGTTTTGCTTCGAAACCTCTTTTCTCTTGGCGATCTTAGCCTTGAACATATAGATGGCATCATCGTCGCCAGTGTTGTGCCGCCGCTCGATTCCACCCTGGCCGCCATGTCGCGGCAGTATTTCCGCCGCGAACCCATGTTCGTCACATCGGAGACGAACACCGGCCTGCGCATCCTCTACGACCATCCCCGGGAAGTCGGCGCCGACCGTATCGTGAACGGCGTCGCGGCTTTTCATCGATACGGTGGGCCTTGTGTCGTCGTCGATCTCGGCACCGCAATCACATTCGACGCGGTTTCCGCCAACGCCGAGTATCTGGGGGGAGTTATCTGTCCCGGCATTGGCATGTCCGTACAAGGTTTGTTTAGCCGAACAGCGCGGCTTCCCCTGGTAGACTTCCTTGAGCCCAACCGGCTCATCGGGACCAACACGGTCTCGAGCATGCAGTCGGGCCTTTACTATGGCGTCATCGCAATGATCGACGGCATCCTCGAACGCATGGTTCAAACGCTCGGCCCCGAAACGAAAACGATCGCGACCGGTGGACAGTCCGAATTGATCATCACAGGCTCAAAACTCGTAAAGGCGACAGATCCCGATCTCACTCTCGAAGGACTGCAATTTATATGGCAGCGGAACCAGAGCTGACGGGCTGGAACTACTTCAACTACTTCACTGAGATCGAAGAGCACTTCCAGAAAACGCGCGGAGCCGGTCTGTTCCTGTTGTCTCCCGTCGACTGGGCTCTCATCGAGACCTGGAAGAACTCTGAGATTCCACTCGAAGCGGTCCTGCGAGGGATCGATTCGGCGTTTGAGAAGTGGCACACAAAGAAATTCAAGATCAGGCAGGTCAACTCGCTCACTTACTGCGCACAGGCCGTCCACGACGAAGCCGAAGCCATGGCAAAAGGTGGAGCGTTGCGATCCCGGCAACCCGTCAAAGCTCCGTTCGAGCTCGACGAGTTGCGGCAATATCTCATCGCCAATGCCGCAAAGCTACGAACGCAGCCTGAGCCTTTCCACGAGATCGCATCCAGCCTTGAAAAGATCGCCAACGAAGCGGAAACACATTACTCCGACCTCGAGCAGCTCGAACAACGCCTGACCGCGCTCGAAGAGAAGATGTCGTCGATCGCTAAAAGCACAGAATCGGAAGAAGCATTGTTCCAAGCAAGAAGGCAACTTGACGCTGCGCTGCGGCCCTACCGCGGGAGGATGTCAGCCGATCAGTTAACGATGCTCGAAAAGCAGTTCCTCGATAGGAATCTCCTCGAACGAACCGGACTGCCGCGTCTCAGCCTTTTCTACTTGCGTTGATCGGCGGCCCTAAACTTTACCGCTTGTAACCGATCTTCCGCAAGAACCCGTGCCGCCAATTTGCGTCTTCTCCCGTCTCCACACCTTTCGGAGAAGACCCGTCGATAACGCCAAGGATCCCTCTTCCCTGCTCTGATTCCGCCACGATCACCTCCACCGGGTTCGCAGTCGCGCAGAAAATGTTCACAACCTCAGGAACATCCTTGATGCGGCCAAGAATATTGATCGGGAAGCCATCCGTCATCACGATGACAAAGCAATGGCCGGCTCCGACAGCCTGCGCGTTTTGCGTTGCGACACGCTTCAGCGCATCATCATTGCCATCTACGCGTATCAGACACGGTCCAGACGCCTCATTGAACGCGATGCCGAATTTCATCTGTGGCGCCGTGTTCACAATTGCCTCATATATATCTTCAACTGTCTTGATAAAGTGGCTCGCGCCGAGAATAACGTTTCCGCCTTCCGGTATCTCCAGGCTGACCGAGCTGATCTGCATGCCTATAATTGTATGCGTGGAAAAGCGCACAGGCGTGGTTTCTGACGAAGATTTGTTGAAACATTTGAGCCGTGCGCCACACGGCCGCTCCTCTTTCAAGAACGTCGCCCGCGAATTAGGCGCCAAGGGTGACGACCGCCATCGGCTCAATGAAGCGCTTGAACGTCTCACCGAGCGCGGTGACCTGATCGAGCTGCGCGGCGGCCAATACGTCGTGGCTCGTATGAGCCGCGAGTACCTTCTCGGCCGTCTGCAGATGCACAAAGACGGCTACGGCTTTGTGATCCCTGACAACCGGCCCGACAACATGCGTGGCGATCTCTTCATTCCTCCGGAAAATACCGGTCGCGCGATGCACGGGGACCGAGTCATCGCGCGCGTCCTCCGCGTTGAGGGCGACGGCAAATCGGACGGGACCATTGTTAAGATCCTGCGGCGCGCGCACGAGACTGTCGTCGGCGAGTTCCAGATGCGCAAGCACGGCTGCTATGTCAAACCGCACGATGACCGCATCCGTCAGTGGATTGAGATCGCCCAGGGCATGGAACTTCCCGACACGCGTTCCAGTGTGAATCGCGTCGGAGTCGAGGCCGCCCCAATCCGGTCGGTAGAAGATCTCGACGGCAAGATCGTCAATGTAGAGATCCTCGAGTTCGGAGAGAACGGCGAAAATTCCATAGGACGCGTCATCGAGGTTCTCGGATCGCCTGACGATTTCGGAATCGATGTCGAAATCATCATCCGGAAATTCCACATCCCTCACCAGTTTCCGGATGACGTCTTGCGTCAGGCTGAGGATTTTCCGAAGACCATCCCCGCAGTGGAGATCGGCCGGCGGCACGACTACCGCGGGTTTCAAGTCGTCACGATTGACGGCGAGACAGCGCGCGATTTTGACGATGCCGTTTGGGTCGACAAGCTCGAAAGCGGTAACTACGAATTGCACGTGCATATCGCCGATGTCGGCTACTACGTGCGCCCCGGCTCACCGATCGATAGGGAGGCTTTGAAGCGGGGAACAAGCGTCTACTTCCCCGATCGCGCAGTTCCGATGCTCCCAATGGAGTTGTCAACTGAGTTGTGCTCGCTCAAACCGCAGGTCGATCGCCTGGTGCTCTCGGCGATACTCGAAATCGATAATAAAGGCGACGTCGTTAACCAGGAGTTCACGAAAGGTGTCATCTGCAGTGTCGAACGGATGACGTACACCAACGTTCATCTGTTGCTCGAAGGAGATAAGGGGGTTCGCGAGCGTTACGCGGCCTTGATCGAACGGTTCGAGCTCATGAAGGAGCTCGCTCTCAAACTAAATCGCAAGCGGACCAAACGAGGTTCCATCGACTTCGATCTTCCCGAGCCGCTCATCGAGTTTGACACCCAAGGCGAAATGATCGGCGTCGTGCGCAGCCCGCGCAACATTGCGCATCGCATCATTGAAGAATTCATGCTCGCTGCCAATGAAGCTGTCGCATCGCATCTGGAGCAGGCCGACGTTCCATCCATCTATCGCATTCACGAACAGCCCGATCCCAAGCGCATCATGGACTTCGAGGAAGTCGCCGCCCGCTTCGGTTATTCGTTGAATGCAGGTCCTCTGCCGGTAAAGAAATTCCGCAGCACGGACCGCAGACGCGACGGGCGAAAGGTCACGAAAGAGATCGTGCTCCCGGACGAGAAGATCTCGATCCCGTCACGCGCCTATCAGAAGCTGACCGCCAAATTAGAGGGGAAGCCTGAAGAGCGCATCCTCACCTATCTCATGTTGCGCTCGCTCAAACAGGCCCGCTACAAAGAGGAGAACGCCGGACACTATGCGCTGGCTGCCGAGAGCTACACCCATTTCACTTCGCCTATTCGCCGCTATCCTGACCTGATCGTCCACCGGCTTCTGAGTGAATACATGGAGCGGCGGATGACATCGCTTACTGAGGACCAGCTTCGCTCGATCGCTGAAGAATGCTCGCAGACAGAACGCCGCGCCGATGAGGCCGAACGCGAGCTCGTGGAATGGAAAAAAGCCAAGTTCATGGAGCAGCACGTCGGCGGGGACTTCGACGCGCTCGTCATCAGCGTCACCAAGTACGGCCTCTTCGTCGAACTTGACAAGTTCTTCGTCGAAGGACTCGTGCCCATTGACACGCTCCCAGCCGACCGGTACATCTATCACGAGAACACGCGTAAGATCGTTGGCGATCGATCTCGTCGAGAGTTCTCCATCGGCGATCGCGTACGCGTCGTCCTCGATCGTGTCGACGCGATCGAACGCAAACTGCAGTTTTCATTGCTCGATCCCACTCCTGCGCGGCGCCGGAAGCGTGACCGGCGCTAGTGGGATCATGACATTAACGATTAATGAATCAGGCAGAGGGTTTTGAAAACAACTCCGGTCTACTCGAACCGCGCGCCGAGGAGTTTGCAGGCGTTCTGCGCAGTGCAAAAGAAGCTGTCGAAAAATGCAATTTCGAGTGGTATCGATACGATTCTCTGGGAAATCTGGGTCATCTTGACCGGTTGCTGAGCGCGCGCCCTGGTCTGGTAGAGTTAGCGGGCGAGAAGCCCGTCCTCGACTTCGGCTGTGCCGACGGCGATTTAGCCTTTTTTCTGGAGTCGCTGGGCCTGCATGTGGTCACGTTCGATCACGTCCGAACCAACCATAACGGGATGCTTGGCGTCCGGGCCCTGAAGCAGCAACTGGGCTCGCGGGTCGAAATCCACGAATTGGACCTCGACAATAATTTTGAAATTCCCGATGGCCACTATGGCCTGGCGCTCGTTCTGGGAATTCTCTACCATCTCAAGAACCCTTTCTACGTGCTTGAAACCATTTCCAAGCGCGCCCGCTACTGCTTGCTGAGCACACGCATCACGCGATTTCTGCCGGATCGGCGGACCGACGTGTCGAAGGTTCCGATGGCGTACCTCCTCGGCGAAGACGAGTTAAACGCCGACGTAACGAACTTCTGGATCTTCTCCGAGGCAGGACTTCGTCGGATCGTCGAGAGGGCTAATTGGAGGGTGATCGAATTTCTGCGGATCGGAGACACGGAAGCGTCTGATCCGGACAGCCTCGATCACGATGAGCGGGCATTTCTGTTGCTCGAAAGTGTCTACGGCCTCGGGCATCTCGATTTAAAAGAAGGCTGGCATGCCCCGGAGCCGGCCGGGTGGCGATGGACGGAGAAGCAATTTCGCATCCTGCTATCGAACGCTACCGTCGTCATTTTGAAAGTCTACGTGCCCCCGTCATTGCTCGAGCGGTTCGGATCGGTCACGCTGTCGGCAGAGGCCAATGGGCAGCCGCTGGCGCCCGAAACATACACCGTCCCCGGAAATGCCACCTATAGCCGGCGGCTCCCCGAGGGGCCTGTGGATCTGACTTTCCGCCTAAGTCATGCATTTCCGCCGAGCGAAGCCGATCAGCGGGAACTTGGAATCGTCGTGGTGCGTCTGGACGCTGAGTAACACAAGCGTTAAGTACGATAATATGAGAAAGATAGCCGCATCATGATTAGCAGCAGTATGATTCGCAGCAGTATGATTCGCAGCAGTATCTTCGGTCTCATTTCCTGCCTGCCGCTGTTGGCCCAGACTCCACAGCACGCGACGCCCGCAGAGACAACGCCTGCCCCGGCGCCGGGCGCAGAAATCAAAGTACAAGTACGCGAAGTCATTGTGCCGGTGACGGTCACCGATATCAAGGGCCGCTTCGTGTCGGATCTCGATGCCAAGGACTTCAAAATCTTCGACGAAGGCAGAGAACAGAAAATTCAGTTCTTCACCCGGGAGCGCAATCAACCCGTTGTGGTGGGTCTCCTGCTCGATTTGAGCAACGCCAGCAAGATCCACTGGAAGACCTACCAGGAGTCGGCCATCGAGTTGATCTCGACG
>DASQLD010000715.1:0-4914 GCA_035630195.1 Bryobacteraceae bacterium
TCACAAGGGCTCGAGGAGACCGCAAAAATCCTCGATCGCGGAACCCTGCTTCGCTCGCATCGCGTGGGCGACCTCGGCTTCATCCTGCACTCCCGCCATCAGTATCATTGGCACACCGGGTATGAGCCGCCGCAATCCGTCGCGGTCCCGCACATGGGCGCATGGATGGCCAAACTTCTCGGTCCCCGCAAACCAGAAATGCCGCCATTCGTCGTCGTCGGCCAGAATATGGAGATCGGCGCTGAAAGCGACCCGTTGAAGTCCTTCCATACCGCGGGCTTCCTCGGGACCGACTCTGGACCCTTCCTCATAACCGATCCCCGCGATGCTATCGCCAGCGTGCAGCCGCCGGAGAAGATGCGCGGTGGCCGCTTTGAAAAACGTTACGAGGCTTTCCGGAAGCTGGCCGCCGAGAGTCCGATCCTGCAGCACGGCAGCGACTATCAACGTGAAAGCTTGTTCGCCTCGCTCGACAACGCCGACCGTCTGCTCCGCTCACCGGCTTCGAAAGCATTCGACCTCACCCTCGAACCCAAAGCTTCATACGACGCCTATAACACCGGCCGCTTCGGACTCGGCTGCCTCCTGGCGCGACGACTGGTTGAAGAAGGCGTCCGGTTCGTGGAGGTCACTTCCGAGTACATCCCCTTCCGCCACTGGGACACGCATGAGAATGGCCACGACCGCGCCGCCCAGATGAAGCAGACCATCGATCGGCCGATTGCCACCCTCATCCGAGACCTGGAACAGCGCGGACTTTTATCGCGAACCATCGTAGTAGTAGCCAGCGAGTTCGGACGCGACATGATGACCGAGGGAAAACCCGGGAAGGAAGTAAAAGACCAGGTCAAGCAGCCCGACGTCATGACCTCAACACAGCACTACGGCATGCATCGCCACTTCACCGAAGCGGGAAGCGTGCTGCTCTTCGGCGGCGGCTTCAAGCGCGGCTATCTGCACGGAGAAACCGCCAACGAACGTCCGTGCAGCATCGTCAAAGATCCGGTTACAATCACTGACCTGCACGCGACGCTTTTCAACGCTATGGGAGTCGCTCCCAACGCAGGAGTCGAAGTCGAACGCCGCCCCGTCCATGTCACCAAAGACGGCAAAGGAACAGTCGTTCGCGAGCTACTCGCATAGGCTTCAGCCCAATGCCATTTAGTTCTGTAACCGATCGATTCTGTGGGGCAGGCTTTCAGCCGAGGAGCCCGGCGTCAGCTCTCATAACGACTCGACAAGAAAATCATAGGACTGCATCCGAACATCCGGCGGAAAATCATGCCCGCACTCCGGATGCAATGCCCGTAATCTCTTCGATGCCTTAAACACATCCGCATACACCGGCCGCGCAGCATCCACGCAAGCCTTTACTCCCGTTAAATCGAAGTTTGAATCACCCGTCGGCGCATTGATGAAAACAGGCCTCGGCGCCAGCGACTGCAGTATCGCCGGAAAGTCGAACGGCATCTTCGATGGCGATTTCTCATAGACACTAGCGATCCGCGGCATATATCCGGCGTGACTCCAACCCGTAAGATCGCCACCCTTGTAATTCGCAAATGCCGTGAAACCACAACTCGTCACAACCGCCGAGATACGCTCATCGAAAACAGAGACAAACAGCGCATTGTGCCCTCCCAACGAGTGCCCAATCGCCGCAATCTTTCGTCCATCTACCTCGGACATCGACACAAGCACATCGACAGCGCGCCTATGATTTCGAATTCCCTTCATGCTCGCGCTGACATAGCCCATTGAGTACGCGTCCACTTTGTACTCTCCAAACCTCGGATAATCGGGAGCGATCGTCACGAACCCGCGCTCCGCAAGTTCCAGCGCATAACGAAGATTCGGCTTCCCACCTAACCCCGCAGGCTCTTCTTTCCCGATGCTCACCGTCTGATGCAGACACAACGCCGCACGCGCCCGTCCCTTTTTCTCCCGAGGCACAAACAGGTAGGCTGGGACAAAATCGCCGTCCCCGGAATCGAACGTGATCTTTCGCCGAGTGAATGTCGGGAACGACACTTCCTCGACCACCTTCACGACAGGCCTCTGCGCCGTAGCCGCCGGCAACGGACCCATCACTTCGCACATCCCGGCCAACGTCCGCTCGCGCAGAGCCTTCCACTCCGACTTATTCCCGACCGCTCCCGCACGTAGAGCCGCCAACCCCAATAGCCCCAAACTCCGCCGCGTGTACATCAGCATCTAAACATTACCGCACAAGCATGTACAGTAATTCCTTAGGGAGAAACACCACCAATGACCCGACGCGAATGGCTGCAATCGATTGCCATAGGATCACCAGCACTGATCGGCTTGCCTGCCCGCGGCCAAAGCGCGACATGGAAAGCCGGCGTCGCCAAGACCGACATCACACCGACCGAGCCCATCTGGCTCGCCGGCTATGGAGCACGGACCAAACCATCCGAAGGCGTCCTGCAAAACATCTTCGTCAAATGTGTTGTCCTCCAATCGCCCGACGGCCCGCCCTCGGCATTCATCACGTCTGACCTCCTCGGCTTCCCAAAAGATATCGCCGACGAGATCACTCGCGAATGCCTCGACAAGTACAAACTCCCACGCGAACGTCTGATCCTCAACGCTTCCCACACCCACAGCGCTCCTGTCGTGGGACGCATGCTCCGCCCGGCATATCCCACATTCACAAAGGAACAAGAAGACACAATCGCGCGATACACGGACGGCATCGTCAAGAAAGTAGTCTCGACCATCGGCGCCGCCATCGCGGATCTGCAGCCCGCAGCCATTTCATTCGGACAAGGACTTGCCGGCTTCGCCGTCAATCGCCGCCGTGTAGGACGCCGCCATTTGCCTGGACCCGTAGACCACGACGTGCCCGTCCTCAGCATCCGAAGCCCATCCGGACAACTCCGCGCGATCTTGTTCGGATACGCCTGCCACAACACTTCACTCGGAGACTACCGAGTCAACGGCGACTGGGCCGGCTTCGCCCAGCACGAACTTGAAGAGCGATATCCCGGCGCCACCGCATGCTTCGTACAAGGCTGCGGAGCTGACGCCAATCCAATCCCCCGGTATCAAGGCGCCGACGCGCTCCTGTCGCGTTACACAGTGGAATTGCCTAAGATGTACGGCTCCATCCTGGCTGCAGCCGTGGCAATCGCGCTCAGCGGAACCATGCAGCCCATCAGCGGCCCGCTAACAACAGCGCTCCGCTATGTCGATCTTCCCTTCCACAACATTCCTGCCCGAGCAGAATTTGAAAAGCGACTCGAAGAAAAAGGCGATGCAAGTGTCTATCGCCGCCGCCATGCCCAGCAGATGCTCGCTCAACTCGATCGGGGCGGCAAGCTCCCCGTTATCTATCCCTATCCCGTGCAGGTCTGGCGATTCGGCAAAGAGATGGCGCTCATCTCGCTTGCAGGCGAAGTCGTGGTCGACTATTCTCTCCGCCTCAAAGCTCAACACGGATGGAACAACACCTGGGTTGCCGGATACTCTAACGATGTTTTCGCCTACATACCGTCACGACGAGTTCTACTCGAGGGTGGCTACGAAGGTATCGACGCCATGATCGTCTACGGTCAGCCCTCGGCATTCGGTTCCGCCGTAGAGGAACTCATCATCGAGCAGGTAAGCGATCTGATGACTGAAACTCAGCGCATATAATGACTCGTGACAACGGAGTATCAACCCTTCATGAAACTGAAAACGATTCTGAGCGCCCTCTTCGCTCTCTCCTATTGCCACGCCGACGTTAAATTACCGGCTCTGATCGGCGACCACATGTTGCTGCAGCGCGACGTCCCCGTGCGTATCTTTGGGTCCGCCGAGCCCGCAGAGGCCGTCACCGTAGCTTTTCGGGGACAGAGCGTACAAACAACCGCTGACGTTCTCGGTCGATGGGAGGCTTGGCTCGCGCCGATGAAGCCGGCTGCTCCGGAAGAGATGACCATCCGCGGCGCCAACACCCTGAAGGTCGCCGATGTTCTCGTCGGAGACGTCTGGCTTGGCTCCGGTCAATCGAACATGCAGTGGGCTGTCCGCCAGACCAATAACGCCGAGCAGGAAATTTCGTCCGCCACTTTCCCCCAGATCCGGCTCTTCTACGTCCCGCGCAAACCCTCAAACGTTCCCGTCGAAGATGTAGAAGCAAAGTGGATGGTTTGCACCCCGGAAACAGTGAAGGATTTCTCAGCCGTGCTCTACTATTTCGGCCGCCAGTTGCACCAGGACATCAAAGCTCCAATGGGCCTGATCCACACATCCTGGGGCGGCACGCCCATCGCCTCATGGATTAGCGGTCCCACCCTCAGCGCCAATCCCAAGCTCTCTCCATTCCTCACCTTCTGGGAAGACGCGATCGCCAAATACCCCGACAACTACACGCGCTATGAACAGAACCTGAAGAAGTGGGAAGTAGCCGGCAGTAAGGGTCCCCGCCCGGCGCTTCCGATGGGCCCGGGCAATCCACACGAGCCGACATCGCTTTACAACGGGATGATCGCGCCTCTTGCCAAGTACACCATCAAAGGCGCCCTCTGGTATCAGGGCGAGACGGAAGCCGGCCGAGGTCAGGGACACATTTACGGCGAAGCCCTCATGACCCTGGTTCAAGACTGGCGCCGTACGTTCGGACAAGGCGATTTCCCTGTCTTCTTCGTGCAACTCGCCAACTTCGCAAACGCCGCCAAGAATGGACACTGGATGAAGGTACAGGAAGGTCAGGTCAAAGCAACCGCGCTCAACGGAACCGGCGTCGCCGTCATCAACGACATCGGTGAAGCGACCGATATTCACCCCAAAAATAAGCAGGATGTAGGCCGTCGTCTCGCGCTGGTTGCCCGCCACGTCGCGTACCACCAGAACGGCTTCACATGGTCGAGTCCCATCTATCGTCAGACAACCCGGGAAGGCAATGCG
>DASQLD010000716.1:0-2608 GCA_035630195.1 Bryobacteraceae bacterium
AGATCTCCATCCGTGACGATTGCTTTGGAACCGTCACCAGCGCGAGCCGTTCCGGGCCTTTCTACAAACCGTGGGGCTTCTGCGCAGCCGGAAAACAGAAGATCGTTCGCGACTTTGGAGCGCTCGAGATCGATACGGGGATCGATCTTATGGGTGAACGACATCGTCTTCTTCTTCATACGCACTCCTACGTCGTGCGTCGCAGCGCCGAGCCAGAACTCCCTGCCATCGTTTACGACTCGCCACAGGCGGATGTGGTGACGTTTGGAGATCGTGTTGAGTGACTTCTGATAGACCGCGTCAGGATCGGCTCCCCGGTACAGCAATCGGGAAACGGGCGCCTGAGAATAACCGGTCTGTCGCGTGTAACTTTGATAGGCCCGGGCGAAAGTTCTGGTGTTAAGGGATTCGGCCTTGAACCAGCCGGCCGAACGGAATGCATTGTCGAGCTCTTCCCTGGATCCTTCGAACGCGAGGTTGATGAGATCTTCCGCCTTCTCGCCACCCGGCTTCGTAACCTCAATCACCTGGTTCGAAAGCCAATCCGCGAGATCCGATGAAACACTCTCAGACTCGGGCGCCACATAAGAAGGAGCATCGGGCGGAAGCTGTTTTATCGCGATTCTCATGTCAGTGCCGGCGGGCAATTGAATCTCGGGCTCCGGCAACCGAAAGAGCGCCAACCGAATCGCAAACAAGCTGGCCGCTCCCATTGGGCCCATCGAATACGAGGTGAATATTTTTCCACCCGCCCCTGTCAGTCCGATGAACGACTTTGAGAAGTGGACGAGCCTGGGACGATGCCACACGCCGTGTAGGAGGCTCTGAGGATTGTTCGCCGCAAGGATACCTTTGATCTGCCCGCTGTCCGTCACGGACTCGCGGGCATTGTCGATTTGACGAAGGACGCCGACCATCGGATACCGGGCGCCGTCGCTGAGTTCATAGTGGTGAAACGCGAGTTGAATGCTTGCCCGTTCGCGCTTGATTCCGAGTCCAACACCCTTCGTTTGACGCACTGTGCCGATCACCGTAGTGCCCAGGGGAAGCACTACTCTTCCATCCACTACGTAAGGCGCGATCACGACGCATCGGAATTCCGAACCTTTCGCCGAATCGTAGCTAGTCAACGGGGTAGTCAGGCGGACGTTTAACGCGGGAAAACCTGTCCGTATGGCGGCGCCGGATGCGATCGTGAACGAGAACAGGAGCGAAATCAGACACAGCCGCATCAGACGCACGACCGCTCGAATGCCGGTGTGTCTGAATATGCGGCTAGAGGCACTGGCGGTATTAGATCACATATTTGAAGTCCGCGACCCTACCTGAAATACCTACCTGAAATACCTTATCGTGTTGCGGTATCTTTACCCGCAATAACACCAGCGTCGGCCAGACGAGTGACGTCGAGCGGAATTACCCTTCCTTCCACGCCGCCAATCACCTCTGCGGTGTGCTGGTAAGCGGGAACACCGCCGGTAACGTAATGCGTCAGACGACCAGGACCACTGGGAGACTCGTGACTCAGAGCTCCGGCGACTACCTCCGCTGTGACATCAGCACTCGAGACCAGGACAACCCCGCTACCGGTGACTTGTTCAATCACAGGCGCCAGAACTGGATAGTGAGTGCAGCCGAGAATTAGTGTGTCGATGTCGGGCATCCCAGACAGGTAATGCCGGGCAAGAACCAAAGCATCCTCAGATTCTGCCAGTCCCTCCTCAACGACGTGAACGAACATCGGGCATGCCTGCGACCAGACACTCAATCCTACTGCTTCAAGTTTCCTTTGATACACACCGCTTGCGATCGTGCCCTTGGTTCCGATCACACCGACCTTGTTGGTCTTCGTAGCCCGGCGAGCGGCTTCGACGCCCGGATCGATGACGCCCCAAACAGGAACACTGATGTGGTTTGCGAGGTCGGGAAGCGCCGAAGCCGACGCGGTATTGCAGGCGATCACGATGCTTGAGACGTCGAGTTGCAACAGAAAGAAGGCAATCTCGGCGGCAAACTGACGAACCATCTCTTTGGGTTTACGCCCGTAGGGGACGCGAGCCGTGTCGCTGAAATACACAAAGTCATGATTCGGCAGCCGGCGCCGCAGCGCTTTCAGGACAGTTAAGCCGCCGACTCCCGAATCAAATACGCCTATAGGCCGACTCACACTCTCAGTCTAAGCGGGCGAAGTGAGTCGGATACATTCAATAGAGCCATGGCGCAACATCCCGTATCTCCACAGCCCGTATCTCCACAGCCTCCCGATTGGGAGCGGCTGGCCGTTAGTGAATCTTTTCGTAATTTGATGCGCGACAAGAGACGTTTCATCGTGCCCACAACTATCTTTTTCATCGTGTACTACTTCGCGCTGCCGGTCCTGGTCGGCTACTTTCCGGAGTTGATGAAACGGCGGTTATGGGGACCCGTAAACATCGCCTACGCATTCGCGCTCTCGCAATTCATCATGGCGTGGGTGATTGCTTGGATCTACATGAGAGTGGCCGAGCGCTTCGACAAGCTTGCCAGCCAGATCGTTGCGGATGGGGCGCGTCGGTAAAGATGGTTTCACTCAGTATCTTCCTCGCGTTCGTTGCCGTAACCTTGGCGA
>DASQLD010000717.1:0-4866 GCA_035630195.1 Bryobacteraceae bacterium
AATCGCCTCCAGTCGCTTACGCGCTGCTTGGGTCAAGACCAACTTGGGCGCTGGGGGGAGCGGCATACGCTTAGTATGCACTTGCCAATATTATTAGTAAAGATATTTCAGATACAGATGACTAGCATCGTATCGAAATACAGGGAATCGTAGGTTACGGCTAGATCAATTCTTAATACGTGCAACGGCCGCCGCTCGCGTCGTACGTCTGCCCGGTAACAAACGAACTATCCTTGCTCGCCAGAAAATGAACAACCGCGGCGATCTCTTCAGGCTTGCCTGTGCGGCGCATTGGGATCTTATCCGTCATGTAAGAGATTTGCTCAGGTGTGAGCTGATCGAGTATCTTCGTCTGCACAACCGCAGGCGCCACCGCGTTCACGCAGATCCCCTCCGTCGCGACTTCTTTCGCCAGTGACTTGGTGAATCCGATCACCGCAGCCTTCGACGCCGAATACGCCGTCATCCGCGGATTGCCTTCTTTCCCCGCAACCGACGCGATATTCACGATGCGTCCGTACTTCTGCTCTCGCATAGGACCGATAGCCGCACGGCAGCAATGAAACACACCGTCAACATTCACTGCAAAGACACGCTTCCAATCCGATTCGTCATATTCCCAAAGCGGGGCAGCCATACCGGCAATGCCCGCGTTATTTACCAGAACATCGATCCGTCCCGTCTTGGCGAGCAGCGTTTTCATCGCCGATGTCACCGACCGAGCGTCCGTGACATCCACCTGCAGCGCGAGTGCCCCGGGGATTAACCCTGCGGCTTCCGACGCGGCGTCTCCGTTCACATCGGCGATCGCAACCGTCGCCCCCGCATTCGCCAGCCGCGTCGCAATCGCTGCGCCGATCCCTGTTGCCGCTCCGGTAACCAGCGCAGTCTGGCCGTCCAATCGAAGAAAGTCAGTCATGAGTTGTCGACTACCAGGATAAGTCTCATACTACACTTGGCTCATGAACCGCCGGGCTTTTCTTTCTCATGCAGCGGCCGCGGCTTCCGTCTTCGCGGCGAACCGCAAGCGTCCAAACATTCTCTGGCTCTCTTGTGAAGACAGTAGCCCGCAGTTCGGCTGCTACGGCGACCGCAACGCCATCACCCCAACAGTCGACGCTCTTGCCGCCAAAGGAGTCCGCTATACACGCGTTCACTCAGTCGCCGGCGTGTGTGCCCCGAGTCGCTCCGGCATCATCACCGGAATGTATCCAACCACGCTGGGATCGCAGTACATGCGCTGCAGCGTCGCTTTGCCCGACTTCGTGAAATGCTTCCCCGAATATCTGCGCGAGTCCGGCTACTACTGCACCAACAACGCAAAGACTGACTACAACTTCCCAGTCCCGCAAAATGCATGGGACGAGGTGAGCCGGCAAGCGCATTGGAAGAATCGAAAGAAGGATCAGCCATTCTTCGCAGTATTCAACTTTGAAACCACGCACGAGAGCCAATGCCGTAAACGCGGAGCCGAATACAGCCAGATGATTCAACGGCTGACGCCGCAACAGCGACAGGACGCGCAAAAGCTCGATCTCCCACCCTACTATCCCGACACACCTGAGTCACGACGCGACTGGGCCCAGGTGTATGAGCTCATTACCGCGATGGACTATCAGGTTTCGGATCGTCTGAAGGAGCTCGAACAAGCGGGATTGCTCGAAGACACCATCGTTTTCTTCTGGGGAGATCACGGCGTCGGCCTCCCACGCGCCAAGCGATGGTGCTACGAATCGAGCACGCATGTCCCACTAGTCGTCTCCGTGCCCGAGCAGTTCCGCACCACCGCTCAAAGCAAGCCGGGAACAACGGATGACCAATTGATTAGCCTCATCGATCTCGGCCCCACGGTCCTCAATCTTGCGGGCGTCAAAATCCCTGACCACATGCACGGCCGAGCCTTCCTTGGACCCAACCTCAGGTCGAAACGTGAGTATGTCTTCGCCGCCCGCGACCGCATGGATGAGCGTTACGATTCCGTGCGCATGGTCCGCGACGGTCGCTATCGCTATCTCCACAACTTCACATCCCACCTGCCTTACGCGCAGCACACCGCGTACATGGAGATGGGCAACATCATGAATGAGCTTAGAAAAGCGCAAGCAGAGGGCAAGTTACCCGAAGCGGCGAAACTCTTCATGGGAGAAAACAAGCCCGTCGAAGAACTCTACGATACAGAGAACGACACACACGAATTAAAGAACCTTGCCAGCTTACCCGAACACAAAAAGACGCTGGAACGGATGCGCAACGCCCAATTGAAGTGGGCGCTCGAGACGCGCGATACCGGACTCATCCCAGAGCCTGACCTTGAAGAGCGCGGAAAGCAGGCCGGCAACCGCTATAGCGTGCTCCACCAGTCCGGTTCCGAGAAATATCTCCGCGATCTGTGGGCATTCGCCGACTCTGTGAATCGAAACCCGGACCAGCAGATCCTCAGGCGTTCTCTAACAAACCTCGATCCAGCATTCCGCTATTGGAGCATCATCGGTCTAACCAAGACCACTGCCTCCGCCAACGCCGCCAAGCAAGACATCCTCAAAGCGACGGCGGACCCCGATCCCAGCGTGCGCATCGCCGCGTTACGCGCCGCCGCTCTCCACCTGGGCGACGACTCCGCCATCCCAAAACTCGCCTCCGAGATGACAAGCGCGAATGTCTACGTCAGACTGCACGCCGCCCAGGCTCTCGACGCTCTCGGGGGGCGTGCAGCTCCTGCCAAACCAGCCCTTCAGACAGCTCTCAAGGATGAGAGCGAATACGTCAAACGAATCGCCGAGCATGCCATTTCCGCGCTCTCGGCCGCCTGAATTGCTGTGCTACTGTGAGTTTTCATGAAGCAACTGCAACCAGTCATTTGGATGAAGGGTACTCTCCTGAGTCCTCAACACTTGCAGACGCAGGACCGCTTCCTCGAGAGTTCGCTCCGGTTTCAGACGGAGTCGCTTTCTTATCAACCATCCGGCTTCTCTGAACTGCAAATCAATCAGGAAGCGCTGGCTGGAGGCGCGTTCGCCATTACACGCGCCAGCGGCATCTTCCCCGATGGCCTCGTGTTCGATATTCCGAATTCGGACGCGGCCCCGTTCAGCATTCCACTCGCCGAGCAGTTCGATCCCGATCAGCAGGAGATCGGCGTTCATCTCGGCATACCGAATCATCGCGATCGCGGTCTCAATGTATCGATGTCGACACGAGAGTTCGACACCCGATACCGCGCTGAAACAGCGATGCTGCGCGATGAGAATTCGGGTTTGAGCGAGAAGCCCGTGCAAGTCGCCCGCAAGAACCTGCGGCTTCTCATCGGTGACCGCAACTATGGCGGCATGTCCACTCTTCGCTGCGCGACGATCCGCCGGACCCCCGCTGGAACTTTTCAAGTCGATCCGAAATTCGTACCGCCGCTCCTCGATTTCACCGCCAGCGACTACCTTGTCTCCATCGCGCGGAGGCTTGTGGAAGTACTCGCGGCAAAGAGTAGCCTCTTAGCCGGAACGCGACGCCAGCGTAATCTGACCCTAGCGGACTTCGGTACTGCCGACATCGCGAATTTCTGGCTCCTATACACCATCAACGCAACGCTTCCTGTGTTGCAGCACATTTTCGAAACGCGGCACGGCCATCCGGAAGGCCTCTTTGCCGAGATGCTGCGTCTCGCAGGAAGCCTGACCACGTTCTCCACGCAGATCCATCCGCGCGATTTGCCGAGATACGAACATGACGATCTGTCGAAATGCTTCACGGATCTCGATGACAAGATTCGAATCCTGCTCGAAACCGTCGTACCCACGAATTTCGTATCGCTGCCGCTAAAGCTGGTTCAGCCATCGATTTATGCGACATCGATATCGGACGACAAATATCTACACAATACACGCCTGTATCTCGCTGTGAGCGCGGACATGTCGGAAGCCGATCTCATCGGCAAGACACCTTATCTGGTGAAGGTCTGCTCCGCCAATCACATCGAGCATCTTGTGAAACACGCGCTACCGGGCGTGCCGCTAACGCACGTACAGCGCCCGCCGAGCGCGATCCCGGTCAAACTCAACTATCAATACTTCAGCGTCAATCAGTCCGGTGTGGCTTGGGAGGCTGTGCAGCGCGCACGAAACCTCGCGGCCTACGCTCCAGGGGATTTCCCGTCTCCTCAGTTGGAGCTGATCGTGTTGCTGCCCGAAGCAAGCTGAAGCACTCCCATCGTTATCAGCTTCTTCAGGGCCGATTCAAAGTCGGCCAGCGGAATTGGGTACTCTTCCCGGATGAGTACGTACACTTGCTCCGTGGTGCGGTCCGCGATACAGAGCGCAGCGATCCTGGCCACCCATTCGGGCACAGGTTCCTGTTCATGAAACGGATGCTCGACATGGAAGGCATATTCGACCGGAATTACTTCGCCATTCTTGAAGCGATGTCGGACTCGCAGTTCCATGTGGGGCGAAGGTCTCAGTCTGGCGCCCGCAAGTCGGATCGAAGGCTTAGCTCGCTCCCAAGCCAGCAGTGATTGCATCTCGGCCGTCGTGCACCTTTTGCCGATTAGCCGGCGAAGCGTCAGCGGAACACCTTCCGCTTTACGCTCGATCAACAGATGCGCGTACGGCATCCGGGTCACACCGAGACCATCGAACAAGTCTATGTATTCTTGATAATCATCCAGATTCTGCTTTGCCAGCATCGATGCGCTGATCGCATGCTCCTGCGGCTGTACGATCGACCGCACAACTACGACGATGTCGAAGTCGGCATGCTCCTCACCGAGCCATTCGCGCACGCGCTGTTCGAGATTCCCGTCCACACGATCCGTAGCCCGCACCGCCGCCACGAACTGCCCGCCGGGATTCAACATCTTCGGCAATCCTGAGATCA
>DASQLD010000718.1:0-6038 GCA_035630195.1 Bryobacteraceae bacterium
CAATGACGGTTCCTGGAGCCATTCACGCGCTGGAGAAGATTGCCGATCAATTTGGCGACAGCATAGTGCTGGGCGCAGGTACGGTTCTTGATCCGGAAACCGCCCGTATATGCATGCTGGCGGGCGCGCAGTTCTTTGTGACCCCTTCGCTGAATCTGAAGACGATCGAAGCGGCCAATCGCTATTCGAAGCCGATCATGCCCGGAGCTCTAACGCCGACCGAAGTGGTCACCGCATGGGAGGCCGGAGCGGATGCCGTGAAAGTTTTCCCTTGCAGCGCAGTGGGCGGCGCGAAGTACATCAAAGCGCTCAAGGGACCGTTCCCTCAAATCGAGATGATTCCGACCGGTGGCGTCAATCTCGATACCGCGGCTGACTTTCTCAAAGCGGGGGCCTGTGCGGTTGCGGTCGGCGGCGAGTTGATTGACGCCGAAACGATCAAGGCGGGGAAGTATGACGTCTTCGAAGAGCGGGCGCGCCAGTATCTCGAGATTGTACGGAAGACTCGAGAAGAGTTGAAGTCGAAAGCTGCGGCTGGTTAAGATTTATCGCGATTTCGGCTTTTTGCTTCGTTTCTTTTCAGCGCCGCGTTTTCCTGCCTCAACGGACGCGGCGCACCAGTCTTTCATTGCGTCTGTGTCTTCGAAAATCTCCGGCGGAGCCTCGTAGTACGACATCACCTCGTCTCGATCAGGGAACGGCTTGAAGGCTTTCAATCGCCGTTCGGCAAACCGGACACGATTCTCGTCGTCAGCTTTCAGATAAAGCGCATTGCCGGCCACGAGAGCGAAGACAATCTCATCGCAGTAAAGTGCATACCCACCGAACATCGACCGAGAAGTGATCTCACCCAAAGGAGAGAACTGCTCTTTCAGAAATTCGACATACGGGCTTGTTGACGGCATGCGAAGCGAACATTATCAAGGCTGGTCGTACGCTGGCAGCCGCCGTACCCAGATATTGCGAAAACGAACGCGTGTATCGTGGTCCTGAAGCGCCAGCGGTTCTTCGGCTGCGTGCGGAGCATATGTTCCAACGACTCGATGCGCCATGCGCCCGATGATTTCTTTATGGTGATGCATCAGCACACCATTGTGGAAGACGGTCACAAAAGCCGGTTTCACCAACTTCTCCCCTTCGAACTTCGGAGCCTCGAAGACGATGTCGTAAGTCTGCCATTCTCCCGGTTTTCGCGAGACGTTGACCGGCGGTGGCCACTGACCATAAATGGAAGCTGCTTGCCCGTCAGCATAGGTCGGGTTATCGGCAGATGAGTCGAGTACCTGAATCTCATAACGGCTCAACAGAAGAACGCCACTATTGGCGCGATTCTGCCCGTACCCGCGAATCTCAGTTGGCGTCGCAAATTCGATGTGAAGCTGAATATCTCCGAACTTTTCCTTCGTGACCAGGTCGCCTACGCCCTTCGAAGGAGCGTAGGTGGAGCCGTTCTCCACCGTCCAACCGGCCGGCTTGCCCTTCGTCGTCCACTTTGAGAGATCTTTTCCATCAAACAGCACGATGGCATCAGAGGGCGGCTGACCCACCGTTGCGCCTGGAGTGACCATCTTTGGCTTAGGCCGGTCCTTGTCGTGGACTTTCCACTTCTGTCCTGGAAGGACTGCCGTATCCGAGTATCCGGTCACCTCCGTACCTTGTTGAGCGCAGGTGACGAACGCAAATGCCCCGATAATCAATGCAAATGCCGAGAGTCTCATTCGCTTCTCAGTATATGCCCGAGGAATCCGTCAGAATGGAAAGATGATCGGTTTGCCCGCTTCTCTCCCCGAACTCGAAGCTTGTCTGGAGACTGTGGGGAGAGAGGCCACGAGGGAACGTCTGGCCGTGCTGCTCGAACTTGCGTATGCTCTTCGCGCCGGCGAGCAGTGGGACCGCATGCAAGCGCTCTCGCTCGAAGCGGCTGAGATCGCGCGGACTTTCGAGGATGGCGCGTCGGAAGGACGGGCTCTCGCGGTTCTCGCGTTCGTTCAATACATCCGTTCGGATCTAAAGTCGGCGCTTGCGAATTGTACAAAAGCCCTCCAGCTAACCATGGGTGACGCTCACTCACAGGCGACCATTGGCGTTATCGTGGCCATGGTTCAGTGGACATTGGGCAACTTCGATGAGGCGCTACGGCACATCGATCGCAGTCTGCCCACCCTTCGGGAAGTGAATGACCAGACGACAGAGGCTTTCGCGGTAGTCGCAAAAGGCGGAATATTTCATAGTCTGGGGCAGTATGATCTATCGGTTGCCTGTTTTCGCGATGCGTTAGAGTTGTGCCGTGACACAGGCTTCGAAATCGGCGTCGCGCGAGCGCTTGCGGGTCTCGGCAGCGCATATCAGGCGCTGGGTTTGTTATCGGCTGCGCTCGAATGTCACAAGGACAGTTATGCCATTGCGGAAAAATCGGGCCAAGCTCTCGGCATATCTCGCGCGCTCACTGACCTTGGGCAGGTGTACGAAGGACAGGGTCGCATAGACGAGGCGCTCCGGACTCATGAGCGCGCACTTGCGATTCGGGAGCGAGAGAATTATCTACAGCCGCAAACGACCAACCTCTTCCACCTGGGAAATATTCATTACAAGCTTGGTAACGTCGAGCGCGCCCAGGAGTATCTCCATCGCGGTATGGCGATCGCGGAAGAGATCGGCGCCCGTCCCAAGGTCGGCGACTTCCATCGGATATTGTCAGACCTCTATGAAAAGTCCGGCGATCTTGCGCGAGCATTGCATCATTACAAAGCTTACGAGCGCATCAAAGCTGAGCTTTTCAGCGACCAGGCAACGCTACGGCATAAGGCGCTCGAACTCGAATCGCAGCTTGAGATTCACAGGTTGAAAAACGTTGAGCTTGTTCGGCTGCTGGATGAATTGCAAGCAACGCAAGCCGAATTGCTCAACAAAGAAAAGATGGCTTCACTCGGAAGTCTGGTAGCTGCGCTGGCGCACGAGATCAATTCGCCTTTAGGAGTGATTCAAAGCGCTTCCGACCTGACTTTGCGCTGCGCCGATAGACTACGTGATGACAACAGTTCCGCCATTGAAACGCTGCGGACCAACGCCCGCCTGATCAGCGACGCGAGTCATCGTATTGGCAAGCTCGTCACGAGTTTGAAGGCTTTTGCGCACCTTGATCGCGCCGAGTTCGGTGAGATCGACCTGGTGCAATCGCTGGAACATACATTGGCTTTGCTCGAACCGGAATTTCGTGGGCGCGTCGCGGTTGAGCGGGACTATCAGCCGGTTCCCCGATTGCACGCCTATGTCGGCGAGCTGAACCAGGTTTTCATGAATCTTCTGCGAAACGCTGCGCAGGCAATTGATGGTCCTGGTGTAATCAACGTTCAAACGAGGGCTGCGAAAGAAGCTGTGCGCGTGAGCGTGATCGATTCCGGCAAGGGTATTCCGGAAGAAATGCGGAATACGATTTTCACTCCGGGATTCAACAAAGACGGCGATCGTGTGAAAGCGTCATTCAGCCTGTTCGGCTGTCAGAATATTGCGCGCAAGCATGGAGGCAACATTGAGGTCATGAGCCAGTTGGGACATGGCTCGACTTTTACGCTCGTGTTGCCTTCCACACTCGCGAATGCTTCCGAGCCTTTACGGTATGCGGAAGCGCGTGGTTAACGATCGCGCGTAACTCCCAAGGCGCGCATTCGCTTGTGGAGATTCGTCCGCTCCATGCCGAGGGCTCTCGCCGCGCTCGATACATTCCAACTTGCGGCATCGAGCGCTTTCTGAATATGGTCGCGCTCGGCAGATTCACGCGCCTCTTGTACGGACGATTTCGGAGCGGTGTCGCGGTGATAGCGGATTTCAGATGGAACAGCATCCATTCCGATGTGGTCTCCGGCGCTCAAGATCGCCATACGCTCAACAACGTTTCGCAGTTCCCGCGCATTTCCTGGCCAGGTGTAAGCTTGCAGAACGGGGATAACCGTGGGATCGATTGAACGGGCCCGAAAGTTGTTTCGTGCGCAGAATTCTTCAAGAAAATACGCCACGAGTTCGGGAATGTCCTTGGGTCGTTCCCGCAAAGAAGGAACATGAATCGGCACGACAGAGAGGCGATAGTACAAGTCCTCGCGGAATTTGTCCTGCCCGATCATTTCTGTCAGGTCACGATTCGTTGCCGCGACGACACGAACACTCACACGCACGGGTTGCTCTCCGCCGACTCGATGGAACTCGCCCTCCTGCAGAACGCGCAGCAGTTTGGCTTGCGATCCCGCATGCAGGTCACCCACTTCATCGAGAAATAAAGTGCCTCCGTCCGCTAGCTCGAACTTGCCGCGGCGTGCCGTCGCAGCTCCTGTGTACGCGCCCTTTTCGTGACCGAATAACTCGCTTTCGATCAGTTCAGTCGGAATGGCTGCGCAGTTCACTTTTATGAAGGGTCCTGAGCTGAACGGACTTTCCCCATGGACATGCGCGGCTAACAATTCTTTGCCTGTGCCGGATTCACCGATCAAAAGCACCCGCGCGTCTGATCGCGCGGCCAAGCCTGCCTGCTCGACAACTCGCTGCCAAGCGGGGCTGCATCCAATCATCCGCGGTCCGTTACCGACAAGTTCCCGCAGTCGCTCGTTTTCTTGGCGAAGATTGGATTGCTCGAGAGCGTTCTTCAAGGACAGAAGAACCTTGTCGCGAGCCAGGGGTTTTTCGAGGAAGTCGTAAGCCCCAGCTCGTGTGGCTTCGACCGCCTCGGAGATCGTTCCATGACCCGAGATCATCAGGACAGGAGCAGAAATACCTTTCATACGGATTTCCCGTAACAGATCAATACCATTGCCGTCCGGAAGCTTGACATCAAGCATGTATCCGTCGACGCGCGCGTTGAATGTTCGGAACGAGGAAGCGGTGTGACAAAGGCTGACTGCATAGCCTTCCCGTTCGAGGATCATCTGCAGCGATCGGCCGATATTCGGCTCGTCATCAACTATAAGTATGCGTTTCGTTCCCATTCGCCCGAGGCAGCGTCACGCGAAAGGCGGCGCCGCCAAGTTCTCCTTCAATTGCTTCGATGTCTCCACCCGACATTACTGCGCTCTTCCGAGCAATCGATAAACCAAGTCCCATGCCCGCCTTCTTGAATGAAATGGTTGGCTCGAACAGCGAGTCTCTCACTTGCGGACTCAGGCCGGGACCGGAATCGTGAACTTCGATTGTAATTTTGTCGTTGACGGCCCGGGTCTTCCCAAGCACGACACCTCCCGAACCTGCCGCGTCTGCCGCATTTTCGAGTAGATTCGTAATCACGCCTCTAATCAAGTCTTCGTCGGCGATGGCGCAATCGCTTGCATCGAATCGCGTATCATACCTGACGTCGGGGTGCGCACTCTTTAGAAAGTTCATGCGCTCTTCTACCAGAGCGTTTACATCGAGCGGCGTCAGTTGTACCGGGGGCTCTGTCGCAAATTGAGAGAATGCCCGGACACGTTTCTCGAGCGTCACCACCTCATCAACGACGATCTGCGAGGCCTGCTCCAGAAAACGATCGTCCCGTTCTCCTCGTCGCGCGAGAATCTCTTCCATTGTTAGACGGATCGGAGTGAGTGAGTTCTTCACTTCATGGGCCATTTTGCGGGCGAGTGTTTGCCAACTCGACAGACGAGTCACATGGATCAGCCGCTCTTGGCCCTTCTGTAAACGCTCGGCGGTATCGTTGAATGCTGACATTGCTTTGCCGATTTCGTCGTGACCTTGTGGGCGAAGACGCGCTTCGAGGTTTCCGGAGGCAAGCTCGTCCAAACCTGCCGTGAGTTGCTCGAGCGGCCGGGTTATGCGGCTGGTTACCAGCGTTAGTACAACCAGGCAGACCGCCCAGATTGCCGCGGCTGCCACGACAAGCGTCCAAAAATAGCCGCGCCGCAGATTGCGAGCCCGGGCGCGATCGACAAGAGCGCGTGCCTTCACGTAATCCTCAGTTAGTCGTCTCATACCCGGACCACCCACTGCACGTGTAAAGACATGCACTTCGCTACCGCGGCGGACTAAATATTCAATCCGATCCTGCTGTTTGCCGGCGA
>DASQLD010000719.1:0-7720 GCA_035630195.1 Bryobacteraceae bacterium
CTCGGATTTGAGGGAGGTCTCCCGCAAGCTGAAAGCGATTCTGCCGGGAATTTCCGAAGGTGGTTTGAGGGGAGATCTCCAGCAGATGCAACAACAGGCGGATGCGGCGATCGAGTATTACAGTTCTTTGCTAGTGACTGAAAAGCCGGAGCCGAGCTTGGCTTTCGCCCAGCGTGTAGCCGAAGCCGCGATCGTACCGCTCAGTGGTGTCGGGTTGGTAATTCCGGGACTTCCGGTCGATTAACACGTCGGACCTTTACACGTCGGGCCTTCCGTGGTCCACTCAATCGGATCAATACACATCCTTCGCGCGCTCATCATGCGGTCCCACGCGTGGTAAACGATATAGTCTGTCGAACCGTCCGGACCTTGAATCATTGAATTGTGACCCGGGCCGAGTACCTTTCCTGGTACAGTGCGCAACAACCGTGCGCCGGAATCCTGCGTATCGCAGCGATAGGGTCCCATCACATTCTCGGCTACCGCGTAATCGACGCCGTACGATTCGTTCTCCCAACGTCCCGCGCTAAAGAGGCAATAGTAGCGGCCATTTCGCTTACGAACGCACGGACCTTCAATTGTGTGCCAATCATATATTCCGCCATACATTACGCGGTCGGCCATGAATCGCTGCCAATCATGCTGGGCGCGCACCACGAGACGCTCTTGACCGTCGAGTCGGGTCATGTCGTGAAGTCGATCGACGAACACAGCCGTTCCGACACGGTCGCCATCCAAAATGTCACGCGCGTAGAAGAGATACCATTGCCCGTCATCGTCCTGAAAAGGCGAAGCGTCGATTGCAAAGGGACAGCGGAAGGGATCGGTCACACGAAGACCCATGTCGCGATACGGGCCTTCGGGGCTGGAGCTTTGCGCGACTCGTAGGTGATGCGCTTTGTCACCGCGTCCCACCGAATAGTAGAGATAGAAAATGCCGTTTGAAAAAGCAATCTCCGGAGCCCAGTATGCGTCACCGTACTCGGGAGCCAGGGTTGCGAGCGCAGAACAGATCGGAGACCACGAAGTAAGATTTTCTGACCAGAGGATCAGAAAGACTCCGGGATCGCCATCTCGTGTAAGCGCCGACACGTGATGAAGATCGCTATGCGCTTCGACGACACCGGTACCGATGGCATAGAAAACGTCTTCATGTTTCCAGACAAAGGGATCGGCGAAATACTCCGGATAGACCGGGTTTGTGTACTTCAAGCTCATCCCTGTACGACGGGCAGAGTATCTATGGTGTCCTCTTGTTCAGCCGGTGAAAGATCGACATTGGCCGGTCCGTTGACGACTTTCCCGAGCGCACTGAATCGTGAGCCATGACAGGGACAATCCCAACTTTTCTCAGTATCGTTCCAATCCACTACACAACCCAGATGGGGACAAATGGCGGAAAATTCGTGGGTTAAGCCAGTCTCGTCCTTATAGATCGCGATCTTTTCAAGTCCACGCCGTACAATGGCTCCGGAACCCCGTGGAATCTCATCTTCGTCGTTGACATCGCCCGCTGTAACGAGGTCGACATACTGTCGAGCGACGTTGAGATTTTCTTTGGCAAACTCGCCTGCGGCTCGTAGAGTTCGACGCGCCGGATCGTACAATTTCGCCCATTCGTTGTCACGACTCTGGATCAGATCGCTAATGAGCATTCCCGCGATCGTGCCGTGCGTCATCCCATGACCAGAATCGCCGGTCGCGATGTAAACGTTCTCGTCGCCAGGGTTGTGGCCGATAAAGGCGAGACCGTCGACAGGCTCCATCACTTGCCCGGACCAGCGATACTCGACCAGGCCGAGATGGGGGAACACTTGGCGCGCCCAAGCTTCGAGACGATCGAATCGTGCATCCGTGTCGTGGGCTTGGCCGGTCTTGTGGTCCTCGCCGCCGACGATCAAAACATCGTTCTTCTCCGAGTGCGATTGCAGACGGACGTAATGATAAGGGTCCTGCGTGTCCCAATAGAGGGCTGTGGGAACAGTTCCCTTTGGGACTAAAATCCCGATTACGTAAGTGCGGTATGGGGCCTGCTTCGTATGAATCGTCACCCAGTCGTTAACCGGTGTATTGGTGGCCACGACGATCTGATGGGCATGGACTTTTGGACCGTCCTTCACTTTCAGATACGGATTCTCGCCGCCTTTGACGTTCTCTACATGGCTGCGCGTATGGATTTGACCCCCATTTCGGAGAATCGCTCTTGCAAGCCCGTCGAGATACTTCACGGGATGAAACTGTCCCTGACTCGGGAATAGTAGAGCGGATCCTGTATCGTAGCCCGGGATCGGCGCTTTATCGATCATCTTGACATCGGTCAGTCCAGCCCGGTGGGCAGCTTCGAGTTCTTCCTCAAGATCGTCGCGACCCTCGCCCGGGGCCAGGAATAAATAGCCATCCAGGCGGCTGAACTCGCAGTCAATTTCTTCCTCTTTGACGATCTGCTCGATCCGGTCGACTGCAGCGCGGTGACTCTCGGCGGCTAAACGGGAACCTCGCTCACCGTGCAGCCGCTCGAGTTCCTGGAAGCGATCATCGAGCGCGAAGCTCAGATGCGCGGTCGTCCGTCCCGTTTCTCCACCGGCGATGACTCCATCGTCAAGAACGGTAACGGCGAGACCGTCCCGGGAAAGCAGATAGGCCGTTGTCAGGCCCGCAATCCCTGCGCCTACAATACAGACGTTCGTTCTTGTTTCCTCTGTTAGCGGAGATCCAATAGGGATATCCGCCGTCGCGGTCCAGATAGAATCAGTCTTACCGGCATCGCTTTTCATAGTCGGCTCACCCGCATAGATGCCATATCTGGCGCAAGATTTCAAGGAAATGCTTTCCCCTCTGCCAATTGACGCTGTTTTGCCGGAGATTGTCCGGGCGTTCACAGCTTCGAGGAACCTGGTGATCGAGGCTCCGCCCGGGGCAGGGAAGACGACACGAGTACCTCCGGCTCTGCTCGATCTTGTGCGTGGTGAGGTTATTGTTCTGGAGCCGCGGAGGATTGCCGCGCGCATGGCTGCGCGCCGCCTTGCCGAAGAACTTGGTGAGAAGGTCGGAGAAACGGTGGGATATCAGGTTCGCTTCGAGGACGTCAGCGGACCCGGAACACGACTGCGTTTTGTAACCGAAGGTGTCCTCACTCGGCGGCTGCTTTCTGATCCTGACCTTCGAACAGTGTCAGCCGTAGTACTCGACGAATTTCATGAACGTCACTTGGATGCGGACCTTGCCTTGGCACTGTTGCGGCGTTTGCAGACTTCGTCCCGACCCGATTTGAAGCTGTTAGTGATGTCGGCTACTTTGAACGCCGGTCCTATCTCAGCCTATCTTGACGGATGTGCCATCGTTCGGTCAGAGGGTCGAACGTATGACGTGGCGATCTCCTACACGCCATATTCTCGGCAACCGCTAGAAGAGCAGGTAGCGGCTGCGGTCTTCCAGAGCGAGGATGATGGCGACGTCCTGGTGTTTCTGCCAGGCGCCGCCGAGATTCGCCGCTCCATGCGAAGCTGTTCGCAGGTAGCCGGCAATGCTGTAGTGCTGCCTCTCCATGGCGATCTTTCGCCTGAAGAGCAGGATCGCGCAGTGCTTCCGGCGGACCGTCGCAAGATCATTCTAGCTACGAATGTTGCCGAGAGTTCGATTACGATTGATGGCATCACGACGGTGATCGATAGCGGGCTTGCTCGTATTGCGAGCGATTCGCCTTGGACTGGGCTGCCCACATTAGACGTTCAACGCATTTCGAAAGCGTCCGCGACGCAGCGCGCAGGTCGAGCGGGGCGCACTCGTCCGGGCCACGCCATCCGTTTGTACACAGCGGACGATTTCCAGCGCCGGCCGGAGAGCGATGTCCCGGAAATTCGGCGACGTGAGTTGTCGCAAACCGTGCTCGAATTGCTGGCGCTTAGAATTCGTAGTCTGGATTGGTTTGAGGCGCCTCCGAGTAATGCAATGGAGATTGCGGAAGCGCTGCTGGACCGATTGGGCGCTGCGCATGACATCGCGGATCTTGCCCGCCTGCCCGTACATCCGCGGCTGGCACGGATGATTCTCGAAGGCAATCGTCGGGGGGCCGGCGTCGAGGCTTGCAGGCTGGCGGCGCTCCTGAGCGCGGGCGACCGGTTTCCACAACTGGATGTGCTCGATGCCATTGAACAGGAGACTTCCTGGAGATCTCAGCAAATCGAGAAGCAGCTTCGACGGCTTGTAAAAGCGCGGTCGAACCCACATGAGGCAGAAGAAGCAATGCGATTGGCGGTACTTGCGGGGTTTCCAGATCGTGTTGCAAGACGGCGCACGGATACAGAAGTTCAGTTGTCGAACGGGAAGGCGGCCAAACTCGCATCCGTTTGGCGGACTGACCTGCTCGTCGCCGTCGATGTCGAAGAGCGGAGCGATGCCGATGCGCCGTTAATCAGGCTGGCGTCCGAAGTGACGCCCGAGGCCCTCGTCGAGTTATTTCCTGACCGTATCGAGGAGCGCACGGACCTTGTCTGGAATCGGCAGTCGGAAAGGGTTGAAGCGAGCGCTGCTGTTTTATTCGATGGGCTGATAATCGATGAGACGCGTATTACCGCCGACCCCGTGAGTGCTGGCCGCTTGTTGGCCGACCGTGCGTTAGACGCGGGTTTGACGAGGTTTGTGGATGCCGAAGAGATGACGGCGCTCTTGGCTCGTTCGGAATTTGCGTCGCAGCATTCGAATCTTCCGCGCCTGCAAGAAGACGATGCGATCGAAGTTCTTCGGGAATTGTGCTCGGGGTTGCGAAGTTTTGCGGAATTGCGGTCGGCGGCCGAGCACAGATTTTTCACGCTGCTGAAGGAGCGTGTGGGCGGGGAACGCGCATTGAATGAGATTGCGCCTGAACGATTGCAACTGAAAAATCGCCAAGTAAAGGTTCACTACGCCACGGGCCAACGGCCTTGGATTGCGTCTCGCTTGCAGGATTTCTTCGGACTGCGTGAGACGCCGACAATCGCCAAGGGGCAGGTCGCGGTGCTCGCTCATTTGCTTGCTCCGAATCAACGCCCGGTGCAGATGACGACCGATTTGGCAGGCTTTTGGGAGCGCCTTTATCCGCAGGTTAGACGCGAACTGGCGCGTCGTTATCCCCGTCACTCCTGGCCGGAGAATCCTGCGGCTTAAGGCGGCCAACGGCTCCTGCTAGCTTGGTGTTTGGCTAATGATTTCGTTTTCTAACATCAATAAGCAGTACGGTAAGCAGTTAGTTTTTGTTGACGCTTCTTTTCAGTTGAATCCCGGTGAGAAGGTTGGTTTGGTCGGTCCGAATGGAGCGGGGAAGACTACGCTCTTTCGCATGGTGGTCGGCGAGGAAAGCCCGGACGAGGGTGACGTTACAGTCCCGAAGAGGCTGACGATCGGCTATTTCCGACAGGATGTCGAGGAGATGACTGGGCGCTCAGTTCTTGATGAAGCGATTGCCGGCAGTGGGCGTGTTGGAGATTTGCATCACGAACTGGAAGCTCTGCAGCAAGCGATGGAGGATCCCGAGCAGTCCCATGAGATGGACCGAATCCTCGCGCGCTTCGGTGAGGTTCAGGAAGAGTATGAGCATCTGGATGGCTATGCGCTGGAGGCGCAGGCCCGCGAGGTGTTGCACGGCCTTGGATTCAAGGATGAGCAGATCGACGGCGATGTCGGAGCCCTGTCGGGCGGATGGAAGATGCGTGTTGCTCTTGCGCGCGTCCTCCTCGGGCGACCCGATGTGCTGTTGATGGACGAACCAACCAATCACCTCGATATTGAATCGATCATCTGGCTGGAGCAGTTTCTGAAATCGTTTCAGGGAGCGCTCCTAATGACCTCGCACGATCGCGAGTTCATGAATCGCCTCGTATCGAAGATCGCCGAAATTGACGCAGGCGAGATCGTTTCCTATAGCGGCGATTACGACTTCTATGAGCGGGAACGAACGATTCGTGAGACGAATCAACAGGCCGCGTTTGCTCGGCAGCAATCGATGTTAGCCAAAGAACAGCGTTTCATCGAGCGCTTCAAGACTCATGCCGCCAAAGCCGCCCAGGTGCAGAGCCGGATCAAAGCGCTAGACAAGATCGAGAAGATCGAATTGCCGAAAAAGCGGCAGGTTGTGAAGTTCGATTTTCGCGTCCCTTCACGCTCAGGCGACCAGGTCGCTGTGCTCGAAGATCTTCATAAGAGTTATGGCTCGCACACCATCTACGACGGCTTCAATCTCACGATCCGCCGTGGAGAACGTTGGGCAGTAATGGGAAGAAATGGCGCCGGGAAAACGACGCTACTCAAGATGATTGCAGGCGCCAGCAATCCGGATTCGGGAACTGTGCGCCTGGGAGCCAGCTTAAATATGGGCTATTTCGCCCAACAATCGCTCGACGTGCTGGATCCTAACCTGACCGTCATCGAACAACTCCAGAAGGACTTTCCCAAGGACGGATTGGGTTCGCTTCGCACTCTGGCTGGAGCGTTCCAGTTCTCAGGCGACGATGTAGATAAGCCCATACGTGCTCTATCAGGCGGCGAGAAATCCCGGCTCGCGATGGCGAGGATGCTTTACGACCCGCCGAATTTCCTGGTTCTGGACGAGCCCACGAATCACCTCGATCTGGCGACGAAGGAGATGCTGGTCGACGCGCTGAAAGAGTTTGAAGGCACGATGATCTTCGTATCGCACGACCGCATGTTCCTGCGGGGTCTTGGTTCTCGTGTATTGGAACTGGGCGGTGAGAGCGGCACAGATCGCGAGCCTCGCGTGTATCCGGGATCCTACGTCGAATACGTACAAGCGCTCGGCCACGAAGCGCCGGGAATCTACGCTTGAAGGTGATGTGTTGCGGAGTTTACAAGAGGGTGGCCCGGGCAGTTATGTCGCGCCCAACAACAAGCTTCCTTAAACGTGCGAAAGACACCAGTTTTCCAGCCTGAGGTTTCTATGAAGATCTCCCACATTCTTGCGAGGCCGAAATGCGGATCTTTCGGAGCGACAATGGCGACGCAAGCGTTGGGCGGGCTTTTGGAGAGCGTTTCATCGACCCGCGCAAGGTCGCGAATTTCACTTACAGTCAGGTCCAATTCCTGTGTCTCTTGAAAATCGACGATGGCGAACAGCACTGCTTTCAGGCGGTTGAGATCAAGCGTCGCTTTTGCCTCCAATATTTCCGAGGCTCTGACCGTGCCTGACCCGACGCATAGCAGGCACGTATCATCTTCCGTGAACATTGCATAAAACATCAGAGATTAACGCGCGAAATGCGTATTCTCTAGCTCGAAATCGATATCATTATTTCGGTTAGTATCGATGCCTACATGTGCTCGCTGTGACATTCCGCTGGATGCCGACTCCTCCGTCTGCTCGAAATGTGGGGAAGTCGTGGATGCAGTTGTAGTCACGCGCACGGTTGCTTCTCACGCTCGGTTGGATCCCGTAAGCCCCGTTCCAGTTGGAAGCCGGTTTGTACCCGGCACGGTGATCGCCGAGCGTTACCGAATCATTGCGCTGCTGGGGCGAGGAGGAATGGGAGAAGTCTACCGAGCCGATGATTTGATACTTGGCCAACAGGTAGCTCTCAAGTTCCTGCCGGCGGCGCTTTCAAGGAATGAAGAGGCGCTGAGGCGCTTTCGTAACGAAGTGCGTGTTGCGAGACAGGTGTCCCATGCCAACGTCTGCCGGATCTACGACGTGGTGGAAGCCGACGGAATCTATTTCCTCTC
This sequence comes from Bryobacteraceae bacterium, assembly GCA_035630195.1. Classification (GTDB taxonomy): domain Bacteria; phylum Acidobacteriota; class Terriglobia; order Bryobacterales; family Bryobacteraceae; genus DASQDN01. The sequence goes on from DASQLD010000719.1 coordinate 7,708, forward strand.
GATGGAGTACGTC
>DASQLD010000720.1:0-4309 GCA_035630195.1 Bryobacteraceae bacterium
ATCTTGAAGAACTGTCCAGGGTGGGGCCAAACCAATAGCCGCTGGGGTGGGAACCGGGCGCGGTGCTGGAGTTATTTGGGACAGAACAGCTCTTGCCGTCAACTCAACTATGCTGCCGTGGACGCCGTCCTTGGCTTTGCACGGTCCACGGCGCTGTGGCAGGTTGCCTAGAAACAGGAGATCGAGCAGAAGTCCAAGCCGATCATGCGAGTTGGGAGACCAGCCAGGTTTTGCGAAATCCCAATCCCGCTTCAACGTGGCACCCGAGATGCCAGGAACCTCCGCCGCGTCCGCTTCTCCTAAGCCGCCGAAAAAGCGTAGTTCAAGTAATCAGGTGGTTGCTAAAAGGCATCTTCTTTGAATTGCTCGCTAGTAACGGCAGTTGCGTGTTCACGAATATCGGCCAGGGCAACATGTTCCGGCCGCTGATGACGTACGCTGCCGCGAACTGGAGCCTGTTGGAGCGATCAGAAGATGCGATTAACCACATTTGCGAAGAAGCATCCATTCCAATCTGCTGTGTCGCTATCAAGCCCGACTGGTCTCCCGAGTTGCTAACCGGCTGCATGTATTTCGGTCACTTGTTCGATAGAGATGAGTCGCATCTTGCATTAATCGTACGAATCACACGACCTTGATTGCCTAAAGTGAAGGCGCGATTAAATAAAAAGACTGCAGCCTACACCATTGCGCGTGTGCGGGGATGTCCCCGGCGAGCGGATCCGCAGCAACAAGCGGCATTGCGATCGCAAGGCAAGGCTTAGCCTTAGCATCAATAGAATACATACCTGGTGCAGAATTCGTATTTACGCTCGATCTGCAGTAAGAACGGCGATTGCGGAATGTTGCCGAATCGGATCGATGCTGGAAGTCGCGAGGCATCGCTTATTATCGTTCAGTTCAGCGGTATGGGGTTTGCAGCAAATCTGAGCGCTTGCAGGAATCATTCCCGACTGCCGCATCTCCCGGTAGTCGATTTACACGCTGAAATAATCAAGGCTCACAAAGCGTGTGCCACTGGACTACGCAAGTTTCGGTTCGTTGCGACTAACGGTAGCCACGCATGACGAAGCTTACGCAGCCGGCGAAACTCGCAATGAACAGAGGACGCGCGCAGAATTCTTACCGCGGCAATGAACGCACATAGTCCGCCATCAGCGTCAGATTCCTCGCAAACTCCGCGGAACTGATAATCCGTTCCGGAGGAGCTTGAGGTCCCGCGAAGATCTCGACAGTGTCGTTCTCCTTCAGCCGTATGACCTGGGCGGAGGAGTTCACCGCATCCCCTGCCCCGCCGTCGGCGCGGCCGCGTCCAATCCGCAACACCATATCCTTTGCCGCGTAGACGAACATCACACGGTTGTCCCGGCCGATGGTACCCGTCTTTGTCCAAGCCCCACGTTCATCCATCGACGTCATCTTCTCCCCCACCTGCGATGCGATCGACGCAGGCTGCGGCTTGCTTCGCTTCCGCTCGCTCCAAGGTGACAGGCCATAGAGCCGATCGGGCCGTCTAATGGACTTGGGGTCAGCGGCCGCCAAGCTCCGATAATCGTCTTCGAGCGCCGCCAGTTCCGCTCCGGATACAACGACTCCGTAATGTGTAATCACCGATTCGGGTGTGTAGCTGATCTCGTAACCGTCAATCATGCGGCTGCCGAGTCCGGCGGCGTTCATTCGGGATCCCTTTGTGATGTACAGCGGTTTGTTCGTCTTCAACTCATAAAAGCGAGCCAGAACGGGACCGTCAGGTAACCGGCGGAAAGCTTCCGCATCGGTGCGCGGAACGAATGAACTCTTCAAGTACTGCAGAGCCTTGGGAAGCGGTTCAAGATACTTTTTGTCACCCGTCTCGCGGTACAAGGTCATCAAGATCCGCATGATCCCCTGCGATTCGCCGCCTGTTATGGAAGGAGGCTCGAAGACCCGCGCCCACGTTGGTTGCATATCGCGACTATACTGCTGCGCCCACGCCGGCTGTGGATCGGGCATCTGAGCAAGCAGGATGAACTGGCCGCCCTTTTCCGCCGAGGCGCGATATCGCGGTTCGTTGTAGATCCTCGCGGCCTCGAGCATCAGGTCGATTGCATCCGCAATGGTGTTGTCGTTGAACGTATAGTGGCTCTGATACGCAGGGCCAGGCCACTTTTTCGACCACGAGTTAGGGTACGTTGCCTTCTTGATCGGAAATCCTGCAGCATCGACAGGCTTGGCGAAACGTTGCGGCCAAGCTCCGATGGGGTACTGAGCCGCGACAAGCCTATCTAGAACAAAGCGCGACGCGTCGTGAATCGCAGCGTCAGAAAAATCCAGGGCCTTATCAACGCGCATCAGCGCGCGCGTGGCGCCCTGGGTGGTATTGTCATCGAGATTCGTGACACCCTTCCGATCTTCTCCACAATTGCGATCACTTCGATACTGATACTCATGACGCTTCGCAGGATCGAACTCGATTATGTAGTCCCAGCCTCCGCTACACAGCTGGCCGCGAACCAGCGCCTGCGCGGCTGCTCGCGCGTGCTCCAGAAAGACGCGATCCCCAGTAGCCTCGTACGCGTCCAGGTAGGCAAGAGTGACAATTGGAGTAGCTTCCCGCTGCACTTCGATCTGAGTCAAGCCGTCCGCGTGCTCCGAGCGGCCGTAGCTGAGATCAGCCGTGTAGTAGTAGTGGTACCCTCCCTCGGTTGAAACCTTGCTGCGGTAGAAGTCCGAGGCTTTGCGCATTGCTTTCACAACGTCGTCACGCGATGGGCCCTGTGCCTGCAGCGTGATTACGCTCATTAAGAAGACGATTGTTGTTCTCACGTTCACCTTTACCATTCAAGTCGTAAGCCGGTTCGGAAGGCTCTCGGACCTGAGGCGTCGAGATCCTGCTCGCCGCCCGCGTTCGTGATGACGCCGACAGCGCCCGAGGACGTGATATTCGTATTCGGGTTCGTGTAATTGGGGGTGTTGAACAGATTGGTAGCGGTGAGTTCCCATCGCAATCTCGCTCGCTCACCGATGCTGAATCGCTTCGCGATACCCGCATTGACGACCTCAGATCCGGGTCCTTTAATGACACCCTTCGCCGCTGTGCCAAAACGACCCAGTCCGGGCGCGTCGAACGCCGCCGGATCGAACCAGGCTCCGGTAGAGCGCTGATCGGCAGGCAGGTTTGCATCTCTCAGGTGATCTGGCCGAATCGTCACCTGGGCGGGTGTGCGAGAGTTTGTAAACGCGGTGCCGGTCGGATCGGGTCCGGTCCACTGTGGCGTCAGGAACTCCCCCGAGAAGAAGCTATAAACGGCATTGCATTCCCAGCCGTTCAGTAGCGCGCGAGTGAAGCCCCTTGAGCCGCGGCCGAACGGGAATTCATAAATGAGGTTGCCCGTTATGCGATGCGTTGGTATGTCGAGCCACACCGATCGCTCTCGCTCGCGGTTGTAAGCATCTTCGGGTGACTCGCCGCGTTCCAGGTCGCCTATATCGCGGGCCCACACCCAGGAGGCCTGATAGGCCAGCCCGCGTGAGAAGCGGCGCTCCGCTTCCACAGTAAGTGAGTTGTACTGGTGCCCCGCGCCATTCGAGACGTAAGTAATGGCCGGATACCGGGGAAACAGACGCGGCTTGTCGATGAAGGGGCGGTCGTCGGCGACCGGCTGGTTGATGTTGTAGCCCCACTCGCCCTGACGTGTGTTGGTACCGATGTATGAAATGCGGAACCCTGTGTCCCAGCGCTGATGTTCGATGGTCAGGTTGTACTGCATCGAGTACGGATAGCGCAGGTCCTTGCGTACGGCCTGAGGCAAGGTAATGGAGGCCGGACCGGCAACCGATGCCGGGAATACAGTGGGAAGAACCACTGTCGGAACGGGTTGTGTATTCGTGTAGGTAGGCTCCGTGACCGTGAAGGGAGCTCCACCGGCATTGATGTTCCGCGGCACGATGTCATAGAACATCCCCCATCCCGCGCGTACGACCGTGTCCTGTCCAAATGGCCGCCAAGCCAACCCAACGCGCGGCGCAAAGTTGTTGTACTCGTTCTTGATCAAGCGCTTCGGGTCATAGCCCAGCGTTGACGCTTCGACTACTTCCACATAGCCGGAGGGCAACAGTGGGCTGACCTTCGAGACAGCGCCGTCAGGCACGACAACTTTTCCGGATTCGATATCGAATGTCGCTTGCAGGCCGGAAGCTTCCGTCCAGTTGGGGTGAAACTCGTACCGCAAGCCGAGATTCAGGGTGAGATTGGGACGGACCTTCCACTCGTCCGTAACGAAGTAATCCCAACTCCATCGTGTTCGGTCGATGAACAGGTTCTCGGGCG
>DASQLD010000721.1:0-6594 GCA_035630195.1 Bryobacteraceae bacterium
ATCAATGGAACGTTCAGACCGGGATCATAGAGCGAACCTTTCCCATGCGGGAACGCCATTCCGTTGTCGCCCATGAAGACAACCACAGTATCGTCGCCTGCGCCTTGCTTCTTGAGAAAGGCCATTGTCTCGCCGAACAGACGATCCAGACGTTCGACTTCGCCAGAATACTTGGCGAGATCGTTCCGCATCCCAGGAAGGTCCGGCAAGTGGACTGGGAGATCGATTTTGGCAGGGTCAACCTTTCCCGCGTCGGCATCCCAAACGAAGTGCGGATCGCCGTAGTTGATCCAGAAGAACCATGGCTTACCGGGCGGCGCTTTCTTCAGGAACTGCTCGAACTGCGGGAGTGTCTGAGCTTGACCTGAGACGTTCATGAAGTCGACACGCCTGTCCCAAGTGCGTAGACCGTGTTTATCGTAGATCTCACTGGTGACGGCGCCTGGCTTAATCACGCCGTTCAAATGGAAGTAGCGACCGCAAACACCTGTGAAGTAACCGAGCGCGCGGAGCACTTCGGGAAGCGTTTGAATATCCGGCGGCAGCGGGGAACTGAAACGTCCCATTCGAACCGCCACTGGTGATCGTCCGGTCATCAAGGCGGCTCGGGAGGGCACACACTGCGGCGCTGCGGTGAACGCCCGTGTGAATCGCACGCCCTGGGCTGCGAAGGCATCAAGGTTCGGAGTCGACATCCACTTTGCGCCGTAGCATCCGACGAACTGAGCGGTATGGTCATCGGAGAGGATCAGCAGGATGTTGGGCGGTCGCGTAGAGGTCGTCTGCGCGGAAACCTGTGCCGCCGAGGCCGCGGTAAGTCCGGCCAAAATAGAGCGCCTTGTGATTCGCATTCGAACTAATCTTATATGCTCTCTGTATGTCTGTTCTGTCTCGTCGAAGCTTCGTTGGCGCAGCCGCGGGATCGGTCGCGGCTGGGTTTTTAGAAGGAAAGTCCCGCCCTCGCAATGTGCTGTTCATCGCGTCGGACGACCTGAATGAATGCCTGAGCTGCTACGGACATCCGGTCGTACGCACGCCGAATATCGATCGCATTGCAAAGGCGGGGGTTCGGTTCGATCGCGCTTATACGCAGTTTCCTTTGTGTAGCCCATCGCGAACGTCGCTGATGACAGGGTATGCGCCGGATAAGACCAAAGTCTACGAATTACAGACGCATTTCCGGACGGTGTTGCCGGATGCGGTCACGCTGGGGCAGGCGTTTCAAAAGAATGGTTATTTCACGGGACGCGTTGGCAAAATTTATCACTACGGCGTTCCTTCGACGATTGGTACTAGTGGTCTTGACGATGCGCCGACTTGGAACCTGGCGGCGAATCCGAACGGAGTCGATCACACGCGCGAAGAGCCGCTGGTAACGAACTACACGCCCCAGAATCGTGGCCTCGGCGCGGCTGTTGCGTTTTATGCTTCGCCAGCGAAGGACGAAGAGCATACGGACGGTATTACTGCCGACACGATCGCCGGGTTGCTCGAGGGTCACAAGAAAGATCCGTTCTTTCTCGCTGCGGGATTCTATCGGCCGCATGTTCCGTGGATTGCACCTTCGAAATATTTCGATATGTTTCCGCTGGACAAGATCGATCTGATTCCGTTCGATGAATCTGAGCTGAAGATCGCGCCGCCACTTGCCTATACGATCCGTCCCGCTAACTATGGGATGAACGAAAAGCAGCGCAAGGAATCGATGCGGGCCTATTATGCTTCAATCGCGTTTCTGGATGCGCAGGTCGGCAAGGTATTGGATGCTGTGGACCGGCTGAAGCTTGGTGACGATACGACGGTCGTGTTCTGGAGTGATCACGGATATCAGCTCGGTGAGCATGGTCAGTGGATGAAGCAGACGTTGTTTGAACCGTCGGCGCGTGTGCCGCTGCTGATTGGTGGGGCAGGCGTGAAGGCTCGCGGAAGGGCGTGTTCGCGGACTGTCGAACTGCTCGATTTGTATCCCACGCTGGTGGATCTGTGTGGCTTGAAGGAAGCTCCTTCCGACTTGCATGGGCAGAGTCTGAGCAGGTTGCTGGAGAAGACGGATGCGGCTTGGGATAAGCCTGCGATCACGCAGGTCCGACGGGCAAAGGCTGCCGGGTATTCGATTCGCACGGAGCGGCATCGCTACTCGATGTGGGGAGATGGCGCTGAGGGCGAGGAGCTATACGATTACGAGCTCGACCCCAAGGAGATGAAGAATCTGGCGCAGGATGCTGGTTCGCAGGGGCTGAAGATGCAGTTGCGGGCTCGGCTGCAGGAAATCCTGGCGCGACGGGGGAAGGCGGGTTAGGGCTGGGGTATGAGACTGCCGCGTCGGTTCCGCTTAAGATGGTTGCATGGACAAGGTCGTTCGCATCTTCCAGAGCTTTCAGGAAGCCGATGAGGCTAATGATCGCGAGCGGCGTGCCATGACCCCCGAAGAGCGAGTTGAAGTCTTTCTCGCAATCCAGCAAAGGGCACTCCCCAATGGCGTTGACGAAAGACTCGCGCGAGTTTGTCGAGTATTTAATCTCGAACAAAGTTGAATTTCTGATTGTGGGCGCACTTGCCGTGTCCTGGCATGGGTTCCCAAGATACTCCGGTGATATAGACTTTTTCGTGAAGCCTAGCCGAGAGAACGCGCGCCGCATCATATCCGCTCTAGAGCAGTTCGGGTTTGGAAGTCTAGGTATCGCGGTGGACGACCTTAGTGCTGAGAACAAGATTATTCAACTCGGCATCGAGCCGAACCGGATCGATCTCATAACGTCCATTTCCGGCGTCTCCTTCGAGGAGGCTTGGCAGTCTCGAGTCCCCGCAGAAGTTGACGGAATCGAAGTGAGCGTGATCGGCCGCGAAGCACTGATTCGAAACAAGCGCGCCGCGGGCCGATCCAAAGATCTCATCGACGTGGATGAACTGACCAGAAAGTTCGAGAAGTAACGCCTTTGCCCTAGCGACGGCCGGCTGGCTTCGCCATTGCGGGCTCGGGGGCCTCGACGGCAGCTGTTGGGGCGGGGTCCTTTTTGATTAGTCCCAAGGTCGTGCGGACTTCGAGATCGAGCTGGGCGCGAGTGTCGGCATTTTCTTTCATGAACTGCCGTGCGTTTTCTCGTCCCTGGCCGATGCGCTCGCCTTTGTAGCTGTACCATGAGCCGCTTTTCTCGACTACGTTGTGCGCGACAGCGATGTCGATGAGATCGCCTTCGCGGGACACGCCCTCGCCGTAGAGAATGTCGAATTCGGCTTCGCGGAAGGGAGGCGCTACTTTGTTCTTTACGATCTTGACCTTCGTCCGATTGCCGATGACGACATCACCGTCCTTGATGGCGGCGATCCGGCGGATGTCGGCGCGTACGGAGGAATAGAACTTGAGCGCTCGACCGCCCGAGGTGGTTTCCGGCGATCCGAACATGACGCCGATCTTTTCGCGGATCTGATTGATGAAGATCAGGCAGGTGTTCGATTTGGCGACGATGCCGGTGAGTTTGCGCATTGCCTGCGACATCAACCGGGCCTGAATGCCGACGAATTGGTCTCCCATTTCGCCGTCGAGTTCCGCTTTCGGTACCAGGGCGGCGACCGAGTCGACGACGAGTATGTCGATCGAACCGGAGCTGATAAGCACGCTCGTGATTTCGAGCGCCTGTTCCGCGTAGTCGGGCTGGGAGACCAGCAGGTTATCGACGTCGACGCCAAGCTTGCGGGCGTAAATGGGGTCGAGGGCATGCTCGACGTCCACAAACGCAGCCATGCCGCCGGCTCGCTGCGCTTCGGCGATTACCTGGAGCGCGATTGTCGTTTTGCCCGAGGATTCCGGCCCGAAGATTTCACAAATTCGGCCCCTAGGAAAGCCGCCGACTCCGAGCGCGTGGTCGATGGAGATGGCGCCTGAGGAGATGGAGCTGACCGGAATGATGGCGTCTTTCGATCCGAGCCGAAGGACGGAACCCTTTCCAAATTGCTTTTCGATCTGGCTGAGTGTTGCCGTGAGATTGCGCTGACGTTCTGGGTCCATGGTATTAGATCGGGCGAACAAATGGAGAAACTATTAGAGTATAGCCCACCTAGGACCGCGGTGCATAGTACCCTTTTCGGGCACGGACGATCAGGTCTTTCCGACTCTTGACCTTGATGTCCACTTCATGGAAGAGACCATCGGTTTTGGCCGGCTCGGGGCGATACAGGAGGTTGTACTGGTGCCGGAGTTCGTTGGCGATGTTCTCGAAACTCTGGGCCAGATCCTGCACTTTGAAGGGGAAAAACACCAAGCCGCCGGTTTCGCGTGTGAAATACCTGAGAACCTTGTCTCCGTCCTTCTCGGCCCCGGAATTGTTTGTAGAAATGGCATAGAGAACGACGTCCGCTTTTTGAGCCATTTCGAGGGCCTGATCGCGCGAATAACGACTGTTATTATCATCGCCGTCACTCAGCACGATGAGCGCGCGGCGAAATTTGTGACGCGGCTGGTCCTGCTGCAACTTTTCGCGGCAGGCCATGAAGATGGCGTCGTAGAACGACGTTCCTCCGCCAGGACGCAGAGAACGAATTGCCTGAGTAAGCTTCGAAACATCGCCCGTCAGGTCGGCGACAAGCTCAGGACCGCTATCGAAGCTGACGACGACCGCCTTGTCTTGCGGCCGCATCACGCTATTGACGAACTCGACTGCGGCTTCCTGCTGGAAGCGGAAGCGATCGCGGATACTGTTGCTAGTGTCGATCAGCACGGCAAGACGCAACGGCAGGTCGGTTTCAGCGACAAATTCGACGATTTGTTGGGGCTTTTTTTCTTCCGTGATGAGGAAGTCTTCCTTGGCCAGATCGGTGACAAAGCGGCCTTTCTTGTCCGACACGGTGAACAGCATGTTGACGCGGTTGACGTCGAGTGTGATGCTGGTTTCCGGTTGAGCCGAAGAGGTTTGGGGCGTAACCTTCTGATCCTGCGCCCGCACGGTTACGACAATAAGGGCGCAAAGCACGCCAAACACCAACAACGGCTTTTTCATACGGAGGAGTTCCTTCTTACATTATGCAACCAATCGTCGAGTTCGGGCGGCAGTGGAGCCTGTAATTCGATGGTTTCGCCCGTGGATGGACTGACGAAGCGGATCTTCGAGGCGTGAAGGAAGAAGCGTCCGTAACGGGCGGCGGCGGCTCCGTACAGGGTGTCGCCAGCCACAGGATGGCCCAAACTCGCCATGTGAACGCGGATCTGGTGGGTTCGGCCGGTCCCGATCTTGATTTCAAGGTATGTAAATCGGCCGAGGCGTTCGAGCACCTTGTAGGTCGTCAGGGCAGTTCGACCGTGGCCGGCTCGAGTCGTCATTCGAGTGCGCCTGACGGGATCGCGCGTGATGGGGGACGTGATTTTGCCGGTCACTGCTTTAACGGCGCCTTGGACTAGGGCTAAATACGTCTTCTCCACTTGGCGGCCGGCGAACTGCTCGGCGAGCTTTCGATGAGCGGTATCGGTGCGGGCGACTAGAAGAACGCCGCTGGTGTCCTTATCGATGCGGTGAACGATGCCGGGCCGTTCGTCTCCGCTGATTGTGCTGAGCGTTTGAAATTGGTGAAGAAGCGCATTCACGAGCGTTCCCGAGTGTTGACCGGCGCCGGCGTGTACTACAAGACCGGCGGGCTTGTTGACGGCGATCAGGTCGCTGTCGAGATGAAGAATGTCGATCGGAATATCTTCTGCAAATGCACGTAGCGGCGTGAGCTCGGCTGGTTCAACAGCGATCTGTTCACTGCCGCGGATCGTGTAAGAGGCTTTTTGGGGCGAGCCGTCAACGAGCACACGACCGTCCTTTATCCAGTCCTGGAGGCGGGACCGGCTGTAATCGGGCAGGCGTAGCTGCAGTAATTGGTCCAGGCGCTTGCCGCTGTCGTCGACTGTCGCGGTGATAATGGTGCGTTGAGCGGACAAGTGTGAATTCGTCTTCCTCTATGATGACGTGGGCCGGTTGGGTGGTTGCTGCGGCTCTATTGTTCTGGCTGATGTCGTGGGGAGCAAGCAGGATGCTGTACTACCCGATGCGCTACCCGGGTGGTGATTGGTCGGCACAGCAGGACCTAGGCGCGCAAGATGTTTCGCTGACGGCTTCGGACGGCACCAAGCTTCACGCGTGGTGGATTCCCGCTTCGGATTCCAAGCTTGCAACTCTGCATCTTCACGGGAACGCCGGCAACATTACCCATCGCGGATTGACTGCGAGGAACATCGTTGCAGCGGGGTCGGGAGTACTGCTGCTGGACTATCGCGGGTATGGAAAGAGCGAGGGTCGGGCGACGGAAAGGGGTTTTTATCAGGATGCGGAAGCGGCTTATGAATATCTGGTCGCTGAGGGGTATACGTCGAGGCGGATCTTCATTCACGGGGAATCGCTGGGGACCGCGGTGGCGGCTCGTCTGGCAGAGACGAAGGCTTCAGCGGGACTCGTGCTGGAGGCGCCGTTTACTTCCGCGAGCGCTGTCGCGGGTCGGGTGCTTCCTCTATTGGGTCCCCTGTTGGTTGGTGGATACGACACCCAAGTTCGTCAGTTATGGGCCGAAACCACAGCTAAGTATTTGATTCCAGGTTCAGGCGATGGCAAAGTCTACACTACA
>DASQLD010000722.1:0-32281 GCA_035630195.1 Bryobacteraceae bacterium
CGCATTCGCTCCTGCCACCATTCTGAGATGTGACTCAGGTCCTCCCTGGCGTAGCGATGTTCGACCAGTTCCAGGCTTCCGCGGCGATACAGGACAACGTCGATCGGGAAGTCGACATCGGAGGCGCACAATCGCGTGGCATCGAAAGAAAGTATGCCAAGTTTGAAGGCGTAAAGAAGTGGATCGACGCGAGTGAGCGATCGCTCGAGAATCGGTTTCCCGAAGCCAGAGTTTCCGATGATTTGGTAGGGAGTATCCGGCCCGATCTCCACCCAGTTGCCTTGCGGATAAACCAAAAATAGCTTGTGGGCAGAGTCTGCTGACATCTGACCACCGATGAGCGAGTGGATGTTGAATCGAAGGTCGGATTCGAGGAGGGCCGGACCATCTTCCAGCGCGACGCGTCGGACTTGCGCCGCATACAGATTGACGATTTTAAAGAGACGATCGCGGGAGGAAGTTTCCCTCGAGTAAGCGTCTTCAAAGTAGAGGAGAACTTTATCGCGCAGCGATCGCAGCCCGGAGTGCAGGATAAAAAAAGAGAAACCGGGGCCCTGATATGTGGCCGCTTTTTTCGCCATTAATGATTCGCTACCGGAAAGTACCCGAGTATCGGCGATGCCTACCAGCCCCTCTTCTACTGCGATGCCTAAACAAAAAGTCATGAACTTTCTATTCTACGCTTGGCCGTTGCCAAGGCGCGGAAAAGATCCAACTGCTCCGGGTAGCGGAAGATCTGATCTTCCGGGTGCCACTGAACGCCCAGAACGAAGCGCCGCTTCGGATGGTAGATGGCCTCGATCGTGTTATCGCGCTCGTCGACTGCGGCGACCCGCAGGTCGGGAGCAAGTGACTTGATGGCTTGATGATGACGTGAATTCACGGGCCAGATCTCAGCGTCTGCTATCTCGTTCAACAGCGTTCCACTTTTGATAGCGATATTGTGCGCCGGGAGTGAGCGGTCCTCCGTACGCTGCTGATGTCCCTCCATGTGTTGGACAAGCGTTCCGCCAAGAGCAACATTGAGTAATTGATGGCCTCGGCAGATAGCGAGGATGGGCATATCGCGTTCCAAGGCTTGGCGCACCAATGAAACTTCCGCAGCATCTCGATCCGGATCCGGCACATCCGTTTCGCGCTGCCGCGTTTCGCCATACAGAGCCGGATCGATATCGGTGCCGCCGGTAAGGATCACGCCATCGAATTCATCCATTGCGAATGATTCTTCGGGCAAAATCGACACTGGGATGAGATCGGCAGCTCGTGCAGCCGTCTCATAGGGGGGGAGTCGATCCGCCTCCCGATAAATAAGCAAAACTCGGGTAGAATGGGGGTCTAGCCTAGTCGCTCTCCTGCTTTGTCCGCAGTCAATAGGAACCATACATGTTGATTAGATTAGGGTATGACATTCAGTTTTCGATTCCGGCGCCAGTAGCGATGGTCGCCCTACTTCACGTCTATCCAGGACGCGCTGCGGACTTGCAGGAGCCCGATATCTTGAGCATAGATCCAGCTGTGCCAGTGGAGCAATATCTCGACGGCTTCGGAAACTTGTGCTCTCGTTTTCTGGCGCCGACAGGGCCGCTTCGTCTATCGGCAGAGACTGTGATCAAGGATTCCGGTCTTCCCGATCCCGTTTATCCGGAGGCTCGTCAGGTGCCTATCGACAAGCTGCCTGCGGAGACCCTTCAGTATCTGCTCAATTCACGCTATTGCGAGGTAGACCGCCTGTCAAATATCGCTACGGATCTGTTTGCGGATACCGCGCCGGGCTGGTCGCGCGTGCAGGAGATCTGCGATTGGGTTCATTCGAAGGTGACATTCGGGTATCATTTTGCGCGATCGAACAAGACCGCGCTGGATGTATACACGGAGAGACAAGGCGTCTGCCGCGACTTTCAGCATCTGGCGATCACGCTCTGCCGTTGCATGAATATACCGGCCCGTTATGCTACCGGGTACTTGGGAGACATCGGAGTTCCACCATCGCTTTCTCCAATGGACTTTAGCGCGTGGTTCGAGGTCTATTTAGAGGACCGCTGGTGGACATTCGACGCTCGGCACAATCAGCCGCGGATTGGTAGGGCGTTGATGGCGGTCGGCCGGGATGCTTCGGATGTAGCGCTGACGACCTCGTTCGGCTCATCGCAATTGACACAGTTCACGGTCACTACGGAAGAAATTATCACTCCGCCATCGCTAATTGATCTTGAAGGTCAGTCGCAGACCATCGTCGCTTGATAGACTGCCCGGTTCATACTATACGCTCCAGCAACATTCCTGGCCGCCGCACCTACTGGGACATACCGCTTGTTCCAAGGCATTTCGGGTCCTGAGCGTGCCTCGAGTGTCCGGCTTTAGGCGGTTTTGGTATGCCGGAGTCCGGATGACTCACGGATAGCTATGTGGTGGTTGGTAGGAGCCACGATGACGGTAAGACTGGTCCGACCGCGAATTCTCATCGCTCCGTCGGGACGTTCACGCCTACGATCCGACGCTGTGGCACGATCCGCAAAGGGCGAATGTGGCTGTTTCGGGCGCAAACGCCCGGTCAAGGAACGCGTCCCGAACACAGCCACAGTCGGCCGGATTGATTGGGGGAACGTCTTCATAACTAGTGATCGGGCCACAACTTTCACTCATCTTGCGCGGATGCTATCGACAGTATCTCGATGAGCACTCCGTCATTGAACGCGAAGACGGTTCATTTTTGGATGCTGCTACGTACAAGATCGGGAATTGCCGAGAGCGAATCACGAGAGCAAATCAGAGACGGCGGCAAGACATGGACGCCGGCTCACCGTCGCAGATTCCACATGTCAACTCGCGCTTCTTCATTCGCCGGTGGAGATCGGGAAACCTGTTGATGGACTGCCTCAATCCTCCGAACCAGAAGACCCGATCGTATTTGCCGCTACCTGAGCACTTACGAGGGGAGGTGGTGAAGCGAAGCAATGATGCTAGATGAATCGGACTGTGCGCAACGGAAAACCATCAGACAAGACTCCGCTTCACGTGCCCGTAATTCAGCCCCGGAGGAAAATAGCACGTTAGCGAATCGCTCCTGTGCGCGCGAGAGCCGCGTCGAGTTCCTGCTCGGAGGGGAAACGGTCGAAAGTCCGATCGAGCAGTTTGCCGAGGAGGTGTTTGTCCGCGAAGTCCATTAGAGCGGTCCAATCCTCGGCAGTGAACGCGTGGCCGTGTTTGGCGTAGTTCACTCCCAGCCGTTCTTTAGCGTGGAATAGCTCGTATGCGGGAAGGGCGCCCTTGATTGATTGCTTGACTGCTTCAGGCAGCGAAATTGTATCGGTATCACCTTCCAAGGCAATAAACGGACGCGGGGCGCAAAGCGCAAGGAACCAATGTTGATCGAAGGGTAGTTTCTCCCTTTGTCCCCAGAACTCGTGCAGATTTGGCGAGAACCAGTTGGGATACTTCTTCTGCATGATGTCTAGTGTTTCGCTTTTGCGCGGTCCCGCGAAACGATATGCGCCCATGCCTCCTCCGCCAGTCACGACCGGGGCTCCCATGAATCGTTCGTCGAACGCCGCTGCGATCATGGCGGCTTTTCCGTTGCGCGATGCGCCAGTGATGACGAGTTTAGTTTTATCGATCGCCTTGTCTGTCTCGAGGTAGTCGGCCGCCCGCGAGCCGCCCCACGCCCAGCCCGCAAGGATGCCCCAGTCATAGCCCGGATACGCTGGATAGAAACGGGTGTTTCGGAAGGCCCAACTGCCGTCAGCGTTGCGCAATGTCGTATCTTCCGCGCAATCGTTAGGGTTAAACGTCACCAGTGCGTAGCCCCGGTGAAAGACATCTGCGTAACGATTCGCAAACGCCTGCGCTGTGACAGGTTCCCGTGGATTCGGAGGCGGACCGTGCGTTCCATTCGGCGGCGGACCCACCATCAACAGGACATTCTCACCCCTACCTTGATTGGGACCCAGCGGCAGTCGGGGCAGCGCGACTGCACCCGGGGGCGTGCCGCTCAGCAAAATGATGGCAGGGAAGGGGCCGCCCTCGGAGGGAGAGAAGAGGCCTATGCTCAGACCAAGGTTGTTCTGCGGACCGAAGGTGAGATGCACTAGACGGTACGTCACCTTTCCGTCGAGCACCGTTTCGGACTTCACTTGTTTTCCCTTGACGTTTTTTGGCGCCGGCGGAGCCTGTCCTACGGCGTAATACGCAAGGATGCGTTTCATCTCCTCACGCCGCTTCCGCCATTGCTGCTGAGAAGTGACCTTCGTCCCGCTGTTCATCACCATAACGTCGGGCATTTCCGTACGGACCGGCAACTCGTTTACACCCGGCATTTTTCCGACTGACGCTTTGATAGCTGGAATCGGGATCTCTCGCGGGTCAGGACCCGTTGCTACGGAAGTAACTTGAGCAAGGCCTGAGACAGCAATTGCGAGGAATGCTATGGAAAGGCGTGGTCGAATCATCACACGCCACTCTATCAATAGCGGATCGTTGTCGCTCGCCCTTCTTGTTCACCGCGGAACCACAGGAATAGCGGCGCTCTTGGAGTGGGAGATGGCCACGGCACCGGAATCCGCAACGATTGTTTACTGCCTTCACCTGTAATGGGGGCAGGTAATCCGAGCACGTCATGTCCGGAATTGGCGTCCCAACCGGTTTTGCCTACCAGCTCCAAATCATTGCCAGTTAAGATGCCGACGTAGATACCTTCGCCTACGGATTCCTCAGTGAGTTTGAAATCATCAATGCGAGGCAGACGCAACACGCGTCCGATTTCAAAGGGCGGGGAGGCGCTGCCCCGGCCATCTTCGAGGACTGCGGTGATGAGACACCCTCCGGGCCAAACACCGGGATCGAGAGACAGGAACAATGTCTCTTCGTGCATTTTGTTGAGTTTTACGCGTTCCTTCTCCATTCCCGCCTGGACCTTGACTGTACTCGCTCTTGCGTTACGACAACTCAGGGTGACCGACGGTTCGGAGCCCGCAGCGGTGACCTGCATCATGACTCCAATCTGCACACCGGCCGGCAACTCTCCCGCGCGAAGCTTGATCTGCAGATCGGAAGGTAGAGATGGATCCGCGCTTCGGATTCGCGGGCGCGGACCGGCAAAACGCAATGCGCCAGCAAGCACTACCGGATGTGCGAAACCTTTGATCGAGACACTCAAATCGAGCGTTTCACCTTCCTTGAAATCCCTCGACGGCACAACATGAACCGCGCGCTCTCGTTGTCCTTGATCACCGTCCTTCAACTCGAATCGAAGCCCGTCGGCGGCGAGCCCTGTGATGCTATTCAACTCGTTACCGCGCAACGTAAACTTCTGGTCGCGTTCCCGTTCGTTAAGGATGATCGGCAGGTGTTCGATCTTCGGAGGCTCCGGCAGTACCTGTACGTCCACGGGGTGTGGCTTACCGTCGGCTTGCGACAGAAGCAGCGAGTAATCGCCGGCTGCCATATGTGTGGCATCGATCTGCACTTCGAGTGTGTTCTGCGGACCCTTTCGCCGCCCGTGCGGAAGCGAAAACGGCACGGAAGTAGGCTGCACGTATTTGTCGTCCTTCTTCACGATCGCCGCCTTTTCGACGAATTGAAAGTCAGCTCCGGTGAGGTGAATCAATTGCTTTCCGGAATGCTGCTGCAACCTGTTTTGCGATGTTGGAGTCAACCGCGCTGACCCAAACTTGCCCAGTTCATCAACGTAGATTTCGCCACTTGCCCGGAACGAATCCCAGTCCCACGATCCACTCAGAGTGTATTTCCCGGGCCCGATCGAGGTTCCGGAAAGATTAATTTCCAGGCGGGGTTGGTCTGTCACCGGTGTCACTTGGACAGGTGTTACCGAACCAGTTTGACTGACTAGTGACCAATTGCGGATGCGGCCGGCTAGTTTCCATTGGCCCTCCGGAACACCCATCGATACGAATGATTTCAGACCTGCCGGCACATGATTTGGAGGCGTCACTGTCAGCTTTGGAGGACCCGAGTCCGGGATTCGGATCGCCCACAGATACGCCAGTCTCTTTCGGCTCTTGTACGGATCGCGACCCGTGCAGAGCGAAACCGCGGAGTCTGCCGAAGGCTGCGAATAGGCGGAACGGAAATCGGCGTCGGGAAACAACAGCGTTTTCAAGTTGAGAGCCATTGCCGTTCCCCCTGCGGCAATGCCAACGGTGCTGCCAAGGAACATCCCTGCGACGGTCGCGGCCAAGCCTGCTGTCTGGCTAACTCGTTGGCTACCTGACGGGGAAATCGGATCAAAAGAGGAGAGCGCTGGATTTAGCGTACGGAGCGCGGCGAGGGTCTGCTCATTCAAGGGCGCGTTGCGGTCAATCTTCCCGCTGATGCCATATTGACCGGCAAAGCCGTGAAGCGCCGCTCCTAGGCTTTCTGTATTTCCAAACTCCTCATAGCTTGCAATTGCCTGCAGAACTGTCTCCGTTTGCGCTGTCTTCTCGGCGTAATCCGCCAATTGTGCGACCAGTTCCTGATCCTTCGCCAGAAATCCTTTTAGCTTGCGCGTACTCAGACCGGAGGGTCCATATACATACATGGCCAGCGAAGCACGGAACGGAGCCTTCCATCGCGCGGGCACATCGGCGTTTTTCGATTCGAGAATTATAAAATTGAGCTCTTGGTCGGGCTGTGGCACCGACGCAACCAGCACGACGGCAACCTCACCGCTCCGCTTCTCATTCGTACGCAACGAGGGCGCATACACGATCTCATCGCCTTCCTCAATCTGGTTGACCTTCCAGAGCGGAATAGAGGGCGACTGTGGCGTACGTTGGACAGTCACTTCGATGCCGCCTAGCGGCCTCCCGGCCGGACAAAGGGGAACCGCTGAAGCGCAACTCACGAGAATAAAGACTAAGCCGAGTGCTTTGTATCCCAATATTCGATTTTACCGTCTCGCTCTCGGGCGAGTAAGTCCACGGGTCATGAATTCTTTGACGGTCAAGCATCTTCACGATAAAGATACTTGACAGACAAAAATCGCCAGAATGTCCGCAGATGAGTTCAGCCCGAGTGGGGAGGAATCTCACGAAAGCGATTTTCGATTCAGGCTCAGATCGTCTTTGAGGTACCAGTTCTCGCCGCTCTCCCCGTGGCTTGGACGCTTCCGGAATTTCGTTTCCGGCTTGCGATCGCGTTCATCAGCCATGTGATCGTGCGCGTCTGATCGCCGTTGGCTTCATTCCGAAGCACTAGCTTTTTGAAGGTGCCGCGCCAGAAACATCGACGACCCTTCCGCGCGCCGCTGGTCGCGCGGAAGCTTGTTGCGTTTGCCCCTCGCTCCGGGTTGGAATGCGAATTATTTAGAATGGGAGGAAATCAAAGTCGATCGGAGAATTGGTAGAGCGCGTAGGTTTGGGTTTCGGCAAATGCGCTCGGCCCATGATCACCAGCCAAGTTATTGCCGAGCAGTTCGGCATACATACTACGGATCTTGAATGTCTCGGTTGATTCTTATGAGTCAGCAGGTTTTGGCAGGTGACTGGCCCGCGCGACGGGCCTCATGTCCAGCGCGGTTACGGCCTTAATCGATCGCCTCGAGAAAGCCCGCCACGGTACCCGAACTGAAGGTCCTGGTAACGGGCCTCTTCAACAGGTTCGCATCGGCCGAAGCGATTGATCCCAGGAAGTTTACGCCCCTCTCCGGAGCCAGATGTTTTGCCTTATGGTCCAGTTTCAGCGCGCATGAGTCGGAATTGATCGCAAACTTCATTGCCCGACGTGCGGATGTCGCCCCAGGTTGCGTCGGAAGATCCGCAGAGAGGAGCCCTCGAACGCAGCCGGCCGCTAATGTCGACTAGAACGCAGGAATTTGAGAGATTGCTGAGGAATCAAGTCTAAAGGTCCCTACGGCAAGTTGACTCTTGCCGTAGGGACTGAACGATCCTATTGGATCACTACAGTGATTCCTGACTGAGAAGCGATACCGTTCGAATACAGCAGCAACTGCTGAGTTCCCGATGCCGCCGACGCGGGTACCATGATGTTGATTTGGTACAAGGCAGGTGACCCTGGAGCCAGCCCTGCGAACTGGACGACAGCCGGCACGCCTCCAATGAAGGCTCCTACGTCACCGCTGACGGTTGATAGGGGATTATTCGGTGGCACCGCACCAGCTGTACCGGGCGGGTTAACGACGCCCAGACCGCTGGCGTAGATGCTGATGACGCTGCCTTTCGGGGCTGGGTTCACTGCCGAATTTAGGGTACCGGCCTGATTAATAGCTTTAGCCGGTCCCGGCTGTCCTGGCGTCGATGCCGTGTAAATACCGGGAACGGCAGTCACCACGTTCAACGTTGCAACAGGGCTGGTCTGATTGTTGTAGTTCACTTGAACCGCAATAGTGGTACCGGGTACAGCAAAGAAAGGGACCTGTACATCGACGCGGAATGGCGACGTGTAGGAGATTGGAGCAGCGGTTCCGTTGATGGTAACCGTGGTCCCACCGAGTGTCGTCGGCAAAGCTCCGGCGGGAGCCGCAACGGCAGTTGTGGGTCCAAGACCTGCACCTAGGATCGATATGAGTTCGCCCGGAGCGGCAGTTCCGGCGCCCGTGCCGCTCGCGGTGTTAACAATAGTCTGCGCGCTTGAGATCGGACTGACCTGAGTCGTACCAGTGATCGTGAGGGAGACGCTTGTAATCCAGCCTGAGCGATCATTGCTTACGTCATTTTCAATTGCAAGTCGCCATACGCCGAAGGACGAGTTGTCGTTGTTGAAGTTAGACAATGGCTCATTCCCACGAAAGGGTCCACGACCGGCTTCTGTCGGACAGAAGTCCCTCCAGATCTGTGGAGCAGCGTCGTCAAATGTCGTATCGACGTTAGCGATGCTACAGTTGTGCTCCAGTAACTTAGTCCGCGTTCCTTGGGGCGAGTACAGGTACACATTCAAATCCCCTGTGTTGGGGTACTGTATCTGTATCTGCGCGGTGACTTTGGTCATCTTTAGCGCGCGGGGTACCGTGATTGACGCGACGGTAATCGTATCCGCCGAATCGGTCAGGATCGGCAAGGGCAGTCCGTTATAAGCGTAGGTGGCCGTGGCCGTTGTTTGG
Source organism: Bryobacteraceae bacterium (assembly GCA_035630195.1). Classification (GTDB taxonomy): domain Bacteria; phylum Acidobacteriota; class Terriglobia; order Bryobacterales; family Bryobacteraceae; genus DASQDN01. The sequence continues at coordinate 9,056 of DASQLD010000722.1, forward strand.
GCCAAGGCTGTGAAGCTGGCCACTAAAATCATGGAACCGGCAATAAATGTGCTCTTCAGTGTAGGCATCTGAATCCTCATCCTTCTTAGTTGTTCCAGGCTCTACCAATGGCGCTTGGGTCTGGCCTAAGGGAAATGTCCCCTCGGCCATAGCGGGAACATGGTTTAGATGAAATAGAACAATGAAGGGTCTTTTTTTATGGGTTCACTATTTCGTTGACGATTCCCAAAGTACTGAGACGCCATCAGCCGCTGCGTTGTCGACGAGCAAGGACGTCTGCCGCCGGGCAATCTGAAAACCAACACCCCGGAACACTCATCGAGAGATTTCGCTACTTAAGGCAAATAATTTGCATCTTCGCTCTCTTAGCCACGTCAGTTCTTTAACCTGTCGCTTTCAATAGACTGGACCACCAACACGAGGAGATTCGCGATGCGGTGTCCGTTTGCTTTTGTAGCTTTATTGCTCATGACGGTCTCGGTAGAGACCGCCGTCACAGCCGAAAAACAAGTCGAAACATTCAATGCCTACGCGGATTCGGATCTTTGCTCGCGTCTAATGGTAGGTCCGATTTCGCCTGAACGGATCGAATGTAGCCGCTCGACGTACAAAGCGGGATCCGAACCTGTGCTGGTCCGGCTACAAGACAACACTATCTTTGAAGTGAATAAGCAGAAAATGTTGAAAGAAGTGGTTGGTGAACTCGTGGAAGCGACCGGGGAAACCAATGTGAAAGACGGCCGAATAAAGTTGCAAGCAGCTAAGTCGATTCCCATGGATGCCGTCAAACCAGGCTCGCCAGGTAGCGAGCTTCTTGATGTGAGACTTTATCGCGCGACCGGGGGCGCACAGGCAAAGATGGTGGAAGAGATTCGTCACGAGTTGGCGATGCTGCCCTACATGTCTGAGTTTGACTACATCAGTTTCGCTGCAGTCAAGAACACTGTGATCCTGAGCGGCTGGACGATCCGGACGACCAATCGGAGCAGTGCCTACAACATCGTTAAAAGGATTGAAGGTGTGGAACAGGTCGTCAACAATATCGAAGTTCTGCCGCTGGGCAGCATGGACATGCAGGTCCGCGCTGGCACTCGCGCGCGTCTTCAACAGTTACTGAGCCGCTATTTCTGGGGTAGTGGTTCGGCAATAAAAATCATTGTCAAGAATGGAAACGTCATCTTGCTTGGTGTTGTGTCTTCTAAAGCCGATTCCGATCTAGCCAACATCCAAACCAACTCAGTGCCTGGTGCTTTCAAAGTGTTCAATATGTTGAAGGTTGAGCCAGCCACCGGCGGAAAGAAGGGATAATCGATGAACGCCGGAACTAGCAGTACACGATCCTTAATTTGCTTACTCACAGCCGCTCTCCTTGTGTCGAACGGATGCTCGAAAACTCAGAAAGCAACGACGTCGGACGTGAAAAAAATACCATCTGGCCAACAGTTCTCGGGCTTCTTGAAAGACTACGCGATTCTCAAGACGAACCCATCGGTCGGAGGCGACACCCTCACCTTCGTGCATCAAGACAAGATGAAGAGTTTGCGCCGCTACGTGGCGATCATCGTCGATCCAGTAGACATCTACCTTTCGACGGACGCAGAGACGTCGCTGTTTACGCCGCATGCTCGCGAGGCAGTCTCGAACTATTTTCGGCATGCTCTCATTGATGCTGTCGAAGATGCCTTTCCCGTGGTGGACACCGCCGGCCCGTTGGTGCTGCGCCTTCGCGCCGCCGTCGTTGGCATCGATCTCGGCGGCGAACTAGCTCCGATCGAATCGGGCTCTGAGCCTCTGAAACGCGCACTCGTACTTGAGAAGGTCGGCGTTGAAATGGAACTTGTAGACTCTCAAACAGGAGAGCAAATCGCCGCATACGTCGACAAGGAAAGACTGGGCGCCGGAGCTCAAGTCGGATCCTTAAACTTCTCGCGCGAAGAGCGGGCTGCGGAAGCCAGAGCCGCTTTCGATGAATGGGCAGGGAACGTAAGAGCATTTCTGGACGTGGAACACGTGCTCAGTGCTGAAGACGCCGCTCGCGCCCGCGATTCTTACGTGCAGTATGGGCGTTGATCCCCCAGTGCAAAATCGACGTACATTTTCTTGACGGCCAGTGGGGCGCGCGAGATCTGCGCAGATAGAAGACCTACGGCTACCACGCCAAGAGCCTCAATCTGGAGTGGGCTCCAGAGGAACCCTCCGATCGAGGGTCTCAGTTCGATTCGGCTTATCTTCACACTTTCAGGAATCCCTACGAGGTGAAGTCCATACGCATTCCGAGTCTTCGTCGAAAACGGGTTGCCATCACACCAAACTCGGCCGTTCGATTGCTCCGGCGGGATTGCAATGTGTACAATCCCGTGAAAGAGATTGCCAGTAAACAATCCAAGTAACTAATTATGAACGGACCTCTTGTCGAGGAAGGGAAGGGCGATCACTCAGGAGAGTTTGGTGCTCACGCCAGGCCATGGCAGCACAACACGCAACTCTCGATGGCAGCGACTACCTACGCGTCATCTTTGACGGGTTACAGGTCAACGCCGCAAATGTTCGAGTAGTTGGCGTGCGGCCGTGAAATCAGGATGAAAGCGAAGTATGCGAAGCAGAGTCGCCTCACAGGCCTTCCGATCGCCCGCTTCGTACTGCGCAGCAGCAAGATTCATCCCCGGACCAACAAGCGCGGGATAACGGGCAAACACATCTTTCCAAAGTTCCATCGCCTGTCGTGACTGGCCGTTTTGCGTTAGATAGATGCCCAGGTTAGCCGCCGCAGTAGGGTGCCGCGGATCGAGCCGTAATACTCTCCGATAAAGTTCCATAGCCTTCTCTCTCTTGCCTTGCGCATCGTAGAACTGCGCAAGCTGAGCCAAAACAACGGGATCAGCTAGACTCGCCGATTTCTCTAGTAATGTCAGCGCGCGAGGTCTCCAGGTACTATCCGTCAACGCAAGCGAGGCGTACGCGAGGGCAAGATCACGCTCCGCGGTTAGACTGGAAAAAAATGGTCGTAGATCACGGATGCCGGAACTCGAAGAAGGAGCAGAAGCTCGCCGAGGAATGGAATGCAATGTAAACGCGACGTGTTCTCCTTCCAGGGATTGTGCCTTCGGCATATGGCAGGCACGACAGTCATCCTGCCGGGTAGCGCGCAATGGCGCTGCTTCCTTACAAGAGGTCGTCTCATGACAGGTAAGGCAGCGCTGCCGAAAGAAGGACGCTCGCTGCTCCGGAACAGGTTCGGAGTGCGAATCGTGGCAACTGCCACACCACATCTTGGCTCCCGACACTTGGCTACATTTACTACGGGAAAACTGCTCCGCATGGTCCGTCGCAGCCGCGAGCCCGTTTACAGCGCTTGACCATACGAATACCGAAAGATGATTCGAAAGAAGGTCTCCCGGTTGATACGCAAACGCAGAAGTCCCAAAACGGGCAACACGGACAGCGCCCGTGAGATGACACTGAAGGCAAACACTGTCCCGTCGAGCGGCATCGAGCTTCGCCGGGTTCACAATCGCACGCTCACCTGAGCCGGACTTCATCGCTTCAACGTGCCGCCGTCCAAGGCCATGGCAGCGTTCGCAGCCAATGCCCATTTCGAAAAATGGCCGGTCGGCATATCGATTCTGAGTACCTTCGATCAATTGCGGCCCAGTGGTATGGCACTGCAGACACGCCGCCTCGATAGGCCGGGCAAGATCGATTACGGGCTTACCCGCAAAACCGGGTGATAAATCCCAACGCGCTGCCGAAGAGAAATACGAGACTGGAGCCTGGAACAGAAACCCTTCAATGTTCGTGATGTAGCTACGGCCAACCGCGCCGGAGCCAATCGCCCATTTCAGGTCGAACGCCCCTGCAACACCGCTCGCGGACCGGTTGAAATTAACCCTGTAGTTCGAGCCAATTCTGTAGCGCGCGCCATTGTGAGGATCGTTCACGTCATTGAAGCGTTCACGGAAGCTACTGCCGCCGACACTCGAACTGGTGCGCGCCATGCCCGTTGTGAAATAGGTTTGCGCAATGGACGCATGACAGCCGGCGCAGACCTTGCTTCCAACCAAGTCACTCTCGGGCGCGGCAAAGGCGAGGGCGGCGAAGATAAAAGAGGTAAGGCGCACCAGCGTCCGATAATCATACGCGATGGCTAAAGGTCGAACAAAATTTGCCTTGCTGTTCGCAGCCTGCCTCTGGAGCCAGCCGGGCGCATATGTCGCTACAGATCTGCCATTCGTGTATGAACCTTCGAAAACGTCGCGCAAGTATCTTCTTGAGGCTGTTGGTAGCGGCGTCGCGCTGTTCGATCACGATGGCGACGGTCGGCTGGATATTTACATGGTTAACGGCGCCGCGATACGCGATCCAATGCCCAAGGGCGGCGTGCCGGACAAGAGCGATCCCCGCTTTTGGAACCGCCTGTATCGCAACACTGAGAGTGGGCGGTTCGAAGATGTCACCGAGCGCGTCGGCCTGCGCGGTACTCACTACGGCATGGGAGCCGCCGCAGCAGACTTCGATAACGATGGCGATACCGATTTATATGTCACCGGCTATCGGGCGAACCAACTCTTTCGGAACGAAGGTGGCAAGTTCACGGATATAACGGCACAAGCAGGAGTCGCCGGAGGGGGCTGGTCCACCGGGGCCGCCTGGATCGACGCGGACAACGACGGCAAGCTCGATTTGGCTGTCGCCCGGTATATGGAATGGGATTTCGAGCCCGACGAATGGTGCGGCGTGCGAAAAGAGGGGTACCGAAGCTATTGTCATCCTGATCGCTTCAAGCCCGCGACCTACTTCCTCTACCGCAATCTCGGAGGCGGGAAGTTTGCCGACCATAGCGCGTCCTCCGGCTTCGGTAAGGCGCCGGGTAAGGGAATGGGAATCGCCGTTGCCGACTATGATCTCGACGGCAAGGTCGACATCGCAGTCGCGAACGATGCAGCGCCGCAGCAGCTCTTTCACAACGAAGGCGGCATGCGCTTCACCGAAGTAGCGTTCGACAACAATGTCGCCTACGACGACGATGGCCGCGTATTTAGCGGCATGGGAATCGAGTTTGCCGACTACGACAACGATGGGCGGCCTGATCTCCTGGTCAACGCGTTGGCGCTGCAGTGTTATGCCTTGTACCGGAACAAGCCCGGCGAATTCGAATATGTTTCAGCCCACGCCGGCATCACCACTCCCACACGCAACCATTCCGGGTGGGGAATGCGGATTGCCGATCTCGACAACGATGGATTGCCGGATATCGTGGTTGCCCAGAGCCACGTTATGGACAACATCGAGCTGACCCAGCCGTCTGTGAAGTACAAAGAGCCTCTGTTGCTCCTGCGCAACGACGGCAAGCGGTTCGTTGACGACACACGATCGGCTGGGCCGGCTGTTTCCCAACCTCGCGCGGGGCGAGGGGCAGCATTTGGCGACCTCGACAACGATGGCGTCATCGACATGGTGGTATCGGCCCAGCAGGAGCATGCTGTAGTCCTTAGGCGCGCTCCGTCATCGACACAACATTGGCTGCTTGTGAAGCTTGAAGGCACAGCCGGCAATCGTGATGGCATCGGAGCCCGGGTGCGCATCGCAGCAGGCGGCCGGCAGCAGTTTCGTACTGTCAGTACCGCGGGAAGCTATCTCTCTTCGAATGACGTTCGCGCGCACTTCGGACTGGGAGCGACCAAGATCATCGATGAGCTCGAAGTGGAATGGCCCAGCGGGAAGCGACAGAAAATTACAGGCGTGGCTGTGGACCGGATTTTGACTTTGAGAGAACCTTAAGTTGCCGGAACGTTTCCATGTGCTTCTTGGATTCATTCGTTCGCCCGAGACGCTTGTAAGCCTGTCCTAGCTGAAAGTGCGCTTCCGCATATTGTGGATCGAGCTCGACCGCTTGATTCAACCAGCGGAGACTTGTCTCATCCCGGTCAAGTTTCACGAGAGCGCGACCCGCAAGATAGAAGTTACGGGCCGAGCCGTTATTGCGTTTTGCGGCTTCGGCGGCTAGCTGGAAAGCCTTCTCGTCTTGATCGCGCTTGAGAAAAAACTCGGCCAGGTTGGCATAAACCCAGTCATACTCGGGATGAGCGTCCTTCACCAGATCAAGCGCCCTCAGAAAGTGCCTCAGCGCCTCCGTGTCTCTCTGGAGCGCGTCATAGCAAAGTCCGAGATTATCGTGAGCGCGATAGTTATCAGACTCGAGGGCGACCACTCGCTGCAGTTGGGCCACGGCTTCCGGATACCGCGATTGTTCGTAGTAGATGCGGCCAAGCGCGTAATGCGCCTCCGTAGTATTAAGCGAGCTCAACGTGCGTTCCGCGGCAAGGGCGTCCCCGGAGAGAAACTGCATCTGTCCCAGCGAGATCAGTATCTGGGCGGTATTCGGACATACCTTTGCGGCGGCAGCGAACTCTTTGGCGGCCACAGGATAGGCGGACCTCGCTGCTGCCTGACGGCCCAGTTCGAGATGTTCGTTGCAAGTCTGGAACATCGAAAGAAAAGGAGGAACAGGTTTCAAGCCCCTTCCTCCGATTGTCGCTTAAGTGCCGAACTTAGAAGGTGAACCGCAGCGCGAGTTCGATGTTCCGAGGACCGCTCTGCTGGCCCGTATATTGTCCGAAGTTCGGGTCGGTGATGTTGGTGACGAGACCGCCGATACCGTGACGGTTGAAGGGATTCAGGAAGGTGCCGCGCAGTTCGATATTGCGTTGCTCGTCGAACTTGAACATCTTCTGAATGCTCATGTCTTCCATGATGAGGTGTCTGTCGCGAATGTTCGGCAGGAATGGCGCGACATTGCCGAGCCGCTGCACGACGTTCTGACCGCCGGCGAACACCGGTGGGTTGGCGAAAGCCGCGCGATTGAGATAAGCTGTTCCGCCCGGAATGCCGCGGAAGTTGATGTCGGCATCGCTGTTGGCTACGATGTCCGTACCGCCGACATAGTCTGGCCGAATGGCATTGCCTGTCGGCAAGTTGAGGCCCCCAGTCGTGATGGCGACAGGATTCCCTGAACGGAAGGTGTGAATGGCCGTAATCTGCCATCCACCGACAACCTTGTCGAGGAACCCATTGACATCGATAGCCCTGCCGGGGCCGATGGGCAATTCGTAGATCCAGCTCAGCTTGGCAACGTGAGGCTGGTGATAGTTTGTGATCGAACGCTCCAGATTGCGGTTGAAGACATCGGCGACGTTCTCGGCGTCGATAGCATTGTCAGTTAAGCCGAGCGACTTGGACCATGTATAAGCGCCGAGGATCGCGATGCCGTTCTTGAAGTGCCGCGTGAGTTGCATCTGCAGTGATTGATACGACGATGTTCCAATGTTCGGGAAGATGTTATTGATCCCCGTGAACTGCGGATACGGCCGTAGCGCCTGCAAGTTAGTTCCACTGAAGCCAGGATACGGAGCAGGGATCGGACTGGAAGCCGACCAGGGTCGCGGAAGCAGATCGCCGTACTGTTGCGTGACAGTGAACGGTAGATTGTTCGGCTGGTCGAAGCCTTTGGCGATAAGGCGCGTGCCTTTGTTGGCGACGTAGTTGGTTTCGAGAACCATCGACCACGGTAACTGGTACTGAATGCCGAAGTTCCAGTTTTGGACATAAGGCAGCCGGTTGCCCGTGATTGGGTAGTAGTCGATGTTTTGGCCGTTGGCCAGCGATGGGGACTTGTTCGGCAGCGTCCCGGTGAAACTCGGATAGGGCTGGTCGAGATTTCCTAAGGAATCTTCGGCGAACCGGATCGGCGTGTTGGCGGAAGTGACATTGATGTTGCCGTTATAGCCAAGCGTGCCGCCGAAGCCGAACCCGTTAGAGATGGCTGGCGTGTTGTTGATGCCGTAGCCGCCGCGTAAAACCATCTTGTCGCTGAGCGCGTACGCAAAGCCGAACTTCGGGGAAATCTGCTTCCAGTACGTGTCCTGGAAACCTCGCACGCCCAGGTCATCGGCGAAGGCAAGAGCCCCTGGACGATTGCCGGCTCCTGGATTGGCAAGGTCGAAGTCGATAGCCGACATGCGTCCTGCCACTTCAATCAGGCCGCCAACCATTTCCCAACGAAGGCCGATGTTCAAGGTCAGTTTCCTATTGACCTTCCAGTCATCCTGGAAGTAGAAGCCGGCAGTGCGCCAGCGATGACCGAAGTTTGCGGCAGCGATGCCGCGCGTGGTCGAACTGTAATCGCCGAGCAAGAAGCTGGCGAAGCTGTGTCCTGTCTGATTGATGAAGCCCGGCAGCGCAGTCTGATTCGGGGAGAAGTTGAAGTCACCGGACCCGGACTTGTTGCGAGTGTTGTAGTAGTAGCGCCGATTCTCGAAACCGAACTTGAAGTTGTGCTTGCTGCGAACGTAGGTGAAGTCGAGCTGACCGATCGTGGAACCATTAAAACTGCCTCCGCGATTGCCCGAGCCGAGACGGCCGGTTGTACCGCTAACGGCTCCGATGGCGCCGCCTTGGAATGGCTGACCGGTGAAATTCAAAACCGGGAAGTGGACGCCGGGTACGTTCTGTAAGCCGATCTTCTGCGGCCAGTCTTGATCGACGTAGACGCTTTCGTTGATGTTGCCGAAGCGGTTGTATCCCAGGTTGCCGCGTCCCAGGAACGTCGGTGATAGTACGAAGTCATAGGCCAGTCGCACCATGGTGCCGGGTGTGTCTTGGTTCTGGTACACGTTGGTCGGAGTTCCAGGGGCCGTTCCCCAACGCGGAGTTCCCGAGTTATAGCGGGTTCGAAGGTTGCGGTTGACCATGCCGCTCAAGCGGTGGCTCGTGTTGATATTGTGGTCGCCCTTAAAGGTAATCATTCGCTCGCGGAACTCGGGGCAGCACGCTCCCAGCGCGGGAATGTTGCGCAGCATCGTATCGAACAAAGGATCGTCAATCGGCGCCATGCTCAGGATGTTCGCAGAGACCTTGCTGAAGCGGCTTTGTGGAATGACGTTGCCCGGAAATACGTCGCGAACCCAAGTGTTCCCGACTTGGCGGGACGAGGCCGGATCGTAAATGGCCCCAAACTGAACCGCGCGACCAAGAGCATCGGTACCGGCGGCGCCTCCGGAGCCGGCTGTGCCTGTGAACGCCGAGCTCAACAGGTCTGAGAAATCGCCTCGCTTGAAGTCCTGCGTCGGCAACGTGACGAAGCCGTTCTGGTTGTAATCCTTCTGCGTGGTCCGTTCCATGTTGTGGAAGAAGAACGAACGATTGCGGCCGTCGTAAACCTTAGGGATGTACACCGGGCCGCCGATCGAGTAGCCATAATTGTGCTGCTTGAAGGGCTGGCGAGCCACGCCAGAGGCGTTGCTGTTGAAGCTGTTCGCCCGCAGAGCATCGTTCTGACCGTAATAGTAGGCCGATCCGTGGAGTTGGTTCGTACCAGACTTGGTGGCGAAGTTCGCAACAGATGTTTGCCCGCCGGAATACTGCGCGCTTACGGTGCCGGTCTGCAATTTGAACTCGCTGATCGATTCCGCCGATGGGCTGAATTCGCTGTTGGCGCCCCCGGCCAGATCCATTCGGCCCACCGAGATTCCATCAATCAAGATCTCATGCGAGTAGTTCTGGCCACCGTTGATCGAGCCCTGCCACGTTCCTCCGGTTGTGCCGGGGAGCGAAGTGAAGATGAACTGCTGGATCTGGCGTCGGCCGCCGCTAACCGCGATTGGCCACGAATCGAATTCCTTCTTCGACACATAGCTGCCAATTTCAGCCGTTCCGGTTTCGAGAAGCGGCGCCTCACTCGACACGGTAATCGATTCGGTGAGATTCCCGAGTTCCAGGGTGAAGTCGACGGTGAGGGTCTGGGCCACCGCGAGCACAACGTTCTGTCGCACCGATGTTTTAAAACCCGGCGCAGAGACCGTGATCTGGTAAGTGCTCGGCTGCAATGACGGCATGCGGTAAACGCCGGCGTCGGTTGTGATGGCGGTAGTCTCAACGCCAGTCGAAGGATTGAGGATCTTCACGGTCGCGCCAACGACGGCCGCTCCTGAAGAGTCAGAGATAGTACCGTTGAACGTGCCGCGCTCTCCTTGTCCGAAGGCCGTTAAAACGAGGAGGCACACGAGGAATGTGCGTAAAAACAAGTGGAATCCCCCTAAGATGTACCGCTGTGTCACAGCGAAACGTATGGGGCGAAGTCTATCACATGTTTTTTGTCGACTTTACGCAGTCTGGCGAACTGGCAATCCGGCCAATTTCAGAACCGTGTTGAACGCTTCGGCTCCGATCCAGCCGCCGAGCAGACCGATCATTGTGGCGCCGAAGAAGTTCACGGTCGCCGGCGGCGGAAGCTTCGGGACAAGCCCGGTTTGGGCGGCTGCGTATAGAAGGAAAGCCGCCACGATACCTCCAAGCGACGAGTAGGCGATTCGCCACCCCGACAAAGGCGGTGTCCGGACCGCAGCCAAAAGACCGCCTACCAATCCGGCGATGATCGTGAGAATCATTGCGAGCACGGGCATCGACACGTCCAAAGTAGCGGGCGTTTTTGTAACTGCTCCGAACGTTCGGGCGGAAAGTTTGATCCTTCCCGAAGCGGATGGGGTGAAGTTCGTGGACGCGCCGTGAGAGCCGCTGGGTATCTTGACCGTCCTCGACTCGAAATCTCCGTGTCCATCGTCGATGCTCAGGGCGACCTCCAGCTCCCTTTCAGTCGCTGTCGGCTTGTCTCGGTCATCAGTTAGTTCGACTGCAACTCCAGTAGTCCTTCCGAGCATGATCTTGGGTGGACTCAAGGTCAGCCGTATTTGTGAGATCGGTGGCGCGAAATGGACTATCTTTTCCCCGCCCCGAGTGACCATGACTGCATCGGAGGGCCGGGAGCCGACGAATTGCAGTTGAATATCACCGGCAACTGTGGATGCCAGTTCGGCAGTAGCCTCGTCTTCGTCTTTATCTATGGATATGACAATCGGATTAGGAGTTACATTGGCGAAAGGCGAGACCAGCCGCAATTGAATGTCGAAGGGGGCCGGTTCAGACAGATAGGCGATGATTTTGCACTTTTCGACCCCGTTCGCGATTAACTTCGATTCATCGCCCGTGTAGTAAAGTTGGGCTTTAATCGTTCCCGACCTAACTGGCTGGTAATTTGCGAGGACGAACGGGTTCGTACCATAGGGATTCCAGCTCCTTTTAAGAACGGAACTGGCAGGCTTCACGCGCACGTATGCCGCGCCTTCGCGAAGATAGGGATGAGCCGCCTTCAGCAGGTAAACGCCCGGAGCGCTAAGTGGAATCTTAACTTTAGCGGAATCGGTCCCAGCTTTGATCGTCAAGTCGAGGCGTTTCACACCCCCGCCATCAACGCCGAACGTAAACGCGATTTTCAGATCTTTCGGTGTGTTGGCGTCTTTATCGAAGGCGTCGCGAAGCTCGACTTTCACTTCGACCGATGAGCCGGCCCGGACGCTGGCCTCATCAGGGTTGACGGCAATGCGAACGGGGAGACTTCCGGCAGTTACGGGAGCAACCCACAGAATCGCTGTCAGCCACATTTTCATATAACCTCCATGGCACGGTCCTTTACACGTAAAGCGAAACTTTGCGGTATTTCACGCCAAGAGGTCTGCAACTTCCATGTGTTAATCTGAGGGCATATTACCCGCATCGCCGATATGCCGGCACAGGCGAGCGAAGCTTTCATATTCCGAACGTACCCCTTTCAGGAAGGCGATTTGATCGTCAGCTTTTTTACGCGCGATCAGGGCAAGCTCCGTGGGGTGGCGCGAAGGGCGAGAAAGCCGAAGAACAGCTTCGGGTCGGGGCTCGAAAGGCTCTCCCGGGTAACGATGTCCTATTACCAACGGGAGAATCGGGAATTGGTCAGCCTAAACTCCTGCGAAGTTATTGAATCACAGTTCGGATTGGCTGGTGACTATGCTGCCAATCTGGCGCTCGATTTTATGGCTGAGGTCAGCGAAAACATCCTGCCCGCAGCCGAGCCGAGTGAGCGGTTTTTCCGGTTGTTAGTGGCGGTTGTGAATCATCTGAGCGGCAATCCCGCAAACGGTGTTTGGCCGGCCGTGAACTACTTCAGTCTTTGGGCGGTGCGCCTGTCTGGAATCCTACCGGAGTTCCGGTTAAGCGCTGAGTCCAGACTGATTGCGGAAGAGATGATGCAAACGCCCATCGGGCAGTTGAGCGAACGTTCCTGGTCGCGGAGCACGGCTGCGGATCTGCGGCGCTATCTAGTCCGTGGCATAGAAGAACACGTGGAACGCCGTCTGCAGACCGCTCCGTTACTGGAAGCGCTTTAATAAATGGACTCATTCCAGCAAACATTATTCAAACTCAAAAATTACTGGTCGGAGCGCGGCTGCATTATTCAGGAGCCGTACGATATGGAAGTTGGCGCCGGCACGATGTGCCCGGAGACCTTCCTTCGCGTTACGGGACCGAAGCCCTACAAAGTCGCGTATGTGCAGCCGAGTCGTCGTCCTGCCGACGGCCGCTATGGCGAAAATCCCAACCGGCTGTACAAACATCAGCAGTTGCAGGTGATTTTGAAGCCGTCACCGAGCAATATTCTCGATCTATATCTCAAAAGCCTGGAAGCGATCGGGATTGATCTCGGAAAGCACGACATTAAGTTTGAAGAAGACAACTGGGAATCGCCGACGCTCGGCGCGTGGGGCATCGGGTGGCAGGTGATGCTCGACGGTATGGAAATTACGCAGTTCACGTATTTTCAGCAGTGCGGCGGAGTGGATCTCGATCTGGTTCCGGCCGAGATCACGTATGGTCTCGAGCGGCTCGTCGCCTTCCTTCAAGGCAAGGAAAGCGTGTATGAGATCGAGTGGACTCCCGGAGTTTCCTACGGCGATGTGCGGCTGGCGGATGAGTTGCAGAACTCGGTGTACAACTTCGAAGTCGCGGATGTGGAGACGCTGTGGCAACTGTTCGCGATCTATGAGCGCGAATGCCAGCGGCTTGTCGGTATGTATCCGAAGTATGTGCCGAAAGAACGCTTTCCACTCCTGAGCGCCTACGACTACGTATTAAAGTGCTCGAACACGTTCAACCTGCTGGATGCGCGGGGGGCGATCAGCGTGACCGAACGAGTGGGCGTGATCGCAAGAGTTCGCAAGCTGGCGGTAGGTGTCGCTCAGGCATGGTTGGACCAGAATACTCCGGAGCACGCGGAGGCGGCCGCGGAATGAGTGAACGATTCCTTCTCGAGATCGGCGTAGAAGAAGTACCCGATTGGATGATCGAGCCTGCGCTCGAACACATGCGTCAACTCTTCACTGAGGTTTTGGCCGACAACAATCTTGGGGGGACGGTAGATTCGGTTGACGCGACACCGCGCCGGCTAGTGCTGCGCGCTTCGGGGATCGCGGAGGCGCAGGCTGACGAGACGAAGGCTATTTCCGGACCGCCAGTTTCTTCGGGTCCCGGGGCCGTGCAAGGCTTCGCCAAAAAGATGGGCGTCAGTCTCGATGCGCTGCAAAAGGCACAAACACCCAAAGGCGAGTACTGGAGCTACAGCAAGAAGGTAGAAGGCCGTAAAAGTATTGAGGTTCTTGCGGAAGCGTTGCCTGTCCTGATTCCGAAGATTTCCTTCCCAAAGACCATGTACTGGACCGGTAAGGGGGGCGTGCGGTTCATTCGACCCATCCGTTGGATTGTGGCGCTTTTAGGCAATGAAGTGATTCCGTTTGAGCTTGCCGGTGTAAAGTCCGGAAGAACGACGAGCGGTCATAGATTGTTGGGAAAGCCGGAAGTGGAAGTGACGATCGATACGTTTGCGGATCAACTGCATACCAACGGCGTTGTGCTGTCAGCGAAACAACGGCGCGCAATGATCGAATCGGGCCTGGGTCCGAACGTTCATCCCGATGAGGCTCTGCTGCAGACTCTTGTTTATCTCACCGAGTATCCTTCGACGATCCACGGCTCGTTTGATCGGAAGTATCTGGAATTACCGCGCGAGATCCTTAGCACGGTGATGCGCCACCACCAGCGCTACTTCTCCGTGAATGTCGGCGGTGACAACCTGGCGCCGGAATTTGTTGCCGTCATGAATACCAGCGCAGATCCTGACGGACTCGTTCGCCTTGGGAACGAGCGCGTGCTGCGCGCCCGTTTCAACGACGCCCGCTTCTTCTGGGATATCGATCTTCGGCGTAACCTCGCAGATCGTCTCGAAGACCTGAAGAACGTCACTTTCCAGGCAAAGCTCGGTTCGTATTTCGAGAAGACTGAACGCGTCGTCCTGCTGGCGAAACAAATCGCCGAGGCGGTAGGGGCGAGCCGGGTTATGTGCGGTCGCGCGGCGCAGTTAGCCAAGTGTGATCTCACGACGGAGATGGTGAAAGAACTCACTGAGCTCCAGGGTATCGTCGGCGGCTTGTACGCGCGGGAGCAGGGTGAATCGGCCGAGATCTGGCGCGCGGTCTACGAGCACTACAAGCCGGTCAGCATGGAAGATTCAATTCCTTCTACCGTCACTGGACAGGTAGTTGCGCTTGCCGACAAATGCGACACCTTACGCGGCTGCTTTGAGATAGGCCTAATGCCGACTGGGTCACGCGATCCCTTCGCTCTGCGTCGCGCCGGCCAGGGCGTCGTGAAGATTCTCGTCGAAGGCGGTCTGCGTTTGAAGCTGAGTGATCTGGTCGGCGATAACCCGCAACTCCGAGAATTCCTGCTGGATCGCGCCAAGTACTATTTCCGGGATGTTCGAGGGTTCAAGTACGACGAAGTTAATGCCGTATTGACGCCGCGAACCGAAGATCTTGGAGACGTCGAAGCCCGGCTTCAGGCGATCCGACAGGTTCGCCCAACAGAGAACTTCGAACCTCTTGCTGCCAGCTTCAAGCGAATCGCGAACATCTTGCGGCAGGCGCAATTCACCGGCGCAGGCACGATCGATGTTAGCGTACTCGAGCCGGGTCCTGAACTCGATCTCCACCGTGAATTTTTGCGGACATCCGATGTCGTATTCAGCCATCGCAAGGCGCGAAATTATGATGCGGCGCTGGAAGCAATCGGTTCCTTGCGACCGAAAGTAGATTTGTTTTTCGACAAAGTCCTCGTGAATGCTCCCGAGGAACGCGTCAGACAGAACCGGCTGTTGTTGCTGAGCAGCCTTCTCACCGAGTTCTCGGCCATCGCCGACTTTTCGGAGATCGTGACGACGAACTAAATCTCGAAGGAGAGATTGATCTGAATGGCTAAGAAATACGTTTATTCATTCGGCCGCGACGGGGCCGATGGGAATAAGACAATGAAAGACACCCTCGGCGGCAAGGGAGCAAACCTCGCCGAGATGTGTAACACGGGCGTGCCGGTGCCTCCGGGCTTCACCGTATCGACTGAGGTCTGTAACATCTACTTCAATAACAACCGGCAGGTTCCAACGGAGGTAGATGATCAGATTCGGAAGGCGCTCACGAAGGTCGAAAAGGAGCTCGGAAAGAAGCTCGGCGATCCCAAAAATCCGCTATTGATGAGTGTCCGCTCCGGCGCCAAGTTCTCGATGCCCGGCATGATGAACACCATCTTGAACCTGGGCCTCAACGACGAGACGACCGAAAGCCTCGCGGCTTCGACAGGCAATCCTCGCTTTGCGTATGACTGCTATCGTCGCTTCATTCAGATGTTCGGCGAAGTCGCGCTCGGCATCGAGATGGAAAAGTTCGATCACGTGTTCGATGCTCGGAAAGCTAAAGCGAAGACGGAACTCGACACTGATTTGACCGCTGACGATCTGAAGGCCGTCATCGCCGATTACAAGAAGATAGTTCGTAAAGATACGGGCGCCGATTTCCCACAGGACGCCTGGACCCAGCTCACGATGTCGCGTGACGCGGTGTTCCGCTCCTGGTGGGCCGACAAAGCTTGCTACTACCGCAAGATGGAAAAGATCCCGGATGAGCTCGGCACGGCGGCGAACATCCAGGCGATGGTTTTCGGGAACATGGGCGACACATCCGGCACAGGAGTCGGATTTACGCGCGATCCCGGCACAGGCGAAAAGGTCTTCTATGGCGAGTTCCTGATGAATGCGCAGGGCGAAGATGTCGTGGCCGGCATCCGCACTCCGCTTCCGATCGCCGAGCTCGAGACCGTATTGCCGGATGCCTACAAGCAACTCTACGACATCACACAAAAGCTGGAGAAGGCCTACAAAGACGTCCAGGACTTCGAGTTCACAATTCAGGAAGGCACGTTGTACATGTTGCAGACACGCAACGGTAAGCGTACCGGTCCTGCCGCTGTACGTATCGCTGTGGAGATGGCCGACGAAGGGCTCATCGACAAGAAGACGGCAGTTCAACGCGTAGAGCCGCAGCAGCTCGACCAGCTTCTGCACCCGATCTTCGACGTTTCTTCCTTGCGTAAGCTGCCAAAGATTGCCAAAGGCATTCCGGCTTCTCCGGGAGCCGCTGTCGGTCGCGTCGCATTCTCGGCTGACGAGGCAGTCACGCTGTCGAAGAAAGCTCCGGTGATTCTGCTCCGTAAGGAAACAACTCCTGACGATATTCACGGAATGGACGTCGCGAAGGGCATTTTGACCGCAGTCGGCGGCGCTTCGTCGCACGCGGCTGTGGTTGCTCGCGGTATGGGCCGACCGTGTATCGCCGGAGCGAGCGCAATCGCGATCAACGAACATGCCAAGACGGCTGTTGTCACTTCGAAAGACGGCAAGAAGTACACCGTGAAGGAAGGCGATTGGCTCTCACTCGACGGCGCCGCAGGCGAGGTTTATCTCGGCCAAGCGGCGACGATGGACCCGGACCCGAACTCGCCAATCTTCTCGAAGTTCATGGGCTGGGCGGACGAGTTCCGCGGCAAGTTTGGCGTTCGCGCGAATGCTGATATTCCGCGCGATGCGAAAACTGCCAGGGCGTTCGGCGCTGAAGGTATCGGTCTCTGTCGCACGGAGCACATGTTCTTTGCCGAGGATCGATTGCCGTTTGTACAGGCGATGATTCTGGCGCGCGATGAGAAGAACCGCAAGAAAGCTCTTGCGAAGCTCCTCCCGATGCAGCGCAAGGACTTCGCGGGCCTGTTCACGGCGATGAACGGCTTCCCGGTTGTGATCCGTACGCTCGATCCCCCGCTGCACGAGTTTCTGCCGAAGCGCGAGAACCTGATGGTGGACATCGCGAAGCTGCCCAACGCAGACATCAAAGCTAAGCGCGAAATGTCGCAGCGCTACAGCATCGAAGTGAAAGAGCTGAAGACCAAGCTAGCCGAATTGTTGGAGCGTGTCGAGGAACTGCATGAGTTTAACCCGATGCTCGGACACCGCGGCTGTCGCCTTGGCATCACGTACCCCGAAATCACGGAAATGCAGGCGCGCGCGATCTTCGAAGCGGCTGCGCAAGTCCACAAGAAGGGCGTGAAGGTCATTCCGGAAGTCATGATTCCGCTGATCGGGAGCGCGAAAGAGCTGCAGCATCAGAAGGAAATCGTCGATCGTGTGGCGAAAGAAGTTCTCGCAAGAGAAGGAGCCAGCGATCTTCACTACATGATCGGCACCATGATCGAGATTCCGCGCGCTGCTCTCACTGCTGATGAGGTCGCCAAGGAAGCTGAGTTCTTCAGCTTCGGGACAAACGATCTTACGCAGACGACGATGGGTCTTTCGCGTGACGACTACACGAAGTTCTCGAGCGAGTATCAGGACTTGAAGGTATTCAAGGCCGATCCGTTTGCTGTACTTGATCAGGAAGGCGTCGGCAAGCTGATCGAAATCGCAGTGAAGCTAGGCCGTAAGTCTCGCCCGGGTCTCGAAATCGGGATCTGTGGCGAGCATGGGGGTGAGCCAAGTTCCGTCGAGTTCTGCTATCGCACGGGCATGGATTATGTCTCCTGCTCTCCGTATCGTGTACCGATTGCCCGACTTGCGGCTGCACAAGCTGCAATTTCGGGAGACAAGTCTGAGGCCGCCCGCACAGCCTAAGACTTGTCAAGTGGGTGAACAGCGGGCGGTGTCCCCGACCGCTGTTCATACTGCCATTTCGAATTTCCCCCTTCCTTTCCTCACCGCAATTTAGATCAAGCGCACAGTTCCGAGAGCCGCTATTCTGACGTCGTGAGTACCGCAGCGAAAGCGCTCTGGTATATCGAAAGTCACTTCGGGCAAGACATCTCGCTTGGAGATGTCGCCGATGTAGCCGGCGTGTCGCGTTACCACATGTCACGAGCCTTCGGAGCCGCACTTGGGTATTCCGTAATGCAGTATGTCCGTGGCCGGCGGTTGACGGAGGCCGCGCGCAACCTGGCGTGCGGCGCTCCTGACATCCTTGCCGTCGCTCTGGACGCGGGCTACAACTCTCATGAAGCATTTACACGCGCCTTTCGCGACCAATTCGGGTTGACACCGGAAGTGGTTCGCGCTCAAGGCAATTTAAACGATATCGAATTAGTGGAGGCAACGAAGATGGATGAGACTTTATTGACGAACCTGCAGACGCCGAGATTCGAGAACGGGAGAACGATGCTCATCGCCGGATTGAGTGAGCGCTATTCCGCAGAGACGTCCGCCGGAATTCCCGCGCAATGGCAGCGATTTGGGCCTTATCTCGGCAACATTACGGGCCAGATTGGCCGGACGGCCTACGGTGTGATCTGCAATGGCGACGACTCCGGAAATACTGAATACATCAGCGGAGTTGAAGTATCGGATTTCTCTAGAATCCCGAAGGAATTAAGTCAACTCAGGATTCCCGAACAAAACTATGCAGTGTTTGCCCATGGGGATCACATCTCAACAATCCGCCGAGTATGGTTCACGATCTGGAATAAGTGGCTGCCGGAATCGGGGCTGGAGGTTTCCGAAGGACCGGAGTTCGAGCGTTACGGCGAGGAGTTTGACCCCTCGACCGGAACGGGCGGTTTCGAAATCTGGATACCAATGAAGCGGAGCGCAGTCACCAACAACCAGCCAGTTCCCAAGGCATAACCAATCCAGGAACCGAGTATCATCGCCGGACCGATAAGATGACTCTCGTTTACTGCGAGGCGTTTTACGATCTCACTTACGACATCAAACTTTAGAAAGGCGGCCGCGGGAAAGGCTTCAAGCCTTCCCGTCGCACTGTGTGCGATTTGCCCGGTGTAGTAGGAAGTCAGAACGAAATGCACCGTGTATACATCGAGCGCAATCGCAAGACATGCGATAGCCGCCAGCGCGCGAACTGCCGCGTGCGCGCCGGCCAGTCCGATGAGGCCCCAAGTCAGTAGCGACACCTCCGCTATGATGCACGCATAGAGGTACCAACCCATCGTTGCCGGCGTGTTTCGCACGAGAGACATGGTCACGGCGTGATAAGCGAGTCCGGCGCATAATAAGATGTACATCGCGGACGTAAGAACGAGCTTGCTCGTGAACTTTCGCCTCCACGCAAGGATAACTAAGCCAACGGCCGCCACAAGAGCGATGCTCTCGACAACGCGATACATCCAGCTTCGAACGACAAGAAAACTCCATCCGCCCACCCAGATGTGAGTGAAGAGGAATGTGTCGATCGTAGCGCTCCAGTTGATCGATCGAGCGGCTTGAAGCTTCTGACTGAGCGTGAAATGAGTTGCCGCCGCATCTATTTGCTCCCCTGATAAGGCTCCCGTTGTCGTGAAGGCTCCCCAATACCACCACCCGGAGATCAGCACCGCGAGGGCGACAGATGTGAACACTTTGCGCCACGTCCATAGCCGCAGTATTGCCATTGTCGGGATTAGTGGCAGGAAAGCGAGCGCATAAGCTTTTGTCAGCAGAGTCGCGCCAAGCACCGTTCCCAGTAACTTTGGATGTCGCGCCTTCAGCATGACGAGCAGCACAGCAGATGTAAGCGGGATAGCAAGACACTCGTTTCCGACTCGGCAGATATTCACAGATAGTCCTGGCAGGGAAGCGATCAGGAGCGGAACAAGTAAGGCGAATCGCTCCAGGGGCATCAATACTCGCGCCAGTGCGTATGCAAGAGGAGCGGTCGTTGAGGCTATGACTACGCTGAACAGACGTATCGCCAATACCCGGGTTGGCAGCGACGACGATTCTAACGCAGCATAAGGAATGACGGAGAGCCAATAATACAAGGGTGGCTGCTGCGCTTCATACTGCTTTAGTTGGAGCGCCTTGAGATTGGCTTCGGCTCGAGGTATCTTCCAGTACTGGTCATGGGTGACCGCTCCGGCGATATCGATAACGGCGTGTGCGGACAACGGTACAGATAAGAGGGAGAGCTTGATCTCATCTGATATCGGATCGTTTCTGGTTGGCGATCTATGGTTGTCGAAAAGGAATTGAATACGGGCAAAGTGCGCCCATTCATCGAAGCCTTCCCAACTCGGCTGCTGAACTGAATAGAAAGTTCCTCTTGCAAGAAAGGCTACCCAGATGAGGAAGAGAACACGGTGATTAGGATCAAACTTTTTCAGCAACGATCTCTGTCCGTTCCGCTTCCACGTAATGAAGTAGTTGCCAATCGCCGAAAAGCTCTCTCCCTTCGCCTGATCTCATCAAGTATGCCGGATTGATGCCGCTCATTGGGAACACACCGACGAAGAGACCACCGGGTCGGATTCCATCACGGATTGCAGCAAAGAGCGATCGCTGAAGATAACAGCAATCCACGATTAAGTCCCAGTCGCACGGGTCGATGATGAAATCGCCAGCCTCAAGATCGGCGAAGACGGGATGAACAGGAAGACCTTCGGCAGCTCGCTCGCTGAGGATATCAAGGGCAACGCGCGAGTAGTCTACTCCGACCATGTCCCAACCTTGCGCGCTCAGATAAAGAGAATTCCGGCCGAGACCGCAAGCAAGATCAAGGCCTCGGCCGGGATGTCGGTCACGGACAGCTTCTATCAACAGTGGTTCCGGTGGACGCTCAGAGGCTTCGCCAGCGGCGTACCGGTCGTTCCAGCTCTTGCCCATACACGAAGTAGAGCACGTTGTGACGGCTTAACGATTGTGCGTCAGACGATCGAACAGGAATCCTGCAGCTCCGCCGGACAAGGCGCCGATTGCGGCTCCTTTACCACCACCAGTTAGCGCTCCGATGCCCGCTCCCGCTGCGGCTGAACCGGCAACGATGGCGACCGACTTTCCGGTAGATCGACCACGTCGCGCCGTACGAACCGCTACGTCGCGGTCTTCGACGTACCGTGTACGGACTACGCGTGGTCGGTTGTAAGTACGATAACGCGTAGCAACACTATACTCCGCTGGCGCATAAGCGGAGTTTGTATACACAGGTTCTACGCAATCTGCTGGCGGTCCATATACAGGCTGATACGCCTGTTGCGTATATGGCGATGTGAAGTTATTATTCGCGCTAACCGGCTGGCGTGTCCATCCCGCAACTGCGACTATACCGAGTAATGCAAAACCTGCGATTAGTACTGCGGTCTTTGTGCTTGCTGTCATTTGGTGTGCCCTCCTGCACGCCTCTGTGACGGGGTTTTGCGAAGAACAGTTGCGAAAGTTTCGTTAATGATCACGGCAGGCAGATTGCACTTACGAGACTTCTGCCAGCCTTTGCAGGCTGCAACAAGGGAGAGGCTATGAAGCTGGATCGACTGAGGTTAGGTGTGATCGGGTGTCTGGTTCTGTTAGTTGCAGTTATCGTTTTCGCTGCAACAATGCCGTCAGGTCAGGGAATTTTTCCCGTGCGCATGAATGGTAAGTATGGCTTTATTGACCGCTCGGGGACGCTCAAGCTTCAACCGCAATTTGACAACGCGGGAAAGTTTAAAGATGGCCGCGCCCCGGTTCAGATGGGCGCAGCTTGGGGCTACATCGATGGCGATGGCAAGCTCATAATTAATCCGCAGTTTCAGATAGCTGATTCATTCTCCGATGGTCTTGCGATGGTTGCGATGAATCAGAAATTCGGTTACATCACGCAAGACGGCAAGATCGCAATCAATTCTCAATTCAAGGGGGCGGGCGGCTTTCATGACGGTAAGGCTCCGGTGTTGGTGAATGGCAAATGGGGATACATCGATAAGTCCGGCAAGTTCGCAATCAATCCGCAGTTCGATGAGGCCGGGATGTATTCCGATGGCATGGCGCTGATTCGCATCGGCCACCGTTATGGATACATCGACGACAGCGGCAAGATTGCGATCAATCCTCAATTTGAAGGAGCAGGGAATTTCAGTGATGGCCTCGCGCTGATCCGGATGAACAAAAAGGCGGGATATATCGATCGGAGCGGAAAGATCGTTATCAATCCTCAGTTCGAGGAAGCAGGCGATTTCAACAATGGACTCGCGGTAATTGCAATGCAGAACCGTTTTGGGTATATCGATCGGAAGGGTAAGATTGCGATCAATCCGCAATTCGATGAGGCTGGTGACTTCGATCGCGGGCTGGCGCCTGTGTGGTTAGGGGATCGTCAGGGTTATATCAACCGAGAAGGCCGATACGTCTGGAATCCGACGGTTTAAGCGACGCCCCAGGCCTCGACGATGCGGGGGATAGCACAAACGGTTTTTTGATCTTGGGCGAATTTGTAGAGTTCAGTGATGAGGGCGCCAACTTCTTCTGGGGTCGACAGATGTTCCGACAAGACCGCGTCTTTAATGTTCTCAAGAGTGATTGGCCCGATCAATTTGACTTCGCCCTCGAGGCCAGCCGGATGCACAACGTTCATGCGAACGTTGTCGAATCCAGCGTCCATGAGCAGACTGGGTAAACGTGGACCGATATCCGGGTCGCCGCCTCGTTTTGGAACCACGGCTGTATATAGGTGGTTTCGGGATAAGTGAAACAGCCGCGGCAATCGATGTCGACGGTGATAAGAACTCCGCGGGTTTTAGAGCGCCGCGAATTTCGCGCACCGCCGTCAAAGGGTCACGAAGATGTGTCAGCAGAAAGCGGCAGTAGGCAAAGTCGAACGCTCCCCGCAATTGGCCTCCGCCGATGACGCACCGGCGGAATTCGACGTTATCGAGCTCCAGTGATTTCGCTTCCCCGCGCGCAAGTTCGAGTTTGGCTTCATCCAGATCGATACCGACAACGCTCCCGTTCGGTCCCACCTTGCGCGCGAGATCGAACGTTACGTCTCCACCTCCACATGCAACATCGAGAACTTTGCTGCCTGAAGGTATGCCGACTCGTTCAAACAGGTCCAATGTGTAGGGCCGCATAACACGCGCCAGAATCCTGAGACGTTCTCTGCCTTCGATTCCGCCGCGGATTGCGTAGTGCGGCGCCGACATACCTAGTCTGCTTTCTTGGGCGTCGAAGGCGTTTTGATTTCCCACTTT
>DASQLD010000723.1:0-3427 GCA_035630195.1 Bryobacteraceae bacterium
CGCATTCGATCGATAACGTTCCGAACGCCTTCGGCGGAGCTGCCAATGGTCCTTTCCCTCAAGACATCCGCTATCGCAATGATGATCGCGGCGACAGCGGCTTCGATATTCGCCATCGGTTCACCCACAGCATGAACTACGAGCTTCCATGGGGAAGAGGCAAGAAGTTCGATATCGAGAACGGTGTACTGAATGCGATTGCTGGTGGCTGGCAGACGAATGCCATCTTTACCTGGCAGACTGGGTTGCCATTCACGCCGACGCTTAACAACAGCGTGTCGAACGCTGGAGGCAGCCGGCCGGACCGCCGCAAGAGTGGAGAGATCGACAATCCAACTCCCAATCTGTGGTTCGACACGAGCTTCAATACAGCCGACGCCGCGTGGGGCGTTCCACAGCAGTACACTTACGGCAACGGTGGACGGAACATCTTGCGAGGACCGGGACGCGTCAATCTCGACTTCTCGATCTTCAAGAGCTTCAACTTCACCGAAACCCGTAGTTTGCAGTTCCGCGCGGAGTCGTTCAACCTGACGAACACGCCGGCCTTCAATCTACCCAATTCTGCAATCGGTTCGCCCGCTGCCGGGACGATCACCAGTACAGTCGGCAATCCTCGGCAGATGCAGTTCGCTTTACGTTTCGCGTTCTAAGCCGATACCAAGGGGACCTCTCCGGCATGGCGGGGCGGCCCCTTTGTTTTGATCGCAGTGGCCGAAAATCGGTATCATAGAATTGTTAAGTTTTTGAATTGTTAAGTTTTTCGGCCCCGTAATGCCCCAGCGTTATTCGTCACTTTTTT
Source organism: Bryobacteraceae bacterium (assembly GCA_035630195.1). GTDB lineage: Bacteria > Acidobacteriota > Terriglobia > Bryobacterales > Bryobacteraceae > DASQDN01. The sequence goes on from DASQLD010000723.1 coordinate 803, forward strand.
CTGTAATCTTGATCGGTCTGCCGCTCTTCGGACAGACATCCGTAGACACCGAGTTCTTCGAGAAGCGCGTTCGTCCTGTCTTCGCTGCCAAGTGCAGCCAGTGCCACAATGCAAAGACCAAAATGGGCGCAGTGGACCTCACGTCAGGCGAAGCATTTCAGCAAGCTGTCGACGAAGCTTCGCTCATCTCAGCTTCCAATCCTGAAGACAGCAGGCTCCTGCGATTACTCGGCTGGGAAGATAAGGTCAAGATGCCCCCCACGGGCAAGTTGCCGGCCGAGGATCTGAAAGCCATCACCGATTGGGTCAAGTCGGGGGCCATCTGGCCAGGTGTCGCGAAGTCCAAAACGGGTGCGAAATGGCCGGCCGGCTTCGAGGAACGAGCGAAATACTGGTCCTTTCAGCCCGTGAAGGCGCAAACGCCTCCCGCCGTCAAGAACAAAAAATGGGCGCAGTCGCCTCTCGATAATTTCATTCTGGCGAGACTGGAATCGAAGGGCATCTTACCGGCAAAGCCTGCAGACAAGCTTACGCTGCTGCGTCGGGTCACGTTCGATCTTACCGGGCTTCCGCCGACGGAGCTGGAAATTAGAGAGTTCCTCGCCGATACATCTTCCGAATCGTTCCAAAGAGTGGTCGAACGCCTGTTGGCGTCGCCGCGCTATGGCGAGAAGTGGGGACGCAACTGGCTCGATGTAGCGCGTTACGCAGACTCCACAGGCAACGACGAAGATCATCGCTATCCTCACGCCTGGCGCTATCGCGACTACGTCATCAATGCGTTCAACTCTGACCTGCCATACGACCAGTTTGTCCGGGAACAAATTGCGGGTGATCTGCTTCGCTCTCCCGATGGCGGCATCAACAAGCAGGGAATTGTCGCAACTGGTTTCCTCGCCGTTGGGCAGAAAGCAATCGCGCAGCAGGATAAGAAGAAGATGCTGTACGACGTTTACGATGAGCAGGTCGAGGTCGTCGGGAAATCGATTTTGGGTCTAACTGTGGCATGCGCGCGCTGCCACGATCACAAATTCGACCCAATTCTCACTAAAGACTACTACGCCATGACCTCGATCTTCGCAAGTACCAAATCATTTGAAGATCCAACACCCAACGTTGCGAAACTGCTGAACACTCCACTCGTCGAACCGGAGGTATTTAAGGCCTACAAGGCTCAGCAAGAGGCCATTCAAAAGAAGCAGTTTGCCATCGACGATCTTGTCCAGATCGGAAGTGAGCGCTTCCATAGCGAACAATCGTTGAAGCTTGCGGCCTATATGATCGCGGCGCGAAAGGTGGCCGCCGGCGCCAAAGTAGAGGATGTTGCTAAGGAAGCTTCTCTTCGGGAAGATCTTCTCAATCGTTGGGTCAAGTACCTGGACAAAGGGATCGCCAACGGACCGGATCTTGAACCATGGGTCAATTTGAAGGCCAATGCGTCGCCCGCAGATGTTCAGGCCGAAGCGCAGAAGTATCAGGAGAAATCCCTTAAGACGCTCGCGGGATGGACGGAAACGATCCAGCGTTGGCGCGCCAACTACAAACGCGCCGTCGAAGCCGCTGATATGCCACCTCCGGAACGACCGCGCTTCGATGTCACGATGGACCGCTTCTTCAACGACGTTTTTCTTGCGGGTGGACCGTTTGCATCCGGCGGAAAGAATAACACTAACACCGAAGACTTGCTGTCTCCGTCGGAGCAGGCTCAACTCAAGTCGATGCGGCACGAGCTTGCAGTGTTGAAGAAGAATGCAATGCCCGAGCCGGACATGGCCTGCGCCGTACAGGAAGGCGAGCCTGTTCAGCAACACGTCTTCATTCGAGGAGATTACAACAGTCCCGGCGAGCCCGTCGCCAAGACCTTTCCACTCGTTCTCACGACCAGCCGGGACCCCAAAGTTACGAAAGGCAGCGGACGGCTCGAGCTGGCGCAATGGCTCACCATGCCTGAGCAGCCCTTGACGGCGCGTGTGATGGTGAATCGCATCTGGAACTGGCACTTCAACGACGGTCTCGTCCGCACCCCGGACAACTTTGGATTGATGGGTGAAAAGCCAACACATCCCGAATTGCTCGATTTTTTGGCGACTCAGTTCATGGAGAAGGGTTGGAGTGTCAAGGCGATGCACCGCATGATCCTGCTTTCGAGCACCTATCAGATGGCCAGCAGCGTCACTGACGAACAACAGCGGCTCGATCCCGAAAACAGGCTCTGGTCACGCTTTTCACGCCGCAGACTCGGCGTGGAGGAGCTACGGGATTCCATGCTTGCGATTGATGGCACGCTCGATTTGACGATGGGCGGAACACTCCAGAAGGGCATCGGAACCGATGGCGAGAACAGCTCTGATCGACTTAGCTTGAGCCCGGAAACGTTGAAGCGCCGCACAGTGTATCTGCCGTTGCGCAGGTCTAATCTCCCTTCGATTCTCAATCTATTCGACTTCGGCGACGCGGCCACCGTAACGGGCAAGCGGCAAGCGACAAACATCGCTCCACAAGCCTTATTCATGATGAACAGCAGCTTCATCGCGGGACGGGCTGCCAATATTTCTACGGATATCTTGAAGGCGTCGGAACTCACCCCGGCAGAACGGATCGACCTTGCGCAGTTGCGCATCTTGA
>DASQLD010000724.1:0-3763 GCA_035630195.1 Bryobacteraceae bacterium
GAAGACATCCCGCTGGTTCTTGGAGATGTCGCCGAAGTAGTGCAAGTGAGCGCTGATGCAGCGGCGATCGAGACAGATACGACGGCCCTCGGCACGGCGATCCGCCAGGAGATCAGGGACAACTTGCCGCTAAAGGGTCGCAGTTCGCTTTTCATGTTTACGTTGACACCGGGGGTGGTCAATAATCGCTACGACGAAAGCACGCGTCCCAACGACACAATTACGAACGTCCTGTTCTCAGCGAACGGCGCGCCCGTCGCGGCTACCGACGTCTTCGTCGACGGCGTCGCTAACACTGTGAATGTGAATCGGGGCGTCAACATTTCACAATGGGTACCCTCTGTGGATTCGATTGGCGAGTTCAAATTAGAAGTCGGCACGCTTTCGGCTGAGTATGGACGCTCTGGCGGAAGTATGACGAACATGGCGATCAAGAGCGGAACGAACCAGATTCACGGATCGCTATACGAGTTCTTTCGCAATTCGTTATTGGACGCGAATCAGTTCTTCGCTCGCGGCCTGAATCGTCCGCTGGCGAAGTATGGAGCCAACACCTATGGCATCGCGATCGGCGGCCCGGTGCTTATTCCTAAGGTGTATGACGGCAAGAATCGTACATTTTGGTTCTTCAATTACGAAGGATCGAAAGAGGGCAATGCCATCGATCGTACCAATTCGACTCCGACTATGAAGATGCGCACCGGCGACTTCAGTGAAGTACCGTTGCCCATCTACGATCCTCTCTCAGTCACCAGCGTCGGAGGAGTTCCAACGCGCACACCATTCGCGGGAAACATCATTCCGCTCGCACGGCAGGATCCGGTTGGGCAGAAGATCATGAGCTTCTATCCAAATCCAACCGGACCCGGAACGACTGCGCCTTGGGTGAATAACTTTCAATTCTCGGGGAAGTGGCCGCGCGACTACAATATGTATTCCGCGAAGGTGGACCACCACTTTTCGGAAGGATACACCACCTTCGTGCGCGTGAACTATGGCACGGCGCTACTCGTTTTTCCATTCGATTTTGACGGCATCGCGACGGCGGAACGAAACGTCGTGAACCGTCCCCACTTCGGCGTATCCTGGGGCAACACGTTTCTCCTGAGCCCACGCAGCACGTTCGATGTCCGTATCGGCTTTGCGCGCGCAAAGGAAGACAACAAACCATGGTCTGACGGTTTTGACCTCGCTCAACTTGGATTCCCGCAATCCTTCATCAACGGCGTTCAAAACCAGGCGTTTCCCAACATCCGAGTAACCGGCATCATGAATTTGGCGGGATCACCGCTGATCAACGATCCCGGATACACCTGGACCCTGCAGCCGAGCTTTGCACAGCAGCGCGGAAAGCATCTACTGAAGTACGGAGCGGATTTGCGACTGCTTTACGGCAACTTCTTTCGCAATACAAACGGCTCCGGTATCTTCAACTTTTCGAATCAATGGGTGAATGGCCCGCGGGCGGATACTCCGGCAGCCAATACCGGCTTCCCATTGGCTGCGCTGCTGCTGGGCGCTCCGTCTTCCGCATCGATAGACCAGAACACCGCCGTAGCGATTCTCAACAAGTATTACGGCTTCTTCGTTCAGGACGACTGGCGTTTGACGCCACGGCTCACATTGAATCTCGGCCTGCGCTATGAGTACGAAACTCCTCGGACGGAACGCTACGATCGCACGACACGTGGCTTCGACCGCCAAGCTTCCTATAACCTCGGCGGCATCGCATCGCGTGGCGGACTGGCCTATGCAAACACCAACGGCCTTCCCAGAGGCATATACGACGAGGACACAAATAACTTCGCGCCCCGAATCGGTATCGCTTGGCAACTCACGCCGAAGACGGTCCTGCGTTCCGGCTACGCCCTGAACTATATCCCCATCGTTGGCGCGGTCGATGCAGTCGGTTACTCTGTGACCACGCCGATGGTCGTCTCAACAAACGGCATCGATATCACTAACCGTTTGTCAGACCCGTTCCCAACCGGACAGCTCACGCCTGCCGGTAACTCACAGGGATACCAAACGCTGTTAGGGCAGAGCATCTCGTTCGTAGAACCAGGAGATCGAACGCCGCTGTATCACACGTGGAATATAAACATCCAGCGGCAGATCTTACCGGGGTCGGTCTTCCAGGCCGGCTATATCGGCGGTCACGGAACCAGATTGACCAGTGAGGTGGCGATTGGCAACAACATCACAGAGAACATCAATCAAGTTGACCCGCGTTATCTATCTTTGGGCGCAGGTCTCAACCAAGTTGTAGACAACCCATACTTCGGGATCATCACCAGCGGACCGATCTCAGGGCGAACGGTAGCCTATCAGCAGCTTCTGCGGCCCTATCCACAGTTTGGCAACATCACGCGAAATCTCCCCGCGTTCGCCAACTCGAGTTATCACGCCCTACAGTTGAAACTCGAGACACGTTCATGGAAGGGTCTGACCACGCTCCTCGCGTACACATGGGCGCGGAGTATCGGTGACATCAGTCCGTATCGGGATAACTACAATCGGCGAGCGGAGCGCGCTCCCATGGCTTTCGATACTCCGCAGCGACTGACGACAACGATGAGTTGGGATGTGCCCGTTGGACGCAACCGCGCGTTCGGATCGGATATGAACCGCGGGCTGGATGCTGCCATCGGCGGCTGGAACATCGCTATGTTCAACACGTTTCAGTCGGGCTTCCCTCTCAGCTTCGGAGTGAATGCCAATACACTGTTCCTCACAGGAGCAGGCGCTCAGCGGCCTAATGTGGTCGGCGACCCCATGGCTGGAATTTCAGGCTCGCATCAGGAGCGATTGAACCGATTCTTTAACACGGCGGCTTTCGCTCAACCTGCGCCCTTCACGTTCGGTGACACAGCCGCGCGTGTCTCATGGCTGCGCAGCCCCGGTATGGATAACTGGAATCTGACGCTGACAAAGACGTTCTCCGTGACCGAACGTTTCAAGGTAAACCTTCGCGCATCCTCGTTCAACCTGATGAACCACCCCGTCTTCACTGCACCAAACACGACCTTTGGCACGGCGCAGTTTGGAGTTGTTTCGGGTCAAAACAATATTAGCCGGCAGCAGGAGATTGTTTTGAAGATTCTCTTCTGATAACCGCTACTTGCCGGCATGCACGGCAAGGAAGTCGACAATCGCCTTCAACTCTTGATCAGTAGCCTTTGCGCCCCGAGCGACCATGTTTTCGACCATCGCCATCCACGCCGTGCGATCGCGCCGGATTCCTATGACGGTGGGTAGCGCATGGCATGTTCCACCGCATGTTCGCTGTAAGAGAGCTTTCTGGGCGCCTTCCGGAAGGATCACCGGAGCAGAGGACGTCGGCTTCGATTCCACTCGCGGCGCCGATACCGGAGCGGCGCCCTGACCGAGCGCAAATGCCATCAGGCTATCGCTTGGCGTACCGCCGAAGAATCCGCCACCACCGGTAGCCATAATGGCCACATACTGTTTTCCGTCTTTACCAAGATAGGTAATTGGAATGGTATGGCCGTTGGCGTCAATGGGTTGCTCCCAAAGCAACCTTCCGGTTTTCGATTCGAATGCCCGAAACCGGCTGTCGTTCGTGGCCCCAATGAATATCAACCCGCCGGCGGTCGCGATGCTGCCGCCCAAGCTAGGGGCTCCCGTGTTCTTAACATCCAGTGCCTCGAGCGACGGAACGGTCCCGAGCGGTGTCCGCCATGCGATATCCCCGGTTCGCGTATCCACCGCAACGAGTTCACCGAATGGAGGGTTGGTGCAT
>DASQLD010000725.1:0-4924 GCA_035630195.1 Bryobacteraceae bacterium
GTTTCTGCCGAATTTGCTTGCCAGTGCCATCGAGGAACTGCTCCACCGTAAGATCGAATAAACACGCATGCGAAATAACCCTCTGAAGGCCGCGCTGGCAGCCGGCAACGTTCAAGTCGGATCGATTCTAGGCCAGTTCCGATCCGCGGAAATCGCGCGGATCTATAAGGCTGCCGGTTTCGACTGGGTCTTCATCGATACCGAGCACGGAAACTTCGACATTGAGACGGTGCAAGATGTCTGTCGTGTCGCCAGTTTGATCGATCTTACGCCGCTGGTGCGTGTCGCCGACGTGCAATACGCGCTGGTCGCCCGAGCGCTCGATTGCGGCGCCGAAGGTGTCATCTTTCCAAGAGTGGAAAGTCCGGAGTTGCTTGAACGAGCCGTGACCTGGACCAAATTTCCGCCCACGGGAACACGAGGCTTCGGTTTATCGCGGGGAGCGGTCGATTACGCGGCTCTCTCCATGCCGCAAATCATGCAGTACTGGAATGACAACGTGATGACGGTCCTGCAGATCGAAACCCAGAGGGCTGTCGAAGCGCGCGAGGAATTGCTCACAATCGAAGGCGTGGACGCGGTGATTGTCGGCCCCGCAGACTTATCTATCTCACTCGGAATTCCGGGAGAGTTCGAACACCCGCTGCTCATCTCCGCCATTGAGTCGATCATGGACACGTGCAGTCGCCGGAACATCGTGCCAGGAATCCACGTGAGAGTCCCCAAAATCGCAAAGATGTGGCGCGAACGGGGGATGCGTCTGCTGAGTTGCTCGAACGATGCCGTCATGCTTCTCGAGCGCGCAACGGAGATTATTCACGAGGTCAGCTTACAAGCCGAAACATCCGCGGCGACACAACGGAAGTGATAGCGTTTAGAGTAAAGCGCGCTCGCTCTCTTCCTTAAAGGGCGACCCGCTCGATACCTTTGCTAAAGGGCGGCCCGCTCGCTCTCTTCCTTAAAGGGCGACGCGTTCGCCCATCGCGTTCGCCAGATGGCTAATAATGGACGCGCGTTCGAGAAGCGCCTGCCGGGCTGAGGAGCGTGAGAATGGCTTGGCGAGGAAGTAACAAATGCGCATGATCTGGTAGTCGAGACGGAGCATATGCTCTTCAAGGGACTGTCCACCCTGTGTATTTGTATGGCGAAGCAGATAGCTGACCACGCGGTAGTCACGATCGAGCGACGAGTGAAGGTCGTCCATGCCCTCGGGCTTCCCTTGGCTCGATGTGAGTTGCTGTTGAGCGGTTACGAAACTCAGGCGGTTTGCCGCGGCTACTTGTTGCGCGTAATCGCGGACATTGCGCGTGCGCAGGATCAAGACACATGTATACCGGAACCAGTACACAAAAAGTGCGGTCGAGATCACGATGATGATGATGCTGAGAGCCACAGTTCAACCCCGTCGGCAACCGGTCAATTGGGCACGCCGACTAGTACTACGTCACTAACGGTTCTTGCAGATTACCACTGTCAATTGAGAATCACAAGTCACCCATAATACTTAGAGGTGATACGTACACTTTACTTAAGTGTCTCCCCGAATACCATAATGGCCGGCTCTAAGCCGTTTTCTCGACAATGCTTCACATAAAGCGATCCGTAACTTTCCGTTATGTAAGCACGCTCATCAAAACCGAGAGCTGAAGCGGTGCGGTCGATCCATTCAGGCTGTCCTTCGAGTTCCAGAAACCAGCCGACGGGTGTTTCATCGACTGTCACGACGCCTGATTCTCCGGGCTTTTCGAACTCCGTCCGATATTTGTCATAGCGGAATCCCGGCTGCATGCCGATCTTTTCGAGGATCTTGCGGCCGATCTCAGCGTCGCCCAGGGCGGTCTCCAACTCCTCGCGGGTCTTGTGTTTGGCTGCCTCGGCGGGTCCTTTGAAGGTCAGGATTGCCTTTCCGTCCACTTGACGGAGCCGCAGAATGCTTCGATGGGCGCGTAAGCGGGCGTCGGGAAAGTCGTAGAGCGTGTTCGTCTCGAACACGCGCGAACGAACGATACGAAGCCCCTGGGCTTCGAGGTGTTCTTGAATGGCGCCAGGGTCGTCAATTTTGAGTTTAATTTCCGTCTCGGTCGACCCACCGGTTGCCATTATTGGGGCTCCTGGGCGGCCCGGATGCGACATTGCAGGCAAAGGTCCTGCCCGGTTGCCTCATCAGAAGCAGCGAATTTCGAAGTGGATGGGATCGCCTGCCCGCATCCGTCACAAAAACGGCGCCCGTCGCGAGTCATGGGCGCATGTTATCATGAACGTCGAAACGCGCCCGTAGCTCAGCCGGATAGAGCAACTGGCTTCGAACCAGTAGGTCGGGAGTTCGAATCTCTCCGGGCGCGCCAACTCCTCTACTCGCCGTATTCCGGATACCGCTAGTGGGGAGGAGAATTCCAGAAAGATATTCCTGGCAATTCTCTGGCCTGAAGTTTGGTCGGTGGGGGAGTTCGCAGTAAAACTCCAGCCACCTTTTCTTTACGTTCCGCTCGCTCTTCTTCCGGACAACGTTCGTATACGACGCGAAACTCCCCGATATCTTGAAGCACATTCATTAATTCCAGCAACCGCGCCTTGAGATTCCAGGCTTCGCCTACTAGCAGACAAATCTCGCCATCATAAATCGCATAAATACTCGATTCGGACGGTATTTGTGAGACTATATCGATGCGAGTTAGCGGAATAGATTGCGGATTGCGCCAAGGCATAAGGCCACCCTAGCGAACAGTTCTGAGCACAATCCAATCGAGAGTGTCAGACTCGGCTATTCGGAAAAGTGTGCCTCACTATCCTAAGGCAAGTGGCACTCAGATGCAATAAGTACTAGAAATTAATTGTGCACTTCTTCAAATTCGGAACGTAATGAAGAGACAATTGCTCGTGAGATCTCATCCTGTACTGCAAACGGGTCTGATAGATCCCGCTCGTAAGTTTCCGACCAGACATAAACACTTGAAGAAGTATCAATGAGTTGAGCCGAAATGCGAAGCCTATCTCCTTGTTTGCGAACACTGCCTTCCAGAATGAAGTCGAATTTTACTTCTTCGGCTCCCTGAAGAGCGGGGTGTCGAGCAACGATTCTGAAATCGGGGAGCTTAGTCAGCGCACTCACGATGTCTTCGGTAATCCCGGAACAGAAAAAGGAATAGCTGGGTTCCACACCAAGGTTAGTAAAGCGAGAAACGGCTATCGATTTTTTTCCCGACCGGGGCCTTGGAGCTCCATCGACGTATCCGTGAACCTGATACTGCTCGCGGGTCAGTATCATCGGAACGTAGCTACCCTTGCGAAATTGGATCACGATCTGATCGTCGCGACCCTCGGTTTGGTAATAACGCTCAAGCTTGGAACGTAATCTGCGCGCTTCAACGCGAACGATTGAATCGATCCTTGGGTCGAATGTTTCCAATTTGTTGAATACTTCGACGCCAACCAAGTACTCTTTCAATGCGTTTTGATGACCGCCCAGACATTGTTCGACGGTAAACCGTAGGAACCGCCCGAGGCGCTTTGAACGAATGAAGGTTGCGCTGGAGAGCACGCGATCCAACTCTGAATGAATAGCTTCGTTCGTCAGCCCCGCCGTGATCGCACAATCACGGTCGGCTTCGCGCATCACGGTATGCGGCGATCTAAAATGGGTATCTGCAGTCGCTGGTATCACGGTCTTTGCTCCCCCGTTTGAGGTACTGACAGCCGTCACGGTTTCCACAGTAAGTAAAGCTAACGGTTACACAATATACTGTCACAATTAACGGTGCATGCAACTTCGGATTGGCCGGCGAAAAATCCGGTTGCTATCATTTAACGCCAGCCGGGATAAGTGGATGTAAATTACTGAAGTATCAATTTCGCGCAACGAAAGCCGAGATTCGGTGTGGTCTGAGTAGGACGCACCCAATTCCGGAAGAAGACAGTGACACGGCGGGGTCCGTCAGACCACGCGCCTCCACGAACGGCCTTGTATTTACCTGTCTCCGGACCCGGCGGATTCTTAGCGGGACTCGATTGGTAGTAATTCGCTTCGAACCAATCGTTAACCCACTCGGCTACGCCGCCCGCCATATCGAACAGACCGTACGAGTTAGGCTTGAACTTTCCGACCACGCCAGGGCCGTCAGAGACGTTGAAACGGGCCTCGACCGGCGTGATTTTGTCTCCTGATGGATAGTCGAGGCCTTCGACGCCCCCGCGCGCCGCCTTCTCCCATTCTGCTTCTGTCGGGAGCCGCTTGCCAGCCCAGGTACAGTAGGCGTTTGCATCTTGCCAGGCGACGTTATAAACCGGGAATTGCTCGGCGCCGTCTGGGATCTTGCCTCCCTGCCAGTGATACGGAAGGCGATGGCCTGTGGCTTTGACGAACGATGCGTACTCGGACTGCGTGACTTCACGTGTGTCGATCTCGAACGCATCGAGGTAAACCTTGTGCGCCGGACGGTCATCCCGGAGGATCATCGGACGCATATTCGTTTTGTCGTCGGGGGTCTCGCGCGTTCTGCCCATCGTGAATTCGCCGGCGGGAATGGTGACCATTTGCTGCTCGGCTTGTAGTGGGACGGAGGCCAGACACACTAAGAGCGCGGTTGTAAGAAAACGGGCAGTCATCGATTAAGCGAAGAGCGTGGCGATCTCGTCGTCCATGCAGAATTCGGTCGCGCCAAGAGGATCGACGTAGCGATAGACTCTCTTCGAAGGAGTGTTGGTGATCTCCTTGCGCCAGTCGATACCGAGAGCAGAATACGCGGTCGCGTAAATGTTTTCGGTCTTCATCTGACCTTTGTACTTCCAGCCCGCTTCGACGACCTTTTCGCCTGCTGCATCGGTGCGGCCAAGGATCTGACCGCCCTTGACGCCCCCTCCGGCGAAAAGACCGATGTAGGTTCCGTTGTAATGATGACGTCCCGCGACTCCATTGAGCGCACCCGGT
>DASQLD010000726.1:0-13170 GCA_035630195.1 Bryobacteraceae bacterium
GCCAGCATCCCGGTAGGCGAAATTAGGCCGGATTAGATTTCAGGGATTCGCGCGCTTGGCGTACCAGTGTGCTGGCGTTGGCGCCTAGCGCTGTCAAGTGCCCCATCTTGCGGCCCGGTCGCGGCTGCATCTTCCCGTAGAGATGGAGTTTAACGTTAGGGAAGCAGCAAGCGGCGGCCCAGTTGGGCGTTCTATCCATCCATATGTCGCCCAACAAGTTGGCCATTGCCGCCGGCTGAAATTGCTCGGTCGATCCAAATGGAAGCGCGCATACGGCGCGAAGCTGCTGCTCAAACTGACTCGTGACAGAGGCGTCGAACGTAAAATGGCCGGAGTTGTGTGGACGCGGCGCCAACTCATTGATGAGAAGCCCATCGTCTTTCGTGACGAAAAATTCGACGCAGAGCACGCCTACAACCTCAAGCTTCTCGAGCACCACGCGGGTAATCTCGATAGCGTCCTTTTGGAGTTTTGCCGAGACCAACGCGGGAGCGATCGTGAGGTCGAGAATCTGGCGGTGATGCTCGTTGTGAACAACACCGTAGTGACTGAAACTCCCATCAACGCCGCGCGCGGCTACGACGGACACTTCCATGGCAAAGTCGACGTATTTCTCCAGCACGGCAGGACAGCGGCTGATCGCATCCCATGCGGCATCGGCATGTTCAGGTTCGCGAATCACGATCTGACCCTTCCCGTCATATCCGAAACCAGATGTTTTCAGAATGAGTGGACAGCCCAACTTCGTGACAGCTAGCCTTAGATCGGCAAGGCTGTGGACCGGAGCAAACGCCGTGACCGGCAGACCGTTTTTTGTGAGAAATGTTTTTTCCCGCAGACGGTCCTGCGTAACGTGAAGAACGCTTCCCGCAGGGCGAACAGGCGCACATTCTGTCGCAGCCATAGCCGCTTCACCCGGTACGTTTTCGAATTCGAAAGTTACGACAGAGACATTCCGCGCAAACTCGCGGATACGGTCGACATCTTGATACGGAGCAGTAATCTCGAGATCGGCTACCTGACCTGTAGGAGTGTCGGTCTCAGGAGAGAATGTATGAACGCGGTATCCCATCCGCCGGGCGGCGATCGCGAACATGCGGCCGAGCTGGCCGCTGCCGAGCACTCCGACCGTTGCGCCGGGCAGAATGGGCTTCATGAAAGCGTATCCTGTCGAACTCGGTTAGTTTGCTCTTCACGGAAAGCGCGAAGTTTGTCCCGAAGATCCCCGCGGCTGTTGCTCAAAATGGCCACCGCAAGCAATGCTGCATTGATCGCGCCGGCCTTGCCGATGGCCAGCGTTCCTACAGGAATTCCACCCGGCATCTGAACAATGGAGAGCAACGAATCCATACCCTTCAGAGCGTGACTTTCTACCGGAACTCCGAGAACCGGCACTAAAGTTTGCGCCGCGATCATTCCGGGCAGATGAGCCGCGCCGCCGGCCCCCGCGATGATGACTTCGATCCCGCGAGATTCGGCGGATGAAGCAAACTCGCCCATGTGCTGAGGAGTACGGTGTGCGGAAACGATTGCACACTCATGAGGCACACCGAACTGTGTGAGCATGTCCCCGGCATGCCTCATGGTTTCCCAATCTGATTTGCTGCCCATCACGACAGCAACCAGCGTTTTGTCCATTACTGGCCTTGGCCTAGAGAGTATCCAGTCTGATCGTCGATGAAATCTCCGCCGGCGCCTTGAATGCGGTCGAGTAAATCTATCGTTTGCGAGGGCTGCATCCCGGAATTTATATCGAGTCGCGCGTCGGGTTCCTTGAGGATATGGAGGATTACTTCCATGATCTCGGGCCCGATACCGTCGCCATGGGCCACCGTAATTGCAGTATTCTTAATGGACATTTGGCGGAAACAACTAAGTTAGCCCGATTTGGAGCATAAGAGCAAGAGATGATAAGGAATCACCGTCCAAACTCGGCAAGGATTAAACCTTACTACCAATTGTATTCAATTGAATCAACTACTTAGAAGTTTCGCAAACAAAGTGTGCAGGAAAATGCACGAACACCTTGGGCGAAAGGGGGACAGATCCTCTGCCCCCTTAGCACCTTACAGGGCTTCAGGAGTCCAGGAGGGGGGATCACTCGCAGGGAAAGACTCTTCCGAAGCGTTCGTTACTGTATCGCGCTCCCAGATTTTCCCAGACGACTCCCGGAACCGCGCATTCGGCGACAACGCACTGCGGCCCCTTCGCGAGGACTTGCATGTCACGTTGCCAGTTTCCAATAGCTCTTTAAAGCGCTGCAAATCCTCTGCAATCGTCTTCTTAGGATTTTCACCGAACATACGGGCTACCCATTCACCAAGTTGGCCCGCTGGCGGATTATATTGCAGCGAAATTTTCACGATTGTGCCGGCGCCGGTATCTTCGAAACGCACAGAACCACCGTTATCCACATCGGAACCCTCTAGGGACCGCCAACCGATCAGCCTCCCTGGAATGTCGTTAATGATCTCGGCGTCCCAATCGACCGTAATCCCGGCAGGGCCTTTTGCCTCCCAATGAGATAAACGGTCGTTGATGACCTTTACGCATTCGAGATGATCCATGAACCTGGGCAAGTTGCTGAGATCCCGCCAAAACGCATAAACCTCTGCTGCGGGTTTGTTGATCTGCACTTCCTCGTCAACTCGGATGCCCAATTCGTACGGTACGCCGGCCCGAGAACCCGTGCCTTTTCCGTAGCCGCGCTCCGATGTGGTCAACCCCAAAGTCTCGTACATAGGACAGTGGCCAGTGGCGCCGCGCCACAGCAAACTGCCGCCCAGCGCCGCCAGACCGAATCCGGCCGAATTTCGTCGCGCCAAGCCATAAGCAACTAGAGAACTGCCTCCAATCAAAGAAACCCAACGCTCGGCTTCACCAACGTTTGTATTTGGCCTTTTCGCCCTTAGTAATTGCATGTTCTCCTTCTCTCCCTTCATGGCCATACCCGGCTTCTGAAGTGCGATACTGCTCGTCAGCGCAACTCTTTTTCGGTCACGCCTGTCATGAAAGACTCTACCTCATTTGAAAGGTTTCTAAGGGCATACGGCATCTTACTTGTTGGCATTACAGGCCCAAAAGAGGGTTGGCGAACATGAGTGAGATTGCTGTTGGCAAACGTGTAATCAAGACATCAAATGAAGACCGTGTCGTGTATCCACGCGACGGAATCGTTAAGGGTGAAGTGATTGATTACTACCGGCGGATCGCACCCTATATGATTCCACACGTGCGGAAACGCCGGCTGACGATGCAGCGTTTTCAGCCGAACATCGACGCTGATCCAGTATTCCAAAAGGACATGCCCGGCCACTTCCCGGAGTGGATCCCCCGGATTGAGGTTCCCAAACATGGGGGCACGGTCACGCATGTCGTTTGCGATAACGCCGAGACACTGGTATATCTGGCAAATCAAGGATGTCTTACCCCTCACGTGGGATTACAGAAGGTAGATAAGAACGAACATCCCGATCAGATGATCTTTGATCTCGATCCCCCGTCAGACGATTTCGACTGCGTGCGCGACGTCGCGTTCAAAACGCGTGAACTGCTTACAGAGCTTGCGCTGGTTCCGTTCTTGAAGACCACTGGATCCCGAGGATTGCATCTCGTCGTGGCCCTGGATCGGAAACTCGAATTCGAAGAAGTGCGCTCGATCGCATATGCAATTGCGATGGAGATGGTTCGGCGTTATCCGGATCTTGTCACGACAGAGATGCTCAAGAAGAATAGAGGATCAAAGTTGTTTTTGGATGTAAATCGAAACGGAACAGCGCAGACCGCTGTACCGGCATTCGCGCTTCGGGCCATAGATGGCGCTCCCGTCGCAATGCCCATCACTTGGGAGGAACTGGAGAATCCGAAGCTGAATTCGCGCTCGTTTAATATCAGGAACGCCATCCGGCGAATGGAAGATATCGAGGACCCCTGGAACGGTTACTCGAAATCGGCACGATCCCTACGCGCGGCGGCGAAGAGGTTGCCTCGAGTTGCGGCGTAGCGATTTACGAAGCGTGCCAGACAGATCCTGTTGATCTTTTAGCTTCTTTACATATTCGGTAACCACTTGGATGACGCAAGCCTCTTGTCGGCGTGTTCCCCGGCAGGTCTTCAGGACGTCAAAGAGGGTTTTATCGCTATATGCGTCGAGGATAGCGGGATGAACGTAATACTTACGACATGTAGCCGGCCGGTTTCCGAGTTTTGCTGATACGGATTTGATCGCCTCGACCATGCGCTTCTTCGCGTCCGCATCGTCCTCAGCAGGACCAAGCTCTTCAAAGAACAACGCTGCCCAGCCAGTACCACCCCAGGTACGAAAATCCTTCGCGGTGAAATCTTCGCCGCTAATCTCACGTATGTAGTTATTGACGTCTGTCGATGTGATACGGCACGATTCCCCCGATTCATCGAAATACTGGAAAAGTTCCCAGCCGGGGATATCACGACATTTCTTGACGATCTTAGCCAGACGCGGATCGTCGAGTTCGATGTCCTGCTGTTGACCGCTCTTGCCACGGAACTTGAAGCGCATCTTACCGCCACTGATCTTCACATGCCCGTCCTGCAGGGTCGTCAAACCATAGGACTCGTTCTGTTTGACGTACTCGTCATTGCCGATCCGCATGCAAGTACTTTCCAGAAGATGAAGGACCGCTGACAGAACCTTGTTCTTAGGCAGACCCGGAAGACTCAGATCATCGTCGATTCGTTTCCGGATCCTCGGTAACGCTGCTCCAAAAGCAAGCATGCGCCCAAACTTGGCGTGATCCCTTTGACTGCGATATGCCGAATGATAGCGATATTGCTTTCTTCCTTTGACATCCCGGCCAACCGCTTGAAGATGGCCGTACGCACTCGCGCAGATCCACACGTCGGTCCACCCCGGCGGAATCACCAGCGCACGAATTCGTTTGAGTGTTGCGGGATCTTTTATGACTTTCCCATCCGGCGTTACGTAGCGGACGGAATCCCCCCGCTTGATTCTGCGGATGCCGGGAGTGCGGTCAGAGACGTACTCAAGCCCCGCCTCATCGGCTGCCAAAACTGGATCTTTTGTGTGAATCGTTAAAACTTGCGCGCGCGACACATAGGGTTAGATGGCCGTGCCCTTGCCAAAAGTGTCAGCTTACTTGTTGAACCTTGGCCTGTTCGGCCAGCCGAAGCTTCCAGGCGTCCAGGATTGGAGCCGCGTTGGGAGTGGTCATTCGAGAATAGCCGGCCTCGCGTGAGACCAGTGCTTCATCCAACGTCAACACCGCATCCGATCGCTTGAGGCGCAGCAGATCCTTCAGCAGCGGTTTGATAATTCCCAAATCGGACTCAGAGTGCTGGACCGCGATGGCGTCCGCCTCCACACGTTTGGCGATGCGCGTGGCGATGATCTTCAGATCGTCCGCCATTGTGCGATTGTTGCATACCACTGTTAAGGTGGCGTCACCGTCGTGCGCCGATCGCACGATCTGCATCAATTCGGTTTCGACATGCTGGAACTGGCGCGAGATCATCGAGGCGGGGTTCAGAACGAAGTCGAGTTCCTCCACACCAATACGAAGCAGATCACGGCCCTCATACAATTTCGCGCCCGTCGTCGAAACACCATACGGATAGCCGGCTACGCTCGCGACCTTTACGCCGGAGCCACCCATCCAGCGCTTCACCATCTCGACATCGCATGGTCGGACAACGACGGCCGCGACACCATACTCGCGCGCCACACGACATCCTTCATTCACATCGTCTGCGGACAAGGTGGGGCCAAGAAGCGTTAGCTCCAGCAACCCCGCTAGGGATTCATAAGTCTCTACCGTTTCGACGGCTGGTTGCCCGATCTCATCCATAACGTTCCCCAGTGTCGCAGTTGCGTTCGCTTGTCCTTAACTCCGGCCCACCAGTCCTCATGATGGAAGTTGCCAAAATTGCCAGCGCCCTTTGCTTTTTCATCGAGATCGCCAAGCGCGATATTCAACCCCATGGGCTTATCCCCTAAGGCTGTTGAGTAAAAAACCCCAGGTTCTAACTCCAGGCAGGGATCGAAAGCAATACGCCATTCGAGAACGTAACCGCGTTTACGCGCCTTGCCGATGCATATTTGATTTTCACGCTCGATCCAGTGTACGTAGGTGTTCCATGCGTCTTGGTTCCGTCGGGGCTCACCGGCAATAATGCCGCCTACCTTCGTGCCATGTAGCTGCGATTTGGTCAGGTTGCAGACCATTTGCCATGAAGAACCATTCCCAGCAGCGCTCTCTTCTCCTTGCCAACGATTGGTTGCGTTGATGAGCAGTTCCATCTCATCTCCGAACCAGGGAAAACCGAAGGGAGAGATCTCATGCGCACGCGGATTGTCCGGGAGCCACCGTTCGGTATCGATGCCATAGAGTATGTCGTCGGTGACGTCGAATGCAAAGTAGAGATACTTGCCGTCGTGTTTGACGTAACCGGTCACGGAAAGATCTTTAGGATCTGTGGTAGGTGTGAACTGGGCTATCCAACCGGAAACACCACTAAAACGAGTAGCGTCCGCGTACTCCCCGGACGCAATAACCCCATCAAGCTTGGGCGTTTTGCCTCTATATGCGTCCAGCGATCTCGGAAAATCGCCTGCAAGGAGCGAAGACGCAGCCAACGCGAGAGCGAGCCGCCCCATCGGCTATTTACGCTTTCGAGCAGCCGTTGGAGCTGTTGCCGGGGGCGGCACGCTCAGACCCAAAGCACGGCGTTGCGTCTTAGCTTTCAACGAGACTTCAGAGTTTGGATAGTTAGTGATGACGTTCAAGAACTCCCGCGCCGCCTCATTGCGTTGACCTGTCTTGAGCAATGCCATCCCTTTCATGTAAGTAGCGTCAGCGGTTTTGTTGTTATCCGGATACTTCTCAAGAACGGCATCAAAGGCCTTTAAGGCGGCCCCGAACTCATTCTTGTCGTAATGAATCTGACCGATATAGAACTGGGCATTGGGGGCCAGCTCCGTATTCCCGTAGTAGCGCAGGTATTCCTGAAATCC
Source organism: Bryobacteraceae bacterium (assembly GCA_035630195.1). Taxonomy (GTDB): domain Bacteria; phylum Acidobacteriota; class Terriglobia; order Bryobacterales; family Bryobacteraceae; genus DASQDN01. Next base: position 7,010 of record DASQLD010000726.1, read on the forward strand.
TTGAGACGCCAAGTCGAGATTTCCGCCACTCCGATCGCGCAATGCGCTTTCGTAAACCGACTTGGCGGACATCCCCGCAGGGGGCGCATTTGATGGAGCCGTCGGCGATCCATCTAGACCAGTACCGGTAGCGGGTGGCGGAGCAGGGGGCGCACTCATAATCTTTACCGTGTTGTTCAGATCGACGATCTGCGTTTGCATCTTGTTCATGCGCTCGCTCAAATCGGCGATCGATTCGCGTAAATTTTGAAAGTCGTTGGCGACCTGGTCGATTTTTGCGCCCATATTCGCAACGGGACCGGCGAGTGTTTTCTGCTGTTCCAGCATCCGGTCCCGGATTCCGCTCTCGAGGACAGCGACCGAAGTGCCAGACTTGTGCGACGCCGCGAGTGTTTGCTCGACCAGCGTGCGTAGCGCCGTCATCTTCTCGTCGAGCGAGCGCTGTAAAGTCCGTACGTCCTCCTGCAGAAGCGCGACGTCACGCTGCAGTTGGATCGTTTCCTTGTTCGCGCCTTGCACGGCTATGGGGGCCAGCGCCAACACCCAGGTCATCGGTCTGATCAGCTTCATTCAGATCTCCTCTACTAGTGTCTCGCGTTTGACGCAGCTGCGCTTCTCAAGTCGCGACAAACAACGAAGGGCCGGGAGGATGCTTCTCTCCCGGCCCTAGTCCTCTTTGAGCAGTTATTGCCCGACGGCGAAGTGGGCTCGGCGATTTCGCTGCCAGCATCCCTCATTCGACTCCGTACACTGCGGCCGTTCATTGCCGTAGCTTACAGGCCTTAGACGATCCGCCGGAACACCGAGTTGCACTAGAAACTCCTTGGCCGCTGTAGCGCGACGGTCAGCCAGTCCGAGGTTGTATTCGGCCGATCCGCGCTCGTCCGCGTGCCCTTCCACGCTGATGGCGGCTTCCGGATTCTCAGCAAATATGGCCTTCAGGACTTCCGCATTGCGCGATAGGACTGCGCGAGCGTCCTCCCGAATGGTGCTGCTATCGTAGTCGAACAGTGCATCCTGCACTTCCTGGGCTACCCACTCCGATACACTTCTTCGTACCTTGGTGCGGGCGGGTGGAGGCGGAGGCGGCGGCGCGGTCACATTCACACTGGCAGTCGCGCTGGCGGTTCCTCCGGGTCCCGTAGCCGTAAGCGTGTAGGTGGTCGTGTTGCCTGGGAACACCTGACGGCTACCGGTAGCGTTCACCGTTCCGATGCCTGGCTCAATCCGGACATCAGTGGTCGCGCCGGCGACTGTCCAACGTAGCGTTCCCGCCTGGCCCCGTTCCACAGTCGACGGTTCCACTTCAAAAGATGAAATCGTAGGAGCATCCGGTTTTGGCGGATCCGGTTTAACAACGGGCGCCGGCGGTGGCGGCGGAGCCGGGGGTGGAACCTTCTTCTTACAACCAACGGCAAACATGCTCAACGTCATCGCGACGAGGACAGTGCCTAAATTCTTTCGACTTGCGATATTGTGAATTCCCATCCGGGAACTTGCCTCCTGAAATTTCAACTACGCTCTACTTGTTGCTCCACACCGGCATGGTGTTATCGCCCGTTGTGGTCAACTGTTTCACCTGTGTTCCATCCGCAAGCATGGTGTAGATATTCGTGCGCCCCCCACGCTTGGAAGAAAATACGATGTGCCGCCCATCAGGACCCCAGGTAGGGTTCTCGTTCCGCCCCGCTCCGTGAGTCAACTGCACAAACTCGCGAGTTGCGACATTCATCACGAAAACGTTGAAGTTTCCGGGTTCGAAGCCGCGCGTCCACGAGAACGCGATGTGCTGTCCGTCAGGATGCCAACCCGGGTTGGAAGCTTCTCCTTCCCCCGTCGTCAGCCGTATAATGTCGGCGCCTTCAATATTCATTTTATATATTTGTTGGGGTCCGGAGCGACCGGAAACAAAAACAATCTCGTTTCCGGTCTTAGGATTAACCTTAGGCTCCATCTCTACGAAGCGGGAATGGGTCAATCGTTTGAGCCCACTGCCATTGACGTCCGCGATATATATCTGCGCATAGCCACCCGCCAAAGTTGATGAAAACACAAGCTGTTTCCCGTCAGGAGTAAAAAAAGGCGTAGCGTTCATCGAGGCATTTTGATTGAAGAACGGCAACCGCCGAGACGTTTCGAGTGAATGGATCAGGATTTCCGGCTGCGTCCGGACATAAGTTGTAAATGCGACTTTCGATCCATCTGGCGAAACGGCAGGGGTCGTGGAAATCGATCCGTACTTCGTGATTTGCCGCTGATTTGCCCCATCGTAGTCCATCGCCCAAATCTCTTTCGTGCCGGTTCGGTTGGAGACGAAGACGATTTTCGAACCCGCCAGACTCGACATTCCAAACTGCTTGAGAATGTCGGCCGCGAAATCGCGGGCCACCTGTCTAGCGCCGGCCTCATCGAGGGTAGAGTTATAGATCTTGCCGAATACTTGAGCATTGGCTGCGTCGGGCTGATTGACATTGTAGAACCAACCCATCAACACCAGACGACCACCCTGGGCCGCCGTGTATCCGAAGGCAAGGTAATTCGCGCTAACGGGTGGGCCGGCCCAATCGGAGAGGTACATTCCTGTCGGAGCAGATGTTGGCGGGGCGGCGCCTCGTTTGGGAGGGGCCGGCGGTGGAGGGGCTTGTCCACCGCGAATATCCTGCGGCTGCTGCGGAGCCTGTAATGGGTACGAGGTCCGAGGAGCCATACGAAACAAACCCGACTGCTCGACTTCCGCCCACAACGTAGAATTGAACGTGCCCATCAGCCGGGTGGCATCGCCGGAACCGCGAAACTCCGGAATGGCTATTACGCCCTTGCCACCCTGGCCGGTGAGTTCTACCAGAATGCGATTCTGTGCAACCGCTACCAGCGCAGCCACCGCAAAGCCCGAAACAAGAAGTGTCTTCTTTGTCATCACTGTAACCGGAACCAAAACTCGATTGTCGCTGAGTCACGCTCGTACTGCGCAGGGAGCGGCGGAAATGGATTGGAAAGCAATATCGCTCGTTGCGCCGATTGATCCATAGCGAAGTTGCCGCTGGACCGTGCAACCCGAACGTTCGAAACATTACCAGTACGTTGAATATCGAAGGTTACGACAACCGGATTGCGTACGGTGGAATCGAGATCCTGCGAGCGCCAGTTGCGGGCAACCTTGTCCCGGAGCAGTTGCTCGTAATAGCCGAACCGATTGCCGAACGGACTAGTACTCCCCGAGCCCACTCCACCACCACCGGGAGCCTGGCTGAACATCGGGGACGTTACGGCCTGGCCGGTACTGCTATAAACCTGATTCGGCTTCGGATCGCGAACGGAGCTATATTTCTGAGGTGTGGTCGGAGGCGCAGGCTTGGCGGAATTCCGGCTCTTCAGCGCGATCGCCTTCGGATCTTCCTTCACCGTCGCTTTCGGCTGAGGCTTAACCGGCGCGGACGGGACTTGCGACTCGGTGTCGTTGGCGACCGGGTTGATGCGACCCTCACGAGACTGAATCGGAATTCGCTCAACCGGAGTAATCCCGACAGCGCCCCCACCGAGCGACTGCGGGTCGCCCCACCGTTCGATCTTCGGCGAAACGGTAGCATAGATCACAGCAAGCGCCGCGATGCCAAGATGCAGCACGATCGATACGACCAAAGGACTTCGTAGCGATTCGCGTTCATCGAGGATATCCGCATGCTGTGACATTACTTACGGCGGTCGGCCTCATCCTCCGGCCGCGTTACTACCCGGACATCCAGCTTCGATTCGCCAAGCGTACTGATCACCTGGGCAATGGGATCCCAAACGGTATTTTTATCGGCTCGGACATACACACCCTTTTGGTTCGGGTACTGAGCCTTGATGGTGGCGCCGAGCGCGTTTAGATTCACCGGCTTCTCGGCAACATAGGTTTCCCCATTTTTCGTAATCGTAACCACCGGCAACTCTTCGGTCGTGTTCCGCACCTGCCTCACCTGCGGCACTTCCACTTCAAGACCGAACTCCATCACTTGCGCAGTCAACATGAAGATAATCAGCAGCACGAGCACCACATCGACTAGAGGAACGACATTGATTTCGGATAACGTTCCTGTGCTGCCGCGAAAGCGGCTTCGTCCATTACCGTTGCCCGAAGATCCGACCGAAAAACCCATATACTAATCCCCGAAACTACGCTCGGTCATGTTGAGAAACTCGAGCGAGAAATCTTCCATCCGCGCTCCGAACTCTCGAATGGTGTGTCCGAAGTAGTTGTAGAAGACGGCTGCCGGAATCGCGGCCGCAAGGCCCATGGCAGTGGCAAGCAAGGCTTCCGATATGCCGGGACCAACTGCGCGCAAACTGGCCCCGCCGGCCTGAGCCAAGGCTCCAAACGCAGACATGATACCCCAGACCGTACCAAAAAGCCCGATAAACGGCGATACGGTGGCAGTTGTAGCAAGCCAGTTCATGCTGCGCTCCAGACGCGTTACCTCTTCGCTGATACCCAGTTGCAGAGTTCTCTCCAGGGCAAGCTTATTTGTTAAAGTGCCTCTGGCTTTGACTTGGCGGTCGATCTCGCTGTAGCCGAAATCGAACACCGTAACGAGCGGAGAGATTCGGAACTGCTCGCTGGCGACAGCAACAGAATCCATGCTGTTCGCTTTGCGGAAAGCGCGCAGAAAATGCGCATTGGCGCCACGGGCGCTGCGGAAGCGCGACCACTTGGAAAAGATAATGGTCCACGAAACGAGAGACAGCGCCAGCAGGATGGCTAGCACGGCCCAGGACACCGGACCGGAATGAATGACGGCTTCGGTGATGCTGACCTGAATCAGGAGTATGGGTGCGGGCAAGAAGGGAAAGCGCCTCCGGTTACTATTCTAACCGCCACAACAGAAACATATCATTCTGTTTGGAAAGTTAGACGCGCTTTGAGACTTGAAAGACGGCCCTAGCGACGCAAATGGCGCAGACTACTGTTTAGCCTGTAATTCGCCCATCATTTTCTGGAACTTGACCTTCTGATCCTCCTGGAGAATCCGAAGGATACGACCTTTTCCGGTGGCACGAACGTCTTCCATCTGTGCCTGCGCGTACTGATAGTACGTCATGAAGTCGTCGAGAATACGTCGAAATTCTTCTGTCTGGTCGGGCGTGAGATTCAGTTCTTTCTTGAATCGATGCAGGCTGATCTCACGACCCGCTTCGTTCCATGCGAGGGGCTTATGACGCTCTGGCGGAAAAGCCAGCCATATTCCAACTGCCCCGGTTGCTGCGCCGGCTAGAAAAACGCAGAGGAGCGTCAACAGAATACTGGGACTCTGCCAGGGCGCTCGAGACATTACCGCGAATCCTGGTAAGTGGTGAGATTTACCAGGACGACCTGGCGGTCGCGCTCCGAATCTACCTCTGTGTCCATGTTGACAGGGATATACCGCTCATCTCCGGCTAAAATCATGCCCGGATCACCATAGGCAGTTGCCTGATCCTGCTCAGCAGACATGAAAACCACACCAATCAGCACCAGAAATGTAGCCGAAGCATACGCCAAACGCTTGGCAAACATCGACTCCGCGAACAAACTCCAAACTGAAGGTCGCGCCTGCGTCTCGATCCGGGTCATTAACCGCGCGTAGAACGCAGCGTCCGGCTCAGCTTCCACTTTGAAGGCTCGGCGGAACAACGCCGACTGCTCTCGCATCGCCTCCAACTCTTCCCTGCAATCGTCACATTTGCTCAAGTGTTGTTCCACTTCCGGAAACGGACCGCCGCCGTCCAGATACTCTTCAAGACGTTGAATTACAGGCTCATGCATAGCTTCTTCCCAAGCACCCAAGAATTTCGGCGTGATTCTTAGCGATCACGTCCGTCAATCGATTCTAGAAGCCAGCGAATCTACGTTCGCTATATAATCGGCTTCCGTACAACTTAGGCAGCAAACGGGTTGGCCCCGCCCTTGCCCAATCGCTGCGCAGCCTTAACTAGCTTCTGCCGCGTACGAAACAGCTTAACCTTAATTGTATTCTCGTTCATCCCGGTCATCTCGGCTAATTCTTCGACAGAATGACCCTCGACCTCTTTCATAAGCATCAAACTGCGATCCTCATCGGAGATCTTGGACAACAACTTAACCAGCAGATCTCGACGAGCCAAAGTCTCGTCTACCGGTACTTTATGGTCTCGCGCGCTCTGAG
>DASQLD010000727.1:0-15952 GCA_035630195.1 Bryobacteraceae bacterium
CCGGCCCCATTCGCGACTTGCACAGCATGCGTCTCCTGGCAATGTTAGGGGACTCCGTGACAACGGATCACATCTCTCCAGCCGGCTCCATTCCAGTCGATACGCCGGCCGGAAAATATCTCATCGAGCAAGGTGTCAAGCCGGTCGATTTCAATTCGTATGGCGCACGCCGCGGCAATCACGAAGTAATGGTCCGGGGCACGCTTGCCAACATCCGACTTCGGAACCAGCTCGCGCCAGGTACTGAGGGCGGCTGGACGACCCACATCCCGAGCGGCGAAAAGATGTTCATCTATGACGCCTCTGTAAAGTATGCGAGCCAGAGCGTACCTCTGATGATTATCGCCGGCAAGGAATACGGCTCGGGGTCCTCCCGCGACTGGGCCGCAAAGGGTGTTTTGCTCCTCGGTGTGAAGGCGGTTATCGCGGAAAGTTTCGAGCGGATCCACCGGTCGAATCTGGTTGGGATGGGAGTAATTCCGCTGCAGTTTCTACCGGGCCAGGGACGGGAGTCGCTCGCGCTCACCGGCCAGGAAACGTATAGCGTTGAGAATATTTACTCGGCAATCGAGAGTTCTAAACCTGCTCTAGTCCGAGCGATTGCGCCGGACGGAAAATCGACAGTTTTCGAAGTCATCGTCAGAGTGGATACGCCCCAGGAGCTAGAGTACTACCGAAATGGGGGGATTCTCCCGTACGTGCTGCGGCAGGTCGCCGGAGCAGTTAGCAAAACCATGTAAGCAATTTCCAACATGGTAAAAATTACTAAGCCCCAGGGGAACTCTGGGGCTCTAGGGAAGCGGTTGGGAGGGGGTACAGGAGTGAATCTTATCGAAGTAGTTAAGGTTGGACAGTTACCGCAGAGGTTTTGTTAGAGGATCAACCGATCTTCCCTGAGCCTTACTGTTTTGCACACCAATGATGTTGCAAGTAAGCTGCCAAAAATTAACTAATTGATTCTACTAGATAACTTTGGTAAAGGTCCGTTGCATTTTGTAAATATTACCGACCTAATTAAACTTCTCAGTTAAAGTAATCGGTTCCCTCAGCCGGAAAGTCAGTCGCGTTTCGGCAGGTATTTCCGCCGCCTCGCCTCGACTCGCCATGACAGCCCCGGTTCCCGCGGCTCCTCCGACACCAGCACCGATTGCGGCCCCCTTGCCGCCGCCTGCGATTGCTCCGATTGCAGCCCCCAGACCCGCGCCAATTCCCACTTTCATCGCATCCTTTTTCGTACTCTTCTCGGCGGCTTTCGTAAAGCCCTCCGTTTGCAACCTAACGCGTTGCCCATCCGATGTGTTCAATCGCACCAATTCGAGTGCAAGACTAGCGGTTCCCTTTACCTTTCCGCCGCGATCGGCTTCCGCTACTCGACCTTCGATCCTTGCGCCGCGCTCTGCGATAACTGCGCCGTCCACGACGAGAGGACCGTCCAGCGTCGCACGGAAGCTGTCGCCGGTTTGCGACGTCGACGAGGAGAGCTTTTCGTCCACACGGACGCTCAGCAGTGTTCCGGCCGGGATTGTAACTGTCTTCGCCACTCTGGGCGACGCGACCGGCTTCGTTTCCGATGGCGGCGGAGGCATTGAGATCGTGGTCTGCGGCGGACCGGCCGGTGGTGTAGGCTCTGGCGTTGGCGTATTTTGTGGTTCGTGAATTGGGTTTGAGGCGCCATTTTTCGCCTCAGTAGAGGGCTTAACAACGCTTTTCGCCACCGTCCGTGGCGATCTGCTGGACTTGGAGGGCGCGGGGGTAGCCGTCACTGGTTCGACGGGCGCTGGCGGAGGAGGGATCGCGGCGGACGCGGCCGGCGATTCCGCGACGACAGGCGGCGCCAGAGGTTGAACCGGATCCGGAGTCCGCTTGACCAGGAATACAGCAATAAGTGAGGCCAGCGCGGCTCCAAGGATGAAAGTGAGGACGGGTTTCATCATAGCTCTCAGCTATGTTAAACGTATCGCGCAGCCAAGGGGTTGCGGACAACGGTGTTCAATAATAGAGACATGGCGCAGTTTCCAACGGAATACTCGGTGGGACCGGTGCGCATCGCCCCGGCAACCGTACTGGCGCCGATGGCCGGTGTGACCGACACAGTTTTCCGGCGACTGATCCGCGGCCAGGGCGGATGCGGATTAATGATGACCGAGTTCACCAGCTCGCACGGTGTCGTCAACTCCAAAGGGGCTCGGCGACCGACTTTCGCGATGCGATACCTTGCCTTCGAGGAACAGGAACGCCCGATTTCAGCACAGCTCTTCGGCTCCGATCCGGACGTGATGGCCGAGGCTGCCCGTGTCTGCGAGGGACTAGGGTTTGACATCGTCGACATCAACTTCGGTTGTCCCGTCAACAAAGTCGTAAAATGCAACGGCGGATCAGGATTGCTTCGCGATCTTCCGCTCGTCGAGACGATCCTGACAAAGGTCCGGCAAGCAATCGCGATTCCACTTACGTGCAAGTTCCGGGCAGGGTGGAACGACAAAGAACTTGTCTTTCAAGAGATGGCGAAACTGGCAGAGGACTGCGGTCTACAAGCAGTTGCTCTCCATCCCAGGACGCGCGAACAGGGCTATAGTGGCAAGGCCGACTGGGCACGTATCGCGGGCGCAAAGGCGGCGGTTCGAATTCCGGTGATTGGCAATGGTGACATTCTTACTCCGGAAGATGCCGTTCGCATGGTTGAGGAGACGAATTGCGATGCTGTGATGATCGGCAGAGCAGCCTCGTCTAATCCGTGGATCTTCGCGCAAATTCAGGAATATCTGGCCACGGGTTCGTATCGCATTCCTCACGATCGCGAGCGCTATGAGCTGATGCGCCACTACTATACTTTGCTCGTCGAACGCGGCGAACCCGACGCCATCGGAAAGATGAAGCAGTTCGCAACATATTTCACCCACGGAATCCGGAATGGCTCCAAGCTGCGTGTCGAGATTTATCAGACGAAAGACACCGCTGAGATTCTCGATCGCGTGGATGCCTTTTTCAGCCAGGAGCTGGAGGCTGTCCCCGCTTGAAGCAGGTACAACTGATCACGGATGGGGCCTGCATCGGCAATCCCGGGCCCGGCGGCTGGGCGTGCATTCTCCGGCACGGCGATAAAAAGAAAGAAATGTGTGGCGCGGAGCGGCAGACAACGAACAACCGCATGGAACTCACCGCCGCAGTGAAAGGGCTTACTGAGCTCCGCGAGCCTTGCGAAGTTGAGATTGTCACCGATTCGCAGTATGTGAAAAACGGGATCACGAAATGGATCGCGAACTGGAAACGCAACGGTTGGCGCACCTCCGACAAAAAGCCCGTATCCAATCAGGATCTTTGGGAAGAACTTGACCGTCAGAATGCTCGTCACAAGACCGTTTGGTCATGGACGAAGGGACATGCAGATCACGTAGATAACAATCGCTGCGACGAACTGGCGACAAACGCAGCCCGCACGCAAACTGGCTGCTAGAGTCTTAGCTGCTGTTTGAGCCACTCCATTCGATCCCGTACCGCTTTGTCGTTCAGGCCATGTTCCGTCTCATACCAGATTACTTTCTTCGGTGAGCTGGTGGCGTTGATGCTAGCCTCTGCGCGCTCTTTCGGAACGTGGTGATCCTTGGTTCCGAACTGCAGTAACACCGGAGCCGGCGCGGCTTTCGAAAGGTGTTCCGTCGCGTCCATTGGTTTGAGCTTTCCTATGAACTCAGACCGCTCCGGTTCGGGCATCTTCGGCCCATAAAGATACCAATGGCTCATTTGATTCGTGAACGCCTGCAGCGCGTACATAGTCGGACGTCTGTCAACGGTTATCAGAATCGACCCATACATCGCGCCGAAATCGTGACCGACCAACGCAACTCGCGTCTTGTCGACATCGGGTTGACTGAGCAGCAGGTCCAGCTCACGACGCAGATCTCGTACCGCGCGCGCCGAAGCTTCAAAATCATCCGATCTCTTGCGTGTAGGGAACCATTTCGGTTCGGACCACATTGTCTCGGGGAGCAGGCTTATGACACCGAGTTGCGCGAGCTCCACCGCCTGTCCCAGGTACTGCGTGCGGTTCGAATCGTGCTCCTCGGGAGCATACCAATGGACCATCAATGCGGCGGGATGTTTGCCTTTGTTCGCCGGCACTACCAGATAGGCAGCTTTGCGGGCGCCGGAGGAACTGTCGTAAGTGATATCGCGCACTTCCACTCCTTGACGCTTTTCAACCTTCGTCACCCTGATGTCAAACGGAGCAGATGCGTTGTAGTCGTAAATTCCGAATGCCAGTAGCAAAAGTCCAAGCATCGATTGCTTTACCCAGGCATTGCGGCCAGGCACTTTTGAACGTTGGCTTCTTCAAGATCGAGTTGCTTCGCCTTCGGCAAAACCGATAGCAGGGGCAGCTTAGTGTGATTGGCGTGAACCATACGCATTGTGCGCGCTAGATACAAGCCGTTCCGTTCCGGAAATGTCGCCCGATACTTATCCGTAAAGACCGGTACCGCGAGCGGATCCCGCGTGATCATTTCGAGCAACAATCGCGTAGACGGACGCTGTTTTCGAACGATAGCAACAATCTCCGGGATGTTGAGAAAACCATCGCCGATCGGAACTTCTGACAGAAGAAATCCGTCGCGATACAAGCCCACACCCACGTCTTTGACATGAACGGACAACGCATAAGGCGCAAGTTTCCGGACAACCTCCATCGGGTCGTCCAATAGAGAAATGTTATTGCCCGTGTCGAGGCATACGCCAAGATAGGGCGAGCTATAGGACTTGAGAAGCTTCAACATCTCATCAAGCGTCCAGTCCTTGTGGTTCTCGAGTGCCAGTGGTAAGCGCAGTTTGTCCGCTATCGTAACAGCTCGCGAGAGCGCCGCCTTTGAGTCTGCAACGAATTTCCGCCATTCACTTAGAGTCGAGAACGTCTCATACCGGCGTCCCGATAGACATCGGGACCGCAGACACGCTGCATCGACGCGTTTTGCCGCCTCGACCATGGCGATGAAACCTGTCATGTCTACCTGCGGGAGGGGCGCCATGACTTCTATGTACATCCCCGTCTGCTGCAAGCGCGATTTGACCCTATCGAGATACTCTGGCTCAATCGATGTTAGCGTTGTCTGAACGCCTGCAGCGCCGAGTTTGTCGCAATGATCGAGGAACTCAATGGTGTCAGTGAACCGTCGCACGGTCATATACGACGTCGTCGCGACACCGAGCGCGGACCGCTTGGGCGCGCGAGCCGCAAAGGCCGTCGCGCCGCAGGCGAGAAAACTCCTTCGCGTCATGACAGAAGCGATTTCAGTACGGAGTCCCAGGGCTTTCGGTAAGGCCGCTCCAGCATGGCCGAGGCTTCTTTATTGTTCGCAATCTGCTCTTTCTCGGCGTCCCACTCGATCAGGCTCTTCGTTCGGAGGGAGATATTAGCCAAGTGGCAGGTGGTTGCCGTGTAGTGGCCGTCCTCTGCGGATGCGATTGTCTTCTGGCGTGTCTTGATCGCGTCCAGGAAGTTGCGCACGTGAAGGTCGAACTGTTCAGGCGACGATCCGGCAACTTGCATAGCCTCGGTCCACGGCTCAGGTTTCTTTTCAACTCGCTGTGGCCCTCCGGCTGTTTGTCCTCGAAACTGGGGGATGGCGTTGTTCGGATCGCTCTTCATGTCCGAAACGACTCTCAGCATCGGTCGCTCGATGACCATGCTGCCTTTCGTTCCGAAGAATTCGAGCGATCCACCGCGCGTGCCGGCGCTCGCTTCGCGAATAGAGTACTGCATGTTCACGCCGGGGTACTCGATGATGCAGTCCTGCGTATCCGGAGTCTCGCCATTATCTTCGAGGGCGCGACGTCCTCCAAATGAGCAGATTCGCTGCGGCCCTTTGAAGCCGAGATACCACTGCACGATATCGATGGTGTGAGCGCCGAGATTCGTCATCTGTCCGCCGGAGTAGTCCCAGAACCATCGGAAATGATAAATCCCTCGCTTCGGATTGAAAGGCCTTTTCGGCGCAGGACCCAGCCACATGTCGTAATCGAAATCACTTGGCGCGGCGGCGTCGGGGGGAGCGCCGAAGCCAGGATAAACGTTACGAAACGCTCCGGAACGAACCGCGTGGACTTTGCCGATGTGACCCTTGGCGATCAAATCTTTGCCCTGATGATAGTGTCGACCGCTCCGCTGTTGTGTGCCGACCTGCACGACCCGGTTATGTTTTTTGGCTACCTGCGCGAGCCATCGACCTTCCTTCACAAACACGCTGAGGGGTTTTTCAACATAGACATCTTTACCAGCGGCGCAGGCCATCATGGACATGAGGCAGTGCCAGTGATCGGGCGTAGATACCACCACCGCTTGAACGTCCTTATCGTCGAGAAGCTTCCGAAAATCCCGATAACCTTTGGCCTTTCCGCCACATTCCGCGATACCTTGTTCAAGGCGAGGCTGATACGTCTCGCTCATCGCCACCATTTCGACGTCCTTCTGATTCTTGAAGTCGTAGACGTGTTGGGCGCCGATCAGGCCGTATCCAACAAATCCGACGCCAACCCGATCATTGGCGCCCAGTATGCGGCTGTAGGATGCGGCAGTCGCGGCCGCAATCATGTGACGTCTGGTAACCGACATGGTTCATACCCCCGGCCGTAGGAAACGGCCTATTAACGATTGATACAGCGCTCCACCAGCGATCCCGCCGATAAGGGGCGCGACTATAGGTACAAGAAACTGGTTTGTACCATCGGTAAGACCATTGTTGGGAAAGCCGGCCAGCACGGTGAATAGACGAGGCCCGAAGTCGCGTGCGGGATTGATCGCATAACCGTGCAGGCTGCCGAACGACATACCGATAACTACAACTATCAATCCGACAAGCAGAGGCGCGATGTAAGGAGGCGGAGCGATGTTGTTCTCGTCGGATAAGGCGAACACTAGCAGAACGAGTAAGGCGGTTCCGATTACCTGGTCAAGGAAGCCCGTCATCGGCAGCGTGGGGAATGCCGGAAAGGTCGTAAAAACGCCGGCCGTGCGACCTAAATCTGGATCGAACTTGAGAAACGCGGCTCGGTAGTTGAGATAAGTCAGAGCCGCGCCCAGAAATCCGCCGATGACTTGAGCCACGCAGTACGGAGCGACCTTGCTCCACGGGAAGCCACGGAAGGCAGCGAGCGCTACCGTGACCGCCGGGTTGAGGTGAGCTCCGCTTACCTTCGCTGTGAGGTAAATAGCCATCGTGACGCCGAGGCCCCAAGCAATCGTTATATTCGTAAAACCGCCGTTCACGATTTCGGCAGGCACACCCTGTCCGAACAGTACAACCATCGCCACTACGCCTGTGCCGAACAAAACAAGCACGAATGTTCCGAACGCTTCTGCAAGCACTTCAACAAGGAGGGGGGTGGGCACGCAGAGAAGTTTATCATCGCGGCGCCCTGCGCCGATATCGGATAAGCTGATTTTCAACCCGATGAAACGCAATCCACTCTTTTTGCTGATTTTCGCGGTGTCGGCCGGCGCAGCCGACAAGGTCACCAATGCGCGATTACTTGAGTTGGCCAGCCAGAATCTGCAGGACGCCGGCTTTCGCGAGACTCTTCTTGTCACCGCCGGAACCGAAGCGGTTCAGAAAGGAACTGCTTTCATCGGAGAAGGCGGCGACTTTCTATTTGCAGTCGAGAGCCCGTTGAAGCCCCAGATCGTCATTGACGATCAGCCGGGGCCGGCCATGACGCAACTGAACGCCAGCAATGTGTGGGTTGCAAAGTCGCAATTGCGCACGGGCCATCCCCACACGTTTCACTACATCGTCGAAGGGAAACGATTCGGAGGCAATCTGAATGTTCCGGCGTTCGGCCCTGATTCGTATCAGAAGGCCGGCGTCCCGGAGGGCAAGCTCTCTGAAAAGATCGTACACATCAGCAAGATCTATGAAGGAATGGAATCGGAGTACTGGATATACGCGCCCGTTCAGTACGATGCGTCAAAGGCTGCGGGAGTGATGATTTGGACAGACGGCCAGGGTCATACGAACCGCAACGGCGGCTCCCGGCTGATGAATGTGATCGACAATCTGACACATCAGAAGAAGATTCCCGTGATCATCCATATCTTCACGTCTCCGGGAACCGTTGAAAGAGTCGGAGGCACGCCCACGGCCAATTCGGTTAACGCTCCCGCAAGATCTCCTCGCCGGCCCTTACGTAGCGTTCAATATGACACTGTTTCCGACCGCTTCGGCCGGTTCCTGCGAGATGAACTCGTAGCTGAAGTAGCTACGAAGTTTAACCTGCGCAAGGACGGTTACAGCTATGCGGTCGCCGGCGGCTCATCGGGCGGAATTGCGGCCTTTAACGCGGCATGGCAGATGCCGGATCAATACAGTCGAGTCCTCTCGCATATCGGAACTTATACGAGTATTCAGTGGACCCCGGGAAAGATCGAGGGTGGTGAGATTCTCCCGTTCCGCGTGCGTAAGGATCCCAAGCGCAATATCCGCGTGTGGCTGCAAGATGGCTCTGAGGATCTCGAGAACTCGCATGGGAGCTGGCCGCTGCAGAATATTCAAATGGCGAACTCGCTCAAAATGCGCGGCTACGATTTTCACTTTACGTTTGGAGCAGGCGCGCACTCGGGAGCCCACGGGAACTCACAGTTGCCTGAGTCTCTGACATGGCTCTGGCGCGACTACGATCCCTCGAAGACCGAGCAGACTTATGAGCAAGAGACAGCAGAGAAGGATAAGCCTCCGTATCGCGTGCGTATCTATAATCGCGATGCGCTGTAAATTTGGTCTACTTTGGCTATCGATGAGGCTTTTCTCGCGAGCATCAATAAGCAGCGGCTCGGCGGCGGGCTTCATTCAAGCAGCTATGACAGAAAACAGTGTGCTGCTTGCTGCTAAACTACCAGGCTTCTGAGTAACCTAGCACAGTACTTAGTAACTTAACGGGCGAGATAGTAATTGAATTACTGTTTGTTGCTTGTCTATCACGCCGGCCGTCATCGACACTGAAGTTGACCATAGTTCGATTGGCTACGGAGCGAGACATGCGTATCACTGTAATCGCGTTTTTACTAGTCCTCGTCAATCAGTTAAATGGGGCAGTTCGCCCGCAGCGGTACTTCGAACCCAATAGAGGTCAAAGTGTACTGGAAGTGCTGTATTCGAGTCTCGGAGAAGGGTTGCACGTCTCGCTCAATCGTCAAGGTGCATCGGTATCCATGGGTCGCGATCTTGGTGAAGAAGTCGGATGGGTGCTTGTGGGGTCGGAGCCATCAGCCGCGTCGCGACCCCAGAGCCCTACTATGGGAATCAGTAACTACCTCTTCGGCTCCGACCCGGACTCTTGGATAACAGAAGTTCCGCACTTTCAGAAAGTGCAATTCGATTCTGTCTATCCGGGGATTGATGCGGTTTACTACTTTTCAGAATCGAATGAGCTCGAATACGATTTTCTGGTCGCGCCCGGAGCCGATCCTGCTCGCATAAGAATTCGATTGCGAGGAATGCAATCGCTCCGCATTGCGGAAAACGGCGATCTCATCGTCCGCACTGCCGAAGGAGATTGGCGCAAGCGCAAGCCTTTGGCGTACCAGTCGCAGGGGGACTCCACGAAGAATATTGCCGCGGCGTATGTTCTTCACGGTCGCGACGAAGTGACATTTCGAATCGGCGCATACGATCCATCGAAACCGCTCGTGATCGATCCGGTTGTCAACTTCGCTTCCTATATTGGCGGCAGTGATGCCGACAGTGTTCATGCGATGGCTGTGGACTCTGTGGGCAATATGTATCTGACTGGTAGAACGGACAGCGGCAATTTTCCTGGAACGACCGCTTCTAATTACCGCGGGGGCGGGGACGCATTTGTTGTCAAACTCGATCCCACCGGCTCGCGCGTAATCTACTCGACGTACGTCGGCGGATCAGGTGACGATGGCGCGAATGGAATTGCGGTGGATTCGTCCGGAGCCGCTTACATCACCGGCTTTACGAGATCGGGTAACTTCCCGGTCTCTTCGAATGCGGGGCAGCGATCCTATGCCGGCGGCGTGTCCGACGTATTTGTCGCGAAATTGTCAGCAAGCGGTTCGCAGCTTTCTTACGCGACATATTTGGGCGGGTTCTACAGCGATTTCGCCAATGCGATTGCAATCGATAATTCCGGCAATGCATATGTCACAGGCGGAACCGAGTCTTTCAACTTTCCAACTACATCCAATGCGTTTCAGCCCGTCCGGACCGGACTCGATTTGGATGTTTTTGTGAGCAAACTGAATTCGACCGGCTCGGATTTAATCTATTCGACTTTCATCATCGGAGAGTTGGATGATGAAGCGTTTGGAATTGCCGTTGACGCCTCGGGCGCGGCGTACGTTACCGGCGTAACGCCCGGCTTCTTCTTCCCAACCACGACGGGCGCGTTGAAGACACGATGCAATTTTGACGCTTTCGTCACTAAGCTACAGCCTAGTGGATCCAATCTGGCTTATTCCACGTGCCTGGGCGGATCCGATGACGAATGGGCCGCCGCCATTGCACTGACACAGGACGGCGGAGCGATCATCACCGGAGCGACGGAATCTTCCGACTTCCCGCGTACGTCTTCGCAAGCTCTTCAGGGATGCGGCCGCGCACAGGATGCGTTCGTTTCGCGACTTAACAACAACGGAACCAGCCTGGTTTTCTCCGGTTGCCTTTCCGGGTCGCGAAATGAGAATGGTACGGCGGTTGTGGTGGATGGGACCGGATCGATCTTGGTGGGCGGTGTCACCGATTCGGACAACTTCCCCGTTACCGCCGATGCCGCGCGAGGCAGAAGAAGTGGTGGAGAGGATGGTTTTCTGAGTCGAATGGACGCGGGAGCCACCGCGCTCCTATACGGAACTTATCTCGGCGGCTCGAGCGATGATTCGGCTACAACGGTAGCTTCGGACTCCTCTGGTCGGGCGTTTGTTGGCGGAGCGACAGAATCGGGCGAGTTTCCGGTTTCCGCGAATCCGTTTCAGCGGACCCGTGCTGGATCTTCCGATGGTTTTTTCATAAGGATTGAGTTCGATACCCAACCTCCTGTTATCAACCCAAATGGCATCGTAGGAGGCGCAAGTTTCCGACGAGAACCGGTCGCTCCGGGCTCAATTGTCGCTCTGTTTGGGTCTAGTCTGGCATCGGCCGTGACAAACTCCGCGGAAGTGCCGTTGCCGACAACCCTCGGTGGAGTTCAGGTGAAAGTCAATGATAGGGCGGTTCCTCTTTTGTATGTTGCGCCGACGCAGATCAACTTTCTACTGCCGTATGTGACTCGAGTGGGTCAGGCGCAGGTCGTCGTGACTAGTGGCGCACAAACTTCAAGTCCGCACACTTTCGACGTCGTCGCGGCCAATCCCGGAGTCTTCTTTCAGTCCGCAGGGAACCAGGCGTCCGTGACGAATGAAGATGGCAGCGTAAATGCCGCCGATAAGCCGGCCAAGGCGGGCAGCACTGTCACGATCTGGCTTACAGGCATCGGTCAAACGGATGTGGCAGTACTTACGGGAGACAGGCCACCGGCCGGCACATTGCCTAGACCCGTGGCGCAGTCTGTATCAGTGACGATCGGCGATCAACCCGCGACAATCGCCTACTTGGGCTTGGCGCCCTCGTTGGTGGGTGGAGCACAGGCCAACGTTGTCGTCCCAAATCTACCTGCCGGCGCACATAGGGTGGTGGTCACGATTGATGGACGTGTTAGCAATGCGCCTCTGGTCTCAGTGGTTCCGTAGCTTGGCGACGGCTTTCCCACCTCTCAACATTATCGGAGTGGGAAATAAGGCCGTCCGTCAACGAAAGCGCCGTGCGTAAAAGTTCGACTGCATTGCCGACTTTGGCTTCCGGAAGCCTCGCTCCGACACGGAGGGCAGCCCCCAAACGAAGCGCATCCCCAGTAAGTATGCCTTCAGCCTGATTCAATAAGTTTCGAATTGCGCGTAGATCGTGTTTTCTCGAAGTCTTGGACATTTTGTGTACTCCTTGTTCTCAAATTTCAACGACGCGAGTGCGAAACAGATTCGGGTTGTTTCGCCTGATGCGACGATATGGCGTCATGCAGAGCTAGGAGAAGGCTGTCGAGTTGTTCATGCGTCTCGGCCTTTACAACGATCTGGGCTGTAGGACTGGCCGGCGGCGTCGCGCGGGTCTGTTGATTCTGCCTTTGCCCTCGCGGTGCTGTAGATCGATTCCGTTGATAAAAACGTTTGGTACACGAGTAGCAGCGATAAGGCCAGCAGCCGAACCACCGGACGATTTGATCGACGACACCGTCGCGGCGAACCCGACCCGTGTCACTTCTTCCGCATGATGGACATTGCATGACAATCAGCTCCACAAATCTCTTCGGTCGAAGCTAGATGCGCCTTTAACTTTTTTTGGAGGAAGGGACCGCGTGGGAGACTGAAAGTCTGCCTTCTTGCCAGATCAGAAGAATCACATGAGTGAGCCACGCGCATTCGTTCTCTTCGACATCGATGGCACGCTCCTCAGCAGAGCCGGACCCCATCACAAGATGGCGCTGGTCGAGGCGATTCGGAAAGTCACGCGGCGCGACACCTCCTTCGATGGCATTGACACGAGCGGTATGCTCGATCGCGATCTCATCAGGATTCTTCTGCGCTCGACCGGAGCCGCCAATCGCGAAATCGACCAATGGATGCCTGCGATCGTGGAATTTGCGCAACGTCACTACGGAACGATATGTCCGCTGCTGCACGATCGGGTCTGCCCGGGAGTCGTTGATTTCCTCGAAAAGCTACAGCGGGAGCGCATTCCAGCAGGCCTTGTCACCGGCAATCTCACTGCGATCGGCTGGAAGAAGATGGAGTCTTCAGGGTTGCGGTCTTTCTTTGAAGTGGGAGCCTTCGCGGACATGGCCCGGACGCGCTCTGGTTTGGCAAGGATCGCGCTGCGGGAAGGTCGGAGAAAAGGTCTCATTACGCGCAAAACCGCAGTTTCGCTCGTCGGAGACCATGCCAACGATATTCGGGCTGCTAAACTGAATCGTATCCGGTCGATCGCTGTAGCCACCGGGGTGTCGACGCCAGATGAGCTAGCGGCGCACCACCCCGATGTGCTTGTTCCAGACCTGCGATCGTTACGACTGGAATCGCTTCTGTGATCCGTACTGCATTCTTTCTCGCTGTCCTCCTTCTAGCCTCCTGTGGCGACCTCCCAACCTCCAATGTCAAAGTTATTGTGGGCGCCACTCTCGTGCATTCGTCGCAGGCTGCAACGCCGTACGGGGTTGTGGTTGTGAAAGACGACCGAATCGCAGCGGTAGGGACGCAACAAATGACTCCTGTTCCCCCGGGTTCGCAGAAGACCGAGGCCTACGGCAAGTTTGTAATGCATTCCGGTGGAGACCTGCAGGTCGGGTCAAAAGCAGATCTCATGGTACTCGCGGGAGATCCCAAAACGAACCCAAGAATAGAGCGCCGGATGACCGCCGGAAAGTGGGTCGAATAGATGGAATCCCAATCTTTTTCCGTCAAACGCGCCCAGGTGGAGTTTCACAACTTCGCGTCCCTGGGCGAGCCTGAGCGAGCCATGCGTATCTACCGCGAGGAAAATCTTCGTCGCGGCGCGATGATTCGCAATCATCGGGATTTCATCGGCTCGATGACTCCGTTCCTAGAAATCGGCGCTAATGCAGGTCATACGAGCTACATGCTGTGTAATGAGTTCGGGGCTCAGGGCTATGCGCTCGATATCTCGGCCGACGCGCTTCGCCACGGAATTGCACTGCAGAATCAATGGAACTATCAGCAGGCGCCGATTCGTATTGCCGGTGACGGCGGAAAGCTCCCGTTTCGGGATGGTTCGGTTCGTTTTGTAATGACGTGCCAGACGTTGAGCCAGTTCATGGATCTGGATAGTGTCTTCGCCGAGGTAGCCCGCGTACTCGCGCCCGGCGGCATCTTCGCATTCTGCGAGGAGCCAATGCGCCGGCTATTGTCGTTGCGGCTATATCGATGTCCATACTACGAAACGATGAAGCCGTGGGAGCGAAAGCTCTTTGATTGGGGATTGCTCGGCTATGTTGTGAGGGATGTCATCGGAGCGGAACAGGAAGAGAGCTTCGGCATCCGCCAGAACCATCGCATGTACCTGAATGATTGGGACAATCTCATTCGCCGCCACTTCGTCGCGCGAGAGTTTGACCTGTTCGTTCCTGAACGCGGATGGGGCGAACGCTGGATGAAAAAGGCCGGTGTTCTGCTGGATCCGTACCGATCGACTTGGCGAGCTGCGCGATTGTTAGGTGGTACCCTGGCCGCGGTTTGCCGCAAGGCTGGTGACTCCGTAACGCCAGAATTCTCCGTGAATTCGTTCGAACGGGCTCTGCGCTGTCCGGATTGCCTTGGTTCCTTTCGGCGGAATAACGACGATACCCTCATCTGTGGGGATTGTGGCTATTCGGCTGCGAACGAGGGTGGTGTATATAACGTGCTGCCCTCAGCGGAGAAGAAAGAGCTCTACCCAGGAGATCGAGACGATGTCATCGACTTCTCGCTGCCTGGTCACGAAGAGAAACTCCTTGAGGGTTGGTATGCGCTCGAAGGTGTTTTCGGAAATAAGTATCGCTGGATTGGAAATCGTGCCTCCGCCATTTTGAAGCGTTCGAGTAGCGGTGAATTGAAGCTGCGTATCCGAGGGCACGTTCCGGACAATCCATTCCGCGACGGACAGCCCGTCACTATCGAAGTAGTGGCGAACGGGGTACCCGCCGGTCGATGGATCCTCGACCGCAACGGCCTGTTTATTGTGGAAGCTCCACTTCCTCCCGCGGAGCAGTACCAGATTAATATTTCCGTCGCTCCGGTCTGGAAAAGCGACAACGATGAGCGGGAATTAAGCGTGACGTTAAGTATGTTACGACTAGTTCCCCAGGATGACACCGCGATTTCCTAATCTCTTATTGAGATCCTGAAATATTTTTTAGTTATTGAGAGAGATTATTGTCCTGGCGATCCCACTATCTGCCTATATGACGCACTCAGCGACTTGGTCTTACGGTGCAATGTCGATGTCCGTTAGGGAAGTACGTATTGAGAGCGAAGTGAGCGAGCACAAGAAGCGTATGGAAGCCCACGACGATATTCAATCCATCTTACGGCACAGCGGCATTTTCAATCCCCATCTGGAGCGCTTGCAACAAGTTTCGTGCCAAATGCGCGCCATGGAATGGAGTATGATTCGGCGCGATGCGGCTACCGCAATGGCAAATCGCTCTGGCGATTAGGTGTGTCTTAATTTTCTACGAGTACGTTAATAGGTTCGGACGTACGGCTACCGCTCGAAACGGTTAACGGCAGCCCGCTCCCGGTAGGAGACGTATCAGGCACGTATACCAGGATTCTATGAAGATCGGATTGTTCGATTACCTGTGCTACCCGAACCGGCATTCCCGCAAGCTTAACCCCAACTCTTCCCGTATCCACTGCCGAGCCCTCGGTCTCGAGATCGCTCACCGTCAGAGCAACCAATTGACCTAATTTCAGAGCAGTTCCCGCCGCGGGGTTATCCGGAGACGCGGAGAGAATCTTCGGTAGTGGTGGATCGACAATCATAAGGATAGGAGCGCTACGCTCACCCGAGATTTCGATGCGGACGGCTACCCCTCCTGCTTGCATGTTCGCTGGGACTTGGAAAATTATCTTATTGTTCGAGACTCCGAGGACCGGAGTTGCCCGGTCGTTCAGAAACAGTGTGACGTTACTGGAGGTGGGCGAGACCGGCGAACTTCCGACGGTTAACACTGCCTGAGCGCCTGCGGTAAGGCTGGGCAGTTCCGTCGCCGCATTGATGATATTCGAACTTAACCAGAATCTACGGGTCGAGGGGAGCACTTCAAATGCATACTGTTGGGAAATCAGCTGCAATCCCGCCGCGACAGACAGATGGGCCGACGTCGTTGACGCCGTTGGATTAATCGACACGTTTACGAG
>DASQLD010000728.1:0-8296 GCA_035630195.1 Bryobacteraceae bacterium
GGTTTTCGTCAGGAAGAGGGTGTGGATCCGAATGCGCAAACCGATACGTATTCAGCGGTAACCTTTTATATCGATAATTGGCGGTGGGCCGGTGTTCCGATTTATATAAGAAGCGGCAAGCATCTGCCGAAGCGCGTCACCGATATTGCAATCTATTTCAATCCTGCGCCTCATTCGCCGTTCTCGGGAGTGCAAAACTCTGCGATACCGGCCGAGCCGAATCTTCTCATTTTGCGCATTCAGCCGGATGAGGGGATTTCCTTGCGGTTCCTGTCGAAGCATCCGGGCGAAGGGATGAAGCTGCGCAATGTATCAATGGACTTCAACTATG
This sequence comes from Bryobacteraceae bacterium, assembly GCA_035630195.1. GTDB lineage: Bacteria > Acidobacteriota > Terriglobia > Bryobacterales > Bryobacteraceae > DASQDN01. The sequence continues at coordinate 332 of DASQLD010000728.1, forward strand.
GCGCAAGCTTCGGTGTGCGATCTCCATCGGCGTATGAGACGCTGCTGGTCGACGTGATGCTCGGCGACGCGACGCTTTATACGCGTCAGGATATGGTGGAAGCGAGCTGGGCAGCAGTGCAGCCGATCCTTGATTATCGCGAACGGCATCCGGCGGATTTCCCGAACTATCCCGCGGGAAGCTGGGGGCCTGTCGATTCCGATAAGATGTTGGCGCGCAACGGTCACGCGTGGAGAAATCCGTAATGCAAGCCGCTATTCGCCCTGAACGACTGCTGAAAGATCTTCGTAACCTGTGGGTGGATCTCGGCAAAGACGAGCCATCCGGAGTATTGCGCGCCTGCGCCATGACGATGATCGTTGTGGTGGAGGAGGAGCGTGACGCCCAGGCGATCGGAGAGACTCTGGCGTCATTGATGCATGAGCATCCGAGCCGCGCGATTGTTTTGCGGGTGCGGCCAGAGCAGGAGCCGTCGCTCTCGGCGCGAGTGTTTGCGCAGTGTTGGATGCCGTTCGGCAGCCGGCAGCAGATCTGCTGCGAACAGGTAGAAATCATCAGCAGCCTGGCGAGCTTTGCGGATGTGCCGGCAGTGCTCCGCGGCCTCGCGGTTCCGGATTTGCCGGTGGTCCTTTACTGCCCGAGTGAGGCGCTGTGGCCGCATACCGAGTTCCTGAATCTATTGCCGCTGGCGTCGAAGCTGATTATCGATTCCGATCGGATCGAGAACTCGCCTCATGCGTTGACATATCTCAACAATCTCCCGGCAAGCATTCGAAAGGCGGATCTGGTGTGGTCGCGGCTTACGCCATGGCGGGAAACGATCGCGCAGATATTTGAGAATCCAACGAACTTAAGATCGGTATTCGATCTCGAGGAAATTCAGATCCTCTACAACTGTCCGCATGGCGAGCCTTCCGCCGTGTACTATCTTGCCGGGTGGTTCATGAGTGTTCTTGGCGCGGGGGTGAAGATACGAATTGCCCCTGGAGTCGGGCCTGAATACGCGTCTGTCGCCCATGTGCTGTTGCGTGGACCTAAAACGCTGGCAACCATCGATCTCATCGCCGCGGATACTCTGGAAGTTACTGTGAATGACGAGCATCAACAGATTGCTGTACTGCCTACGCTGACGGAGGGCGAGGCGCTGCGACAGGAACTCTCGATTGCCGAACGCGATCAAAGATTTGAAGACGCGCTCGGACTGGGACAACTCATGTACTTCGGACAGAGTCAACAATCGTAACGGGATGGCGCCCGATCTCAGAACGTTCCCGGATGCGCAGACGGCTGCAGAAGCTTGCGGTCAGCACATCCTTCAGCTTCTGCAATCCGCTATCACAGGGAATGGTGGGGCGACGCTGGCGATATCCGGCGGGTCCACACCTAAGCTGATGTTTGCGGCGATGGCTAAAGCGAAATTCGATTGGAAGCTTGTGCATTTGTTCTGGGTAGACGAACGCGCAGTGCCTCGCGACGATGAGCAGAGCAACTATCGGCACGCCGAAGAGCATCTCATTCGCCCGTGCAAGATCCGGCATGTTCATCGCATCCCGGCTGAGCTACCGCCGAAGCAAGCCGCCAAACACTACACCTCAGACATCCGCGAGCACTTTCAAATAGCTGACGGTGAACTGCCGCACTTCGATGTGGTGCATCTGGGAATCGGGGCGGACGCGCATACCGCGAGTCTCTTTCCGGGTGAGCCGCTGATCGCCGATAGACAAGGAATTGCCGCAGCCGTGTATGTCGCTAAGATTCCGCAATGGCGCATCACGTTGCTGCCAGGAGTGCTGCTTGCGGCGCGAAACATTGCGGTTCTGGCGGCAGGGGAAGATAAGAAGCAAGCCCTACAAGCGATTTTGGAGGGGCCTGCTGCACCTGTGGAATTCCCAGCGCAGATTGTGGTCAAGTACACCCGGCGTCCGGTGTTTTTTCTCGATCAAGCGGCGACTGAGTGAAACGCCTTAGACGAACCGTTACCTCTTAGTACCTCAGTGCTATGTCGTGCTATATTGCCCGGATAGAACGATGATTCTTGTATCTCGGATTACAGCAGTGCTGGCGAGCGCCACGTGTATTTTCGCAGCCGGCATCCCTCAGAGTTTGCTCGTTCCTTCCCAACAGAAAAAGTTGACGGATTCACAAGTTCGAATGCCGTTGACGTTCGAGCCGAATCGAGGGCAGGCGCCGTCAGACGTCCGCTGGATATCACGGACGCCGGATCGCACTCTGCTGCTGACGGCGAGTGAAGCTCTTCTTGTCATGAACGGCGAGAAGGCTACGACGGTGCGAATGAAGCTCACTGGTTCGAACGCCGATGCGCGTACGGAAGGCGTCGACAAACTAAAGAGCATCAGCAATTATTTCCTTGACAATGATCCGAGCCAATGGCGAACCGCCATACCGCACTATGCTCGTGTGAAGTACAAGGCAGTTTATCCCGGCGTTGATCTTGTCTATTACGGCGCCCATCGCGAGCTTGAGTACGACTTCGTGGTTGCGCCCGGCGCGGACAGCAGTCAGATTGAACTTGCTTACGAAGGCGCTGACAAGCTCCGTGTTGAGGCGAATGGCGATCTGATCTTGGAAGTCAACGGGCGGAGTATTCGCCAACTACGTCCGAAGGTCTATCAAATGATCGGCGGTAAGAAGCAGGAGATCGCTGCAGGGTATCGAATTCGAAATGGCAAGCGAGTGGAGTTCGCGCTAGCAAAGTACGACCGCAAGCGTGAGTTGATAATCGATCCTGTCCTGCAGTACTCGACGTATTTCGGGCAGGAAGGGCAGGACCAAAGCCTCTCGGTGGCTACGAATGCGACGGGAGATATCTATATCACCGGGCAGACGGCGTCAACGCGATTTCAAACCAGCGGTAAAGCCCAGCCCGAGCCCGGAGGAAACTCCGACGCATTCATTGCGAAGTTTACCGGCGGCGGCGATATGTTGTGGACGTCCTATCTTGGCGGCCGGCAGGTTGATGTCGGAAGAAGCATTGCCGTGGATGAAAGCGGGAATGCCTATGTGGTGGGAACCACGAATTCTCCGGAATTCCCGATGCGCAATGCAGCATATGAAACGTTTGCGGGGACATTCGACGCATTCCTGACGAAGATCTCGAGCGATGGGCAGCAGTTCCTCTACAGCACGTTTTTAGGCGGCTCGCAGTATGATGATGCGCTCGATGTAGCTGTGAATGCGCAGGGTGATGCGTATGTGGCGGGGCAGACATTGTCGTTTGACCTGCCTGTGCGGAACGCCTTCGCAACGGCACCGGCCGGCGGCGGACAGGACACCTTCGTTGTGAAGCTTGCGACCACCCGAACCAACGTATTTTACTTTACATACGTTGGTGGAAATGGTGTCGATCTTGCGACTGGCCTGGCGATTGACGCCCAGGGTAACGCCTATGTTTGCGGGGGGACCACATCCACCGTGTTCCCGCTGCAGAGTCCTCTACAGCCGGCTGCGCGCGGGGCACAAGAAGCGTTTCTTTATAAGCTGGGGCCCAACGGAAACACCCTGCTTTATTCGACATTTCTGGGCGGGGCGTTGGACGATCTGGCCTTCCGGGTGGCGGTTGACGCAACGGGCGCAGCGTACTTACTGGGACATACCAGATCTACGGATTTTCCGGTGCGCGGGGCATTTCAAACGACTTTAGGCGGCGGATCGGACGTTTTCGTGAGTAAGATTTCTCCGGCCGGCGATGCACTTGTGTACTCCACTTTTGTCGGAGGGTCGCTGGACGACCTCGGCTTTGCCGATATCGTCGTCGATGCCGCGGGCTCGGCATACGTGGCCGGCTATACGAGTTCAACGAACTTCCCGACGCGCGCCCCTATTCAGGCCAGCTTGAACGGCGGAAGGAACGACGCGTTTGTGGCAAGGGTCAGTCCGCAGGGTAATTCGCTACTGTACTCGACCTATATAGGCGGAAGAGAGCAGGACGAGATTCTGGGTCTGGCGCTCGACCGTACGGGGCAGGTTGTGATCGCGGGTCGAACATCATCGCCGGACTTTCCGCAGGCGACGAATCAATTCATCGGCAACACTCTGGGCCAATTCGATATCTTCCTTGCGCGGTTGTCTGCCGATACCGCCATAAACTTTATCAGTGCGACGCCTATGGCATTGACGTTTAATGCGCGTGCCGGCGTCGATACGCCAACTCAGACGGTTGCGCTTGCTTCCGCTGGAGCACCTGTCACATTTAGCGTGGGTTCGAATCAACCCTGGCTGCGCGTGTCCCCCGAATCGGGAACAACGCCGGCAACATTGACGTTCTCAATTGTTCCGGGCTCGCTCCCACCTGCGAATGCGGTAGCTACGGTGGTGGTGAATGCGCCGGCCGCTTCGAACGCCATAAATATCGCAGTTACGTTGAACGTGACTGTTGCCGCGGCCATCACCGGTGTGACTCCAAATCCGCTTCCACGATCCGATCAGAATACGGATATCGTGATTCAGGGGACGGGGTTCCAGAATCCTCCGACGGTTCGTGTGAACGGGACCGCAGTAACATCGTTATTCGTCAGCGCCACAAGTGTGCGGGCGACTATTCCAGCCAGTGTTATGACGGCCGCTCAACCGCTTCAGATCGTGGTTGCCAATCCGGATGGCACGCAGTCGCCGGCGTTCTCCTTGCCGTTCGCTTCGGCCGGAGGACCGGTAGTGTCGGCGAGCGGAATCGTAAATGGCGCGAGCGGACTAGCAGGACCTGTCGCTCCGGGCGAGATCATTACGATCTACGGCACGGGATTCGGACCGGCGGCGCCGGTGCGGGGAACGTTCGTGAATGGCATACTCGAATCGACTGTTGGAGAGACGCGTGTGTTGGTGGATGGAGTTGCGGCTCCGATCATTTCAGCCGCTTCGAACCAAGTCAGCGCGATTGTTCCGTACTCGGTGTTGGGTCGGGAATCGGTTGGCGTTGAGGTTGAATATCGGGGACAGCGAGCACCCGCTGTTCGTTTGAACACGACTTCGGCATCGCCGGGATTGTTTACGCTGAATAACTCGGGTACGGGTCAAGCGGCTGCGACGAATCAGGACGGATCATTTAATAGCGCCGAGACTCCCGCGGCGGGTGGATCTGTGATCACCCTGTTCGGTACGGGCGAAGGTCTCGCTCTCCCGGCTGGAGCTGACGGCCGGCAGATCACTGGCGAACCGCCGAGACCCGTGGCGCAAGTGTTGGTTCTCATCGGAGGGATGCCCGCCCAAGTCGAGTATGCCGGCGGCAGCCCCGGTTCTGTAGCGGGATTGCTTCAGATCAACGTTCGTCTTCCAGCCGGTTTGTCGGCGGGCGCGGCGATCCCGGTCCAAGTGAGTATCGGCGGAGTTACGAGCCGTGACGGAGTCACGATCGCAATTCGATAAGCTTGAGCGATGCTGTCCCGTCGCGACGTCTTTCGCTGCCTGGTTGGCGGGCTTGCCTTTCGACGGATCGCTACTCCGCTCGAGGTGGAGCGGCTTGAGCGTGATAGTCCACTGCCATCGATATCGAAACAGACGGGCTCCTATCGCGCAGATGCGGCAATTTCCTTTCTTGGGATGACGGTACTCCGTCGAAAGGGTGTGGGCGGGGGATCGATCGAGTTTGAAGAGGCGCAAAACGAGAGCCTACGCAAACTCAATATCACGTTCAAGGCAGGATCTCTTCCCGATCGCGCGGGCGGGTTGAATCGCGTCGGATACATTCAGGAGATTTGCGTCGAAGAGAAATCGAAGTTACGCGAAGCTGCTTACTTTGGGATCATGACGTCATCTCCTGAAGAGAGTTTTGCCGATGCGAAGGGCGCTCTCAATAAGCAAGACAAAGATGGGCTACGCTACACGGCGATAGACGGAGTGAATCTCACCGGGCGCGGACGCAGCGCTTCGCATCGATGGATCTTTCCGGCGGACTTCAACTGGTCACGCTTCGATGCGCTGGTAACCACGGCTGTCGAACGGACAAGATCGGCGGAGTCGCAATGGCGCCAGTTGGACTCCGAAGCTGGAACGACACCGGCTACATTTCTTTACGTTGTCTTGCGCGCTTTACAGTCGGATGGCCGCAGTTCCGAGTCGAAGTACATGTTCGGTCCGGAGCGTTTTCACTTGAAGACGGAGAAGATTCCGGAATCGAGCGGCGTCACACGGTTGAAGGGCGAGATCTTCAATGAAATGACCAGAAAGAAGACTCATTTCAACGTCTGGTTCAAGGCCAATACCATTCTGCCGACACGAATCGAGTTTCAGCCTAAATCGTACCTGCGTCTCGTGTTCGAAACCGTGTAGCTATAATAAAGCTGGCGGATGCAGCAAAGATCTTTACGGGCCATCATCGCGCTGTTGCTCGTCTTCGGGTTCTTATCCGTGGCGGCAGCGTCGGTTTCGCCCGGGCACTTACACGGTACGCAAAAGGCGCACTCGTGTTCTGTCTGCCAGCTCAGCCTGGCTCAACTACCGGTATCGTCTGAGCTGCTTTCTATCTGGCCACCGGACGGCAGCAGTCACAATCTCTTTGCAGAAATCGCAAGCCTTTACTCCGGCAGTGCGACTCTAAGCCGGACTTCTCGCGGTCCTCCACAAGCGTAGTTCGCTCGCCTTTCGATAACACCCGGAGTCCATCAGGACGGACGGGTATTCATTCATTTCTATCAGTTATCAGCGATGGGGAGAGTTCATGCGCAGTTATTTCCTCGCGGGCGTTCTGATGACAGCCTGCATTACGCACGCGCAGTCGACCGGATCGATTCGCGGCACTGTAACGTTTGAGGGCGGGCGCTCAGTAGCGCACGACACAACGATTCATCTCACACCACTCGGTAAAACAGCCCGCACGGATGAGGCGGGGAACTTCGAATTCAAGGACCTTCCTCCGGGCCGTTACGAGGCAGTCGCGCATTTGCATTTCTTTAACGATGAACGCAAGGTTGTTCAGGTCGCCGGGGACACGGTTACGCAGTTGAACTTCAATCTCAAACTGGCGCCTGTCAGACAGGAAGTTACGGTCACGGCATCGGGCAGGGAAGAGAGTACGCTCGAGACTTTCGCCAGCGTCACGTCCTTGAGCGGTCAGCAATTGACCACGCGGGCAAGCGCAAGCTCCTTGGGAGAGATGCTCGACAATGAGCCGGGAATTGCTAAACGGAGCTATGGGCCGGGATCCTCGCGTCCTGTTATTCGCGGTTTCGATGGAGATCGCGTGTTGGTCCTGGCGGACGGAGCACGTACCGGCACCTTGTCCTCTCAATCCGGGGATCATGGAGAACCAGTGGATGCTTCTTCGCTGGAGCGTGTGGAGGTAGTGCGTGGACCAGCGACCCTCCTGTACGGCAGCAGCGCAATCGGCGGTGTCGTGAATATACTTTCCCGGCATCATGAACTCGATGAACATCCGCACGCGGGACTGCGCGGTCACGCGACCGGGCTCGCCGGATCGGCTAACGGGATGGGTGGCGGCAGCGCGGGATTCGAGTACGGCGTAGGGAACTATCTTCTATGGGCGATGGGCGGTTCCCAAAGAACAGGCGATTACAACACGCCTATCGGAATAATTGAGAACTCGGGAACAAAGCTTACGCAGACGGCTGCCGGGATCGCACGCTATGGTGAACGTCGTTTCTGGGGAGCCAGCTACCAGTTCCAGGACGGAAGATATGGAATTCCCGGACACCTTGCGCACGATCATGAGGAAGAGGAAGAGAATCACGATCATGCTGAGGAAGAGGTCAAGATTGACTGGCGTCGCCATAATGTCCGATTGCATGGTGGATTTCGTGAATTAGCGGGCGCCATCGAGGCCGTACGCACCACGGTGAACTGGTCGGATTGGAAGCATTCCGAACTCGAGGGGGCGGAGGTTGGGACTCGTTTCCACAACCAACAATGGACCTTTAATACGGTCGCGCAACAAAAGAAAGCTGGAGTCTTATCGGGAAGTTTCGGCGCCTGGGGGATGCGGCGGGATTTCACAGC
>DASQLD010000729.1:0-13792 GCA_035630195.1 Bryobacteraceae bacterium
GCTTACGTCGGTGTTGTCCGCCCTTCCGGGGAACCCTTGGAAGGAAGCAACCATTGAGGCAGCTCCCGGAACGATCACCAGGGAGAAAGCCGGTACTTGGCGACGGCTCGGGATCAATCGGGTGAGTCTGGGTGCTCAGTCCTTCGATACGCGGGAACTCAAACGAACCGGCAGGAAGCACACGGCCGGGATGGTTGCGGCCGACTGCGCGATACTCCGCGACGCCGGCATCGCAAATCTGAATATTGACCTGATCGCGGGCCTGCCTCACCAGACCATCGGATCGTGGCGAGAATCATTGAACTGGATCGATCGGATCCGACCATCGCATGTATCGGTTTACATGTTCGAGGTCGACGAGGACAGCCGCCTCGGGCTCGAAGTCCTGAACAATGGGGCTCGCTACGACGCCTCGGCGATGCCGAGTGAAGAGACGATGGTGGAGTTGTACGAGATTGCAGTCGAGAAGCTGGGAGCCATTGGGATCGAGCGCTACGAGATCTCGAACTTCGCAAGTCAGGGCAATGAGTCGCTTCACAATCTGAAGTACTGGACAATGGCTCCATATGTCGGGTTCGGTTCTGATGCGCACGGCTTCGACGGCCGGGTTCGTTTTGCAAACGCCGAATCGCCCCAGGAGTATGTCGCGTTGATGCGGGTGGGCAAGACCGCGGTTGTGTCGAACACCACTGCCAAGACGGAAGAAGAGCGTCTCTTCACGGGCTTACGTCTCAGCCAGGGTGTCCGTTTGACCTTCACCGACTGGGAGCGAAATCGGGCGGCGGTAGAGCGCTTCCTCGACGCGGGACTGCTGGAATCGGATGGGGACATTATCAAGCTCACCTCCAAAGGTGTGCTGCTTTCCAATGAAGTCTTTCAGGAGCTACTTGCCGCATGATTGACTTGCGAAGCGACACGGTCACAAAACCGACGCCCGAGATGCGTCGCGCCATGGCGGAAGCCGAAGTGGGCGATGACGTCTACGGAGAAGACCCGACAGTCAACCGGCTTGAAGAAGAGGCGGCGCGCGTTTCAGGCAAGGAGGCGGCGATCTTCGTTCCCACAGGAACGATGGGCAATACGATTGCCATAAAACTTCACACCGAGCATGGACAGGAAGTCATCTGCGATTCGCGCGCTCATATCTTCAATTACGAGCTTGCGATGATGTCGTGGTTTGCGGGCTGCGTCGCGCGTCCGATTTCGACTGCAAACGGCATTCTGTCCTGGGAGCAAATCGAACGCGAAGTGAAACCGTTGGGGCCGCACTGGGCTCCGACCGGGTTAATCGAACTTGAGAACACGCACAATCTGGCGGGCGGGATGGTGTACCCGCTGGACGTGTTAAACGACATATGTGATCGCGCGCATGAGATGGGACTCCCTGTCCACATCGATGGCGCTCGCATCTTCAACGCGTCGGTGGCGCAGGGCAAGCCGGTTCGTGAACTGGTGGCAAAGGCGGATACGGTCATGTTCTGTCTCTCGAAGGCGCTCGGAGCCCCGGTCGGGTCGATGCTGGCAGGACCGCGCAGGTTAATCGACAAGGGGCGTCTGTATCGGAAGCGCCTGGGTGGCGGCATGCGACAGGCAGGCGTCCTCGCCGCGGCTGGCTTGATCGCGCTCGAGCAAATGCCCTCGAAACTCACGCAAGACCACGCCAACGCCAAACTGCTAGCCCGCTTAGTCAGCGATATTCCGGGGATCACGGTCGATATCGACCGCATATGCACGAATATCGTGTTTTTTGACGTATCCGGGACCAGGCTCGACAACAAGACATTCAGCTCGCGGTTGAAGGAGCACGGAGTGCTTGCGAACGCGTTTGGACACACGTCTATCCGAATGGTGACCCATTACGACGTCACCGCCGCGATGTGCCGAGATGCCGCCGAAGCTGTCCGGGAGGTCGCCGCGTGATTGGAATCGATCTCAGCAAACGAACCGCGCTAGTTACCGGAGCCGGGCGCGGAATAGGCCGTGCGATCGCGACCCAACTCGCCTCCGCCGGGGCGTCGGTTGTGATGAATGACCTCGACCAGGGGCTGGTCGACGAAGTTTGCGGCGAGATCGACGCCCACGGTGTTCCTGGGGATGTGACCGAGCCGAACTTCGCGCAGAAGCTCGTTGAGTCGGCGATCGCCAAGTACGGAAGCCTTGACATTATCGTCAACAACGCTGGCTATACATGGGACAACGTTATCCAGAAGACCACGGATGAGCAGTTCCAGGCGATGCTGGATATTCATTTGATGGCTCCGTTTCGTATCTTGCGCGCCGCCTCATGCTACATACGGGATACGGCCAAGAAGGAAGCGGCCGAAAGGCGGCGCGTCACGCGCAAAGTCGTGAATATTACGTCCATCGCCGGGACAGATGGCAATCCAGGGCAGGCGGGATATTCGTCCGGAAAGGCGGGCATCATCGGTCTGACGAAGACGATGGCCAAGGAGTGGGGACGTTACAACGTCACAGTCAACGCCGTGGGGTTCGGGTTGATCGAAACGCGTTTGATCCAACCGCTGTCCGCCGACGGAGCGAGCATCGACATACAGGGACGGCAAATCCCGGTGGGTGTACAAGCTTCGGTGCTTGAGAACATCAAGAAATCCGTGCCGCTCGGGCGATTAGGAACAACAGAGGAGGCTGCCAACGCAGTCTTATTCTTCTGTTCGCCGCTATCGGATTACGTGACTGGCGAAGTCATGATCTGCGGCGGAGGCATGCACTTCTAGGGTGTGACAGGTTTTGCCGGCTTCGCGGGAGCGGCCGTCTTACGCACTTCTTCGAAGTAGCGCTGGACGTACGTCTGGTACATCAACGGAATCTCGTTCCGATTCGAATCGGCGACGGCGCCGGCGTGTGTTGCCGAGTTCTTTGAGTAGGCGGTCTTCAATTGCTGCTGCTTGCCTGAAGGAACCTCGACACTCATCTCACCTTGCATCTCGGCTGCTCGCTTACCAAAAATCTCGCTGATCTTACCCATCGCTGCGAGTTGTTCGGCATCCTTGATGCTCTTGTCGCCCTCGGATTTCCCCATTCCGCTCTTGGAATTTTCGCTGCCGGGCTTGTCGGCCGCTTGTTGCGACGCATTCTGCTGTTGACCGGGAGTCTTATCGCCCGATTCCGCGTCCTGGCCGCCTTCAGGATCGGGAGATTGCTGGCTATCGCCCTGCGACTTCCCTTGGCCCTGTGTGCCCTTCTGATTCATCTGCTGCTTGCCGCCCTGTTGCGGCTCCTGGTTCGAGGCCGTTTCGCTCTTCTGCTGCTGGTTTGAACCGAGCTTGTTTAGCAGATTTGCCAGGGCGTCCTTCATCTTGTCCATCACGCCAGGATTGTTGCCGGGATTCTTCGGGGGCGTCTTCGGCACAGCGCCCGACTGCTGGCCCTTCTGCTGCCCAGCCTGACCCGCGCCTTCGTCTTTGCTCTCGCCCGAAGCCTTGTCGCTTCCTTTTTCGTCTCCCTCGCCACCTGCCTCCGAGCCCTCGGGATTAGAGTTCGGGCTCTTCCCGGGAGTACCCTGCACATTTCCACCGGATTCATCTGCCACGGCAGGCACATTTACAGACTGAGGACCCATGGGCGGCGCTTCGGGCGGAGTCGGCATCTCATCGAGGGTCATGCCGAGCTGCTGTAGCTGCTTTTCCAGGTGCTCTTGGATAACGCTTTTCTTGGCGCTGGCCGCTTCCACTTTCGGCGGCGCCCCGAAAGTATCGAAGGAAATCCTCGCCATCGGTTTTTCAAGATCGAGTGTTCGAAGAATCCCGTAGCGCACGCCCAACATTCCGATCGTCGCCAGCATGAGTGCGCAGGCGGCGTAACCAGTTCGAGGAAAACGAAGGGGCAGCGCGCGGTCGATGTCCGCAGCCTGAACACGGTCCGTCGCTTGCTCTTCGACTAAGGCTACCGACGATTCCAGTCGAGTAGGCGATGATGGAGCCAAACGGCGGAAGTAGAAAGCCGTCGAAAGCCGGTCCTCGAGATCGAGCGACCGGTCGATTATTTGCGCGAGCCGGTACGACGGCAGGCTCAAACGTGAGACACGATATACTCCGTAAGCCAGAACGATGGTGAACAGCGCGAACGGCCAATACCAATCGAGAATCTGCGTACCGACAAGCAGCAGGAGCATGATGCCGCAAGCTCCAGCGCACACGGCAATGGCTGCTTGCCGAATCAACAAGTTGGCGAGATAGCGCTTGCGCGCGCGTTTGAGAATGTTGTCGAGCGTGCCCGTAGGTGAACTCCCCGTCTCTGCCACCCTAGGGCGCAGATTGGCCTCTACTTCATTATGGACGAACAGAGCGCCCGCTGGTTACGGGTCGTGCTCTGATCATATAGGTTTAGCATGACGGAGCTTTTCGTTGGCGTCGCAGCGCTGATACTCGTCCTTCTCCTGGCTTGGTCCCACATACGGCTGAGGCGGACAACCCGCGAACTCGAACGGCGTCTCGCCGCTTTGACGAGTCGAGTCTATGAGTTAGAGCAACCCGCTACGCCGCAGAAGGAACCCGTAGCCGAGGAACCGTCACCAGTCTCCCCCGCGCCGCCCGTTCCAACTCACCGCACAACGGACGATTGGGAAGCAGTGGTGGGTGGGAGTTGGTTGAATCGCATCGGCGCTCTCATTCTGGTTGTCGGTATTGCCTTATTTCTTGGCTATTCGCTGACGCATCTCGGTCCGGCCGGCAAGATCGGAATCGGCTTCGCTGTAGGATTCGCCATGCTGGCGGGCGGGATGGCCTTGCGATCCAGCGAGCAGTACGGAAACTTCTCGATGAGCCTCGTGGGTGGCGGTTGGGCGGCGATCTATTTCACGGCCTATGCCGCCCATGCGCTGGAACCGGCCCGAATTATTCAAAGCGCCACGGTAGCGGCAATGTTGCTGGTCAGCGTATCTGCGGCGATGATCCTGCATGCGATCTCCTATACCTCTCAGAGCGGCACGGCACTTGCCTTTCTCTTTAGCTTCATCAGCTTAAATGTCAGTCCGCTCACTGGGTTCTCTGTTTATTCAGCAGTTTTACTTGCGGTGTCGATGCTGGTGCTGGCTCATCTGCGCAATTGGTTTCGTCTTGCAGTGACGGGTGTTATTCTTTCCTACGCCACGTTTCTGCTGAGGAGCGATGCGGCTCGTGACCTGGCGCCCCTCGCTTTGTGGTCTCAGTGGTTCGCGTTCGAGGCGTTCGACATTCTCGACATCCATCGCCGAGGGTTGAATCGTGGCATCGAGCGATCGATCTTTCTCCTAAATGCGTGTGGTTTCATCGGCGTGTCGCTCGTTTATAAGTGGAACGATATCGGCTGGTTCCTTCTGGTGTCTGCTCTGGCGTACCTCATCAGCGCGCTTGTACGCGCGTACCTTACGCCCAAAGAAGGTGCTTCTGGGACTCGGGTTCTCGGGGGTGGCTATGAGGGAGCGATAGCCGCATCGAGCGGCCTGATGGCAGGCGCATTGATTGATCGATTCAACGGGACGACGATGACTCTCGCTCTCTTAATCGAAGGCGAGATGATCGTGCTCGCGGGTCATGCGTTGAAGAATGCGTTTCTCGGAGCGGTCGGGGGATGCGTCTCTGCGGCCGCGTTCTTCCGTTTGACGTGCATCGACGCGCCCGGAGCGAGCAGGGACCGGTCGTGGACGCCGCTCGCTTTTTTGATGGCCGGATTGTTTTCCGCCAATCGACTCCGAGGTGGCTGGGCATATGCTGCCGGCGCCGGAATTTTGCTCACCATGGCGATAGGGGCCGAACTTCGGCGCGACTGGGTTCCTTTCGCGCTCGGCGCGATCGGTGTTTTCACGCTCTGGCTAGCCCTCCGCTTGGAGTTGCGCGACGTGCGGACGCAGCATATCCTTTGGGCGATTTCGACGTTCGTTTTCGGCTGCGTTGCTGTCGACCATCGGTCCTCGTCGATTCCGCCGCTTGCCCTGGCTGTCGTCACGTTTTATTGCTGTGAGTTCCTGGTACGAAACGAACCCAATCACGGGCGATTCGACCGGTATGCCGCGGCCCTTTATTCCGTCCTGGGAACGCTACTGTTGACGATCCTTCTGTTCGAGAAAGTGCAAGGCCGTCTATTGACCGTTGCTTTAGGTATTGAAAGCGCGGGACTGTTGACGATGGGGATGATTGCGTCCGAACGCATCCTGCGCTTGTCGGGACTGGCTCTCTTCCTGCTCTGTATTGGTAAAGTGTTTCTTCACGATCTTCGTCAGCTCGATACGATGAGCCGAATACTCTCCTTCATTGTGCTCGGGCTGCTGTTGCTGGGAGCATCGTGGGTGTATACGCGGTTCAGGGAACGAATAAATCGGCTACTGTAGAAGGATCTCGGCGTTGTACGCGGTACGGAGCTTGTCGATGAATTCGCTTCCGCCTACACTGACCGCTGTCGCAATAGCATCGGCATCGATCCCGCTTCTGGCAATGACAGCCACGGTTCGTGAATCCCGCAGCGCCGTGCCGGTTCGCGGGTCGATGATGTGTGAGTAGCGTACGTCGTCGAGTTTTACGAATTGGAACTCGTCTCCGGAAGTTGAAACTGCGCAGTTCGACAACTCGCGAACCCTATTCAGCACTTTGACGCGCCAGCCTCTTTTTCCGGGGGGCGAATCCCCAATCGCGAGATCGCCACTGACGGCAACCAGTGCGCTCATCACGCCCTTTTGCCGAATCGCGGCCAAAGCTTCATCCGCCGCATAGCCCTTCGCGATTCCGCCAGCGTCGAGAAGCATCCCGGAAACTGCGCAGCTCAAAATGCCATTGTTGACCGTTAATTTTCGATACCCAGAGCGCTCACGCGCCTGGGCAATCACCGAGTCCGTTGGCATCTTCTTCGCTTTGCGCGCTTCGCGCCACAAGCGCGTGAGCGGGCCAACTGTGATATCGAATGCCCCACCGGTTTCCTGCGCGAGCTTCTGCGCATGACTCACAACCCTAATCAACTCCGGACTTGCACTCCGGCCCTCGCACGCACGCGATAACTCACTGCCGGGATCGTAGTCGGAAAGAATGCGATTCAGATCTGCAATCCGCTTGAAAGCAGCAACAAAAGCTTGTTGCGCCTGATCGGGATTCTCGGCGTATAAAGTGATCGCCACCACCGAGCCCATGTGAGGTTCGGAAGCCTGATACCGTTCCGCGCTTATCAAACAGCGCGCAAGTAGACAGCAAGCCAGGAGCTTAGGGCTCGTCGTGAACACCGTTGTTCCAGTACTTCTGCATCTGTTCGGCAGAAGGTACTTTCAATGGGCGAACGAGGCGAAACCCGAGCCCTTGCGCGTCGGTGTGATACCAGATGCTCTTTGGCAATTGGGGATCCTGCTGTTTCCACGACGGGTCCGACGCGACTCGGCTACCGCACCGCAGTTGCGCCGCCGCGTCCATCCATGAGCCTCCGCGCACCGCGTGAGGATACGGCTGGGTAGCGACGTTCTGGGGATTGTCATTGGACAGACCCACATAACCTTTCGGATCGTACTGGTCGAGCGTCCATTCCATCACGTTGCCGTGCATGTCATGGAGACCCCATGGATTCGGCTTCTTCTTCCCAACCAAGCCGTACTTACCATCTGTGTTGCCAGAGAACCAGGCATATTCGCCAAGCTGCGACGCATCAGCGCCAAACGAATAGGGTGTCGTCGTGCCCGCGCGGCAGGCGTGCTCCCACTCGGCCTCTGTCGGCAACCGATAGAAGTGTCCGGTCTTCGCGCTGAGCCACTCGGCATACTTGTTCGCAGCGTGTTGGGTCATGCTGATGGCCGGATAGCCATTGATGCCCATGCCGAAACTCATTTCCACGTAAGGGCGGGTGGGGCGGCTGATCGCGTCTACAACCTCATCCTTATTCACGTCTTCTTTGGCCATGTTGGCGAACATGAAGAGACGATATTCATCCCAGGCGACTTCAAACTTGCCCATCCAGAACGGATCGATCCTGACCTTCCGCTGTGGACCTTCATCCTTCTTCCGACCCGCCTCAGAGTCCGGTGTTCCCATCGTGAACTCGCCACCGGGAATCGGAACCATGTCGAAGCTCACCCCCGCATGCGGGATCGTCGCCTTGTAGGGCTTCATGTCCGCTTGGGTTCTCTCTGACGCTTGCTTCGCAATGCGCGCGTGCAACTGCTCGACCGTCGCCTTCTCGTCTTTCTTACCCGAGCCGCCCGCGCTTAGCGTCACCCCCTCCGGCCACGGCGCCCCTTCGGTGATCCACGTCTTGATAGCGTCGCGCTCTGCTTGCGGGAGTTGCTTGCCCGGAGGCATCGCCTTCGGCTGACCCGGCTTCAACTCGAGCAGCAGGTACAGCAAAGAAGCTTCCGGCTTACCCGGCGTTACCGCACGACCTCTGGTGATTGCGTCGCGACTATGAACGGCCACACCGCCCGTCGCTTTATCGGCGTTATGGCAGCCGAGGCACTCCCTCACGAGCACAGGACGAATCTGCGTGTTGAAGTCGACGGCGGCCAAGAGCGCGCTCGCCGTTAGGATTGCGAGAACGCAGGAGCGCATGTGTTAACCCAGCTTTGTAATACCCGGTTGCGCAATGGGACTGACTGCAAAACTGCCCTTCCAATCGAGCTTCTCCGGGAAAAGCCGCTCTTGAGAATTAAGAGCCTGTTCCCATGTGACCATTTGGCCGGTGTAGGCAGCCATTCTTCCCATGATGCCTAGCAATGTGCTCGTCGCCATACGATCACCATCGTTCACCGGCTCGCCCTTCCGGATTGCGGCAAACAACACGTCATGCTCGTGCTGGTACATATCGTTCTTCGGACCTTCGAAGGTCCAAGTGGTTTGGCCTTCAATTCGGGGCAAAGGACCACGTCCAATCGTGAGGGCGCCTTTCGTACCGAGAATGTAGTCGGCGTTTTCGTTGTAGCAGCCTTCAATCTGACGGCAGCCGAGGAACGCGCGAACATTGTTGGGATAGAGGTAATTCACCTCAAAGTGATCGTAGATATTGCCGATGCCGTTCGGGATCTGACGCCCGCCGACCGCGACACAACTGACGGGAGGTTTGTCTTGGAATGCCCAAGCGATTTTGTCGGCGGTGTGGATCGCCTGTTCCACTAAGCCGTCGCCGCTCAGGTGGACGAAGTTGTACCAGTTGCGCACTTGCCATTCGACGTCGCTAATGCCAGCCGGACGCGTGCTCTCAGGAGGCATCGGTTTGACGGGACTCGTGTAATACGTACCGTAATAAGAAACGATGTCGCCTATAGCGCCTTTCTGAAGCTGGTCGAAGGCAGCCTGGATGAAATTGCTGTAGCGCCAGCAGAAGCCTGCAACGAGGGAGAGATTCTTCTCTTTCGCCATCTTTACCGTCTCCAGGACGTGGCGTACACCGGGAGCATCCACGGCAATTGGCTTTTCACAAAAGACGTGTTTATTGGCTTGGATGGCCGCGCGGAGATGCTCTGGCCGGAAGCCAGGAGGAGTCGCCAGCAGCACGACATCGACTCCGCTGTCAATGAGTTTCTGATAAGCGTCGAGACCCACGAACATCTTGTTCGGTTCGACCTTAACCTTGTCCTTCGCTGCGCGTCTGAGCCGGCCGAGCGAATCGTCAATGCGCTCCTGATAGATGTCCGCAACCGCTGTGAGTTCGGAATAGTCGTCCGCCTTAAGCGCCTGGGCCGCTGCGCCCGTGCCACGGCCGCCGCATCCCACCAAGCCCACCTTGATTGACTTGGACGGCGCGCTTTGCATCAGCATCGGCGCGCCCGCCAGCAACGCCCCTGTTTTCAACAAATCCCGCCTGGAAGCGGAGCCAATTAAATTAGACATGTTTCTATCAACCTCGACGTGGCCCTTCCATTCAATGTTACTCGAAACATGGAAGGCAACCTCGAAGACGATGAGGCAAATGGCTCTAATTTTGCGAAATGGTCGGCGCGCCCGCGGCGACCACTTTATCCTGCACGTACAGCAATTCACGGAGCGCCAGATCGCGAGACTTATTGATAGCCTCAAACGTCGTCTCTTGGTTTCTTGTCGGATGAATTTTTTTGAACGTGTCGCTCACGGACCGACTTTTGAGCGCGGTATCCCAGGAAGAGTACACATCGACCGTAATCGCCTGGTACTTCAAGTCCGTACCACTCGGCAGCACAGGCCGATTTACCATCCACGATCGCATGGTTCCATCCTTGACCCAGGCCTCTGCCATGGGCTTCCATACTCGCCTCTCCATGTCCATCCACTCATTCATGTTGTGAACTTTCATGGAGTTGACATAGAGGAAGTCGCCCTTCTCCGGAGCGGCAATCTGAATGGCCGTACGCCACATCTCTGAAGAAACAAGAGTCGTCAGGGAACTCCGCTTTGCCAGATACTCGGCGGTTGTCATTGCAATTCCCGATTTCCTGATTGCCGCTTCCAGGCGTTCTGGAACGAGCGGATCGGGCGGCGTTCCTTTGTGAACGACAACACTCAAGTAATCGCAACGCGCCCCGGCTCCCACGGGAAACACGGACCGAAGGAGATACCATGCGCTGAAGTCTCCTGTGTCCGCCCCAGCCCGCATCACTTTCTGTATGTCATGAGCCGCGAATTCTCGAAACTCCAGTTGCTTGCCAGGTTGCAACTTGATGCAGGCTACTGTATGCAAGCCGCCCGGTTGGTCCTGCGCGAACGCGTACGAAAGTAGGAATGTCACGACGAAAATGCAGCATGCCAGACGTGTCATCTATTCCCCCTCCTTCGGGGAATGCAGGGCTCCGAGATGTCCAACGGAATGCTGCTCCAGATTTGAATGTTTGTCAAGCGGGTAGGCC
Organism: Bryobacteraceae bacterium; assembly: GCA_035630195.1. GTDB lineage: Bacteria > Acidobacteriota > Terriglobia > Bryobacterales > Bryobacteraceae > DASQDN01. The sequence goes on from DASQLD010000729.1 coordinate 10,781, forward strand.
AACCAAATATCTCAACTGCTTTCCATTACTCTGATAGGACATCCCTATGCAACTGGAAGAGAAGGACTGGGAAACGCTCCTGACGCGCCTGAAGGCCGGCAAGTGTACTCCGTTTCTTGGCGCCGCAGTTAACCACGGCATTCTGCCTCTAGGAGGCGAAGTCGCAAATCGTTGGGCAAGCGATTTCGACTATCCCCTCGAGAGCCGGAGCGATTTGTCGAAAGTAGCGCAGTTCCTTGCAATAAAGACTGACGCCAGCCGACCGAAGGAGATGATTCTCGACCTACTGGACCGGGAAGAGAAACCGTTCAATTTCAATGACCCGGACGAACCGTTGAACGTTCTGGCGAAGCTGCCGCTACCGGTCTACATTACCACCAACTATGATGACCTCCTCTTTCGCGCGATCGAGCATCACGGTAACGCGGTGGGTCGGAGGGCGGCAATCGAGATTTGTCGGTGGAACAGCAGGATTGCTTTCCAACCAAGCCTTTTCAAGCGCGGGTCGAAGTTTAGTCCGACCGGACATACACCGGTCATCTACCACTTGCATGGCCATCGTTCCCTGCTCGATTCGATCGTGCTGACCGAGGACGACTACCTCGACTTTCTGGTGACGATGTCTCAGGAAGAGACTTTTCTTCCTCCTCGTATCCAGGAGTCGATCACCGGAAGTTCAGTGATGTTTGTGGGCTACAGCCTGGCCGACATCGATTTTCGCGTCTTGTTCCGAGGACTCCTGGGGAATCTTGAAGCGGCACTGGGAAAAATGAGTGTCGCGGTTCAACTTCCCTTTGACGACGCCAATCCTAATAAGCAGAAGGCGGAAAAGTACATCACCGAGTACTTCGGCAAGACTCGCGGTACGGAACTGCGGGTTTACTGGGGAACAGCAAGGAGTTTCGCGAAAGAGCTGTGGAGGCGCTGGAGAGAATTCAATGCGTAATCCTTATCCCGGACCACGTCCCTTCAGCGCTGACGAATACCGAATTTTCGCAGGACGCGATCATGAAATTTCTGAACTCACTTCCTTGATCGTTTCTCATCAGGTGGTTTTGCTCTATGCTCAGTCCGGGGCCGGGAAGACATCTCTGGTGAACGCCGGCTTGAAAGTGCCTCTGGAAGAACGAGACGTTTATGTCCTTTCAAGCGCCCGCGTAGGCATCCCGGTGGACGAGGGCGTGCGCCTCAGTGACGTCGCCAATGTCTACACGTACAGCGCGACCGGCGACCTGTTTCCCGAAACTGCCGACGAAGGGGGTTGGAGGCAAAACGCCACGCTCCTTGAAGCGTTCAGCAGATTGCCGGAAGCCAAAAATGAATTTGGCGAATCAGCTCTTCGCTTGTTCATCCTCGATCAGTTCGAAGAAATCTTCAATGCCTATCCGCAGAGATGGCAGGACCGAACAGCTTTCTTTGAGCAACTGGCAGAGCTGCTGCGTAACTATCGGGAGCTGCGCGTTCTCCTTGTTCTTCGGGAGGACTATTTGGCAGCTTTCAATGAGCTGGCGCCCTGCTTACCGGAGTCTGCCCGGACGCGCTATCATCTCGAGCGGCTCCGAGAGCCCGAGGCCGTAGCTGCTGTCAAAAAGCCCCTGGAAGGAACATCCACACAGTTCGATACCGGGGTAGCCGAGACCATGGTGCAGGATCTCATGACGATCACGGTTGTCGATCCGACCGGCGAGGCTGTCACTGTTCCGGGTGAGTTCATCGAGCCGGTACAACTGCAGGTCGTCTGCTTCACGCTGTTCGATCGCATGCCGAAGGACAGTTCCCTAATCACAATCGAAGAGTATCGCCAGTTTGGGGATCCGGATCAGGCGCTCGAATCGTTCTACAAGGACGCTGTAGCCGCGGCCGTCGCAGCAACTGCTATCGACGAAGGCGAGCTACGTGAGTGGTGCGAGAGCAAGCTCATCACTCCGGCTGGGACCCGGGGACTGGTATTCCAAGGGCGCGGCAAGACCGGGGGGATCGACAATCGGCTGGTCGAGATTCTCGAACAAAGGCATTTGATTCGTCCGGAGATTCGTTCCGGATCCCGATGGTATGAGCTCACCCACGATCGCTTTATCCGGCCGATTCAAAGATCGAACCTCGCTTGGAAAGCCGAGCGCTGGTCCAAGTCGTTTGAGGTGCAATATGCGGACGCGATCAGTGAGGCTGCGACAAAGACAGGAGTATCGCAAGACGCGTTGCGCGCTTTTCTTGATTCACTTATTTCATCAGGAGGAGTGCGGATGATGGTCGAGCCCGCCGACGTGCCGGAGGACGCTCTCGGGATACTCGTGGGAGCGGGATTATTGCGTCGAGAAGATGACGGGGCGCGGGGGCGTTACTCAATAGTCAGCGATGGTGTCGCTGAAGCCGTGAGGCTGGCGAATCAAAGCTGGCGTGGCGAAAACTGGCCCGAAGTAAAACGACTGCGCGAGCTGCAGTCACGAGCGGAACGGTGGGTGATCGACGGATCCAAGAATCCGAGTTTGCTCCTCGCACGCGAAGAAATCCGTGGCGCTCAAAAACTTCTCGCTACAGCCAAGGTTTCAGGCGTTGGATTCAACGATGCTTTGAACGTCTTCGTTGCGGCTACTCTCACAAGAGAGGCTCACCAAAAATTACGATGGGCGCTGATCGCCTGCGCTCTATTCGGAACACTCGCTATAACGTCATTTTTTGTTTCCGCTTCGGCAGAGATTCGCTGGAAAATCTTCGCCTGTTCCATAACAGCTTTCGGCGCAGCAGTAGGCCTCGCTGCCGCCAACGATGATCGGGATCTTGCGCACGCAGGCTTACGATTCTTTACGCTACTGCTCGTGTTTTCCGCGACTCTGGGTCTCTTAATGGAGTCCCTCTATCACTGGTTGCCGACTTGGATCGTCGTTCCTATAGGATTAGTAATCGGGTTCTTTGGCTGCGCATTTGCTTTGGGTACTGCTGCGGCCCTTCTGAAGAAGCAAACCTGACCGAAGCCTTACGGCAGGTCCTGCATAGCGACGCGCACCAACGCTT
>DASQLD010000730.1:0-18845 GCA_035630195.1 Bryobacteraceae bacterium
CTGTACGAAGCGCTATCAGAAGGAGCCCGCGGGGAGGAACTGCCACTGATTTTGTCGTGGAAATCACTCAGCGCCGTCGAGGTTACTTGGATCCGGAGAAGCAGAAAAAGATGGATAAGCCGGGAACCAAGTTTTCTGAGAACGACAAGGGAGACTTCCGTTATCGCGCTGGATGCACGCTTCTGCTCAATCCCGTGACGATGGAAGTTCGCCGCGTCATACGTACCCCTGGTACGATCGCCGACGATGTGCAACTCGCACGCTTACGGCGTTTCCTTACTGGTGAGCTTCAGCCCGGCAACGCGTTCGACAGCGCGCGCGCGGCGCTGCAAGCGCGTGAACCGTTTGCCCTGCTGCACCAAGACACAGGAGAGTAAAATGCCTCCGAGAACAGCCACGAAGAAAACTGCCGCCAAAAAAGTTGCAACCAAGAACCCAAGCCCTCCGCCCACGGCGCGATTGATTCCCCCGAAGGACGGCGCGACCGTGCGCATGTACCGAACCGGGCACGGCGATTGCTTTCTTCTTGCCTTCCGAGGCAAGAAAGTAAGCACACCGGTCTATGTTCTGATCGATTGCGGCTACAAACCGGGATCGCCTGATTTCATCAACACTAAGATCAAGGAGATCACCGCAAACATCCGAGCCGCCACAGGTGGCCACATCGATATTGCAGTGATCACGCACGAGCATCAGGACCATGTAAACGGCATCACAGAAGCCAACTACACGGGCATCACGATCGGCAAGACTTGGCTTGCCTGGACAGAAGATCCCAGTGATGACCTCGCCAATGATTTGCGGAAGAAGTTCAAGGACAAACTACTGGGATTACTCGCAGCAAGGAACCGGCTCGCCGCGGCGGGTGACGATAAGGCGGTCGAGAAAATCGACAGCTTTTTGGCATTCGAGTTGGGTGGGGACGACACCGTCAGTTTCAATGCCGCCACAGCAGAAGGGCTGCTGAAAGCGGCAGGTGAATCGATGAATAAGAAGTCGATGAAGGTCTTCAAGGACCTTTCTAAGGACGTAAAGTATCTACGGCCCCATGAAAAGATCTTGACCGTACCCGGTACGAAGGATGTGCGGGTGTTTGCCCTTGGTCCGCCGCGCGATCCGGAGTTGATAGCTGATCTTAACCCTACAGAGGATGAAGGCTTTCATCCTCTGACGCTTGGAGCTGCATCAGCGGGGAACTATTTCGCCGTTGCCGCCGCAGGTGAGGGAGTACAACCGCCATTTGCGAAGCGGTTCTGCATCACCCAGCCTGAGGCGATGACTGACTCGATGTATGGCGGATATTTCACCCAGGTGTACGGAGACGATACGACTCCGCCCTCCATAGCGCTTGGAATCCCTCAGCCTGGTCCGAATGAGGTTGAAGGGAACGCGGTATGGCGGCGGATCGATAAAGACTGGCTCCACTCCGCGGACCAGCTAGCGCTGGCAATGAACAGTCAAACAAACAACGCGAGCCTGGTTCTTGCCTTCGAGCTTGGCAAGCGTGGCAAAGTGTTATTGTTCGCCGCCGATGCGCAGCGGGGAAATTGGGTCTCCTGGTCGAAGAAGGATTGGACCGATGGCAACAAGAAAGTCACCGCAAAGGATCTGCTCTCTCGAACTGTTCTCTACAAAGTCGGCCACCACGGAAGTCACAACGCGACACTAAACGGCAAGGCTCAGGATGCGCACGCCAACCTATCGTGGATGGCAGAGGGCGACTATGCCGGCGAGTTCACCGCAATGATAACGGCAGTCCGCGCATGGGCCGAGACGCAAAATGGGTGGGACCACCCATTGAAAGCTATTAAGGACGCGCTTCTAAAGAAAGCATGCGGTCGGGTCTTTCAGACCGATACAAGTTTGACGGACATGGAGAAGTTCAAGAATAGCCCGGCAGCCGACTGGACCGCCTTTAAGTCACGGGCGCGCGAAGATCGGATCTATTTCGATTACGACATCACGGAATAACGACTAAGAATCTGATTCCTACCGCGGTAGGCTGGGACTTCTCTCAAATGCTCAGCGTTCAGATCTTCGGTCTAAAAAACTCGCAAGCCACCCGCGCCGCCGAACGTTTCTTCAAGGAGCGTCGCATTACCCTTCATATGGTGGACTTGAAACAGAAGCCGATGTCTCCGGGCGAGATCAAACGATTCATCGATCGCTTCGGTCTCGCCGGTCTCCTCGACACAGAATGAAAAGCATACATCGATGCAGGTCTCAAATATATGAAGCTCACGGATTCGGAGTTACTCGGCCATTTCGAGCGCGACCCGAAACTGCTTCGGCTGCCCTTTGTTCGCTGCGCAAACCGAATTAGCATCGGTCATGACGAGGCTGCTTGGAAGGCAATGCTCGAAATCCAGTGATGACCTAGTCCTTAATTTCGAAGACGGCTTCTACTTCGACTGCGGCGCCCGTCGGCAGCGACACGAACCCTAAAGCGGAGCGCGCGTGGTAGCCATCCGCTGTCTTGCCGAATACTTCGTGAAGCAGGTCGGAAGCTCCGTTAATGACCAAATGTTGTTCGACAAACTCCGGCGCCGAGTTCACGCAACCGAGAACCTTGATGACGCGCAATCCATTCAAAGTCCCATGTGTGTTCCATACAGAGTTTAGGACCTTAACAGCGCAGTCGCGGGCGGCTGCGTAGCCTTCGTCAGTGGTAAGGCCCACGCCGAGCTTGCCCTTAGCCGCGCTGACGTGACCGGAACTGATAAGCTGATTTCCCGAACGGATGCAGAGGTTCAAGTACCCTGGCGTCTGTTTTTCAAAGGTGAGGCCGAGTTTCTCGGCAGTCTCTTGCGGAGTCATGGATAGGATACTTCCAACATAGGCGGTTCTATTGTGGAAGCGCAACTTTTGCGCCGGAGTTGCCAGGCGAAGGTCCTTCTCGAGGCGAATGAGCTAATTCTTGGATTCACAGTAACGTCAGAAATGCATTTTTCAATGGCGGCGTCGATAATGAGCATAACCGGGGGCTACCGAGGAATCAATGATCCGACTTAACGTAAATGGAAAACCACAGCAGTTTGAGGGCGACGTGGAAATGCCCCTTTTGTGGTACTTGCGCGACGAGCTTTACCTGACCGGAACCAAATACGGCTGCGGCATGGGCCTGTGTGGTGCATGCACCGTGCATATCAACGGCGAAGCCGCCCGAAGTTGTCTTACGCCCATGAAATCGGCTGAGGCAAAGAACATCACTACCATCGAGGGACTCGCAGTGAAGGGCGACCATCCCCTGCAGAAAGCGTGGAAGGCGTGTAACGTCCCTCAGTGCGGTTACTGCCAGACCGGGCAGATTATGCAGGCGGCATCGATGCTGAAGAAGACACCTAAGCCCACGGATGCTCAGATCGACACCGCGATGCAGGGCAACATCTGTCGGTGCGGAACCTATCAGCGCATTCGCCAGGCGATCAAGCTTGCTTCGGGGGTGAAGGTATGAAGGTGGAAATTGTTTCTGCTTCGCGCCGGGAATTCTTGAGCCATATCTTTTCCGCTGCGGCTTTCGTGGTGTCTGCTCCAATTGCCAATTCTGTTGCCAGAGCACAGCAAGCTGCGACGGCCGGTGATGCCACGCGCTGGGACCCCAGTGTCTATCTCGGCATCGAGGCGAACGGCGACGTGAAGATCATCGCCCATCGCTCGGAGATGGGGACGGGCTGTCGCACATGTCTGCCGATGATCGTCGCCGACGAACTGGAAGCGGACTGGGCACGCGTAACCATCGTCCAGGCTCTGGGTGACGTTAAGTACGGATCGCAGAACACGGACGGCTCGTGCTCGGTTCGAGATTTCTACGATGCGATGCGTTCAGCAGGAGCGGCTGCCCGGACAACCCTTGAGCGCGCCGCAGCCGGCCAATGGGGTGTTCCCGAGGGTGAGGTTCAGGGCCGAAATCATTTCGTCGTCCACACAAAGACGAACCGCCGCATTTCTTATGCGCAGTTGATACCGCTGTTGTCGTCCGCAACCGCTCCGGCGCAGAACGAGACCCGGTTTAAGACTCCTGACCAATTTCGCTACATAGGCAAGGACATGCCCATGGCGGATCTTGATGATCTAGTGCGGGGTAAGGGCACTTTCGGCATTGATGCCAAAATGCCGGGCATGGTTTACGCCACAATCGAGCGCCCTCCTGTGATGGGCGCCAAACTCCGCACAGTTGACGACTCCGCCGTAAAGCAAGTGAACGGCGTTCAACAAGTCGTGATGCTCGACGTTGCGCAGCCGCCGCTTGCATTCAAGCCGCTTGGTGGCGCCGTCGTCATCGCAAACAGCACGTGGGCCGCGCTGCAAGGCCGTCGAAAACTGAAAGCAGACTGGGACCTGGGCGAGAACGCTTCTTACGATTCGGTTGCCTATCGGAAAGCTATGGACGAAACAGCTCGCAAACCCGGGCGTGTCGTTCGTGAGATGGGAAACGTGGACACCGAATTCAACAAAACAGGTGGCAAGGTAATTGAAGCAGCGTACTACACACCCGCGCTAGCGCATGCTCCGATGGAGCCGCCGGCCGCAGTAGCTGAATTCAAAGACGGGAAAGTAGTTACTTGGGCCAACACGCAGAATCCGCAGGCGGTGCAGGACACAGTTGCCAAAGCGCTGGGCATCAGCAAAGATGCCGTGACTTGTCACGTTACGTTGCTCGGCGGAGGTTTTGGCCGCAAATCGAAACCTGACTATGTTGCTGAGGCAGCCCTTATCTCACGTCAGGTCGGCAAACCCGTGAAGCTTGTCTGGAGCCGCGAAGACGACATTCAATTCGACTACTACCACTCGCCCGCTAGTCTCTACATGAAAGCGGTGCTGGGCGAAGGCGGAAAGCCCACCGCATGGCTGCAGCGGACGGTTTTTCCTCCGATCGCGATGCAGAACGATCCAAATGAGCAGTATGGCGGATTTCAACTCGGTATGGGCTGGACCGATATTCCCTACCAGATACCGAATCTTCGTGTGGAAAACGGGCCCGCGAAAGCGCACGTACGCATCGGCTGGCTCCGCTCAGTCGCAAATATCTATCACGCTTTTGGCGTTCAATCCTTCACCGATGAATTGGCAGCTGCTGCAGGCCGCGATCGCGTCGAATACCTGTTGGAACTCATCGGACAGCCCCGAACTATCGACTTCGGCAAAGAAGGTTTGAAAAATGCGACGCGCGTCAATCCGAAATTCCCCTTCGACACAGCACGCCTGAGAAACGTAATTGAACACGTCGCCCAGAAGTCGAACTGGGCAAATCACAAGCCTGGTAACGGGCGAGCGCTTGGCATAGCAGCGCATCGCAGTTTCCTGTCATATGTCGCCACCGTTGTGGAAGTGGAAGTAACACCTGCGGGAGAGGTTCGGATTCCCAGGATTGACGTGGCCGTAGATCCTGGTTTGGCAATCAATCCGGAACTCGTCCGAGCCCAATTTGAGGGGGCCGCAGTGTTCGGAACCAGCATTGCGTTGTTGAGCGAAGTGACGGCAGCCGGAGGTCGGATCCAACAACGCAATTTCGATGGCTATCAGGTCGCGCGTATGAACCAGGCCCCACGGGTAACCAACGTACACATTGTGAGATCCGATGCTCCGCCGGCAGGCGTCGGTGAGCCGGGTGTTCCGCCCATCGCGCCTGCCATATGCAACGCCATCTTCGCGGCAACAGGAAAACGTATCCGTGCGCTTCCGATCAAGAGACAGCTCTCCACGTCATCGGCGTAGCTTGCTCGAGTAGGCGACTGATGCAGTTCCAGTACTGAAATATTTCGGGTTCAGTCTATTGCGTCGCTAGATTGCGGCTTCTTGCAAGGGTGATCCCGGCTTTCAAAAATATGGTCATTCTAGTCTCGGTAGCAGGCATTGCCCATACAGAGCAGAGTTAAGTCGCTAATGAGCTAACAGAATGTGGACCGCTGTTCCAGTGGATTTACAGTGGTTAAAACCCATGAAAACCGTGCTGCTGCTTATCGCTTCCAACGTCTTCATGACCTTCGCCTGGTATGGGCATCTGAAGCACCGCCAAACGCCTCTATTCACCGCTATCGTTGTCAGTTGGCTTATCGCATTTGGCGAATACTGCCTTCAAGTGCCCGCGAACCGCCTTGGCTACGGTACGTTCACAGCCTATCAGCTGAAGCTGATCCAAGAATCAATCACGTTGATTGTGTTCGTAGTATTCGCGTTCCTATATCTGGGTGAGACTTTGCGCTGGAATCATGCTTTAGCTTTCCTATGCTTGCTGGCCGCAGTTGGATTTGCTTTTTCAGCCCCGCAGTAGCATTCTACTTCTATTTACCTCGCCCATACCCTCGCGTTCAACGCGAACAGATGCGCCAGCGAGAGTCGGCATTCTGTGCGGGTCAACGTAGCGAATGTGCGTTCCTGCTCTGGTGGTCTATGCTCGGGCCGCGTTTTTCGCCTAGACATATCCTTGCTCGCAACGCCGCGGTAGTGCTGGTCGAACTCGCCGCCATGACGATACTGGCCGATAACGGGCTTGCGCTCCGATGCCGCCGTTTTGCAGCAGTCTCTCTGGTCATGCCCTTTCCTCAGCGGAAGATCCACTTCTCGGTTTGCCGCACAAAATGCCGCAAAACTTGCAGTGACCTCCTCATCCGTGATATGAATGGGCGCATCTTTTGGAGGTGGGTATGGGTAGACGTCTTTCCATGGCGCTTGTCGTAGCGTCATTGTTGTATACGCACGGTTTATACGCACAGAGCGAACGTGGGAATATCTCTGGTATCGTTTCAGATCCCCAGGGCGCAGCCGTCGCTGGGGCGACACTCAAAATCATCAATCGGGACACAAACGCTACCGTCAATACGGTTGCCGGCGCAACGGGTGAGTACAACGCGCCAAATCTTAGTCCTGGTACCTATCGCATCGAAATCACAGCTCCCGGCTTCAAGCGATTTGTTCAGGAAAACGTTATCGTCGCCGCTGCATCCACTCTGCGCAGCGACATACAACTACAGCTTGGGCAGGTGAGTGAGACCGTAGAAGTTTCGGCTTCGGCGGTTGTCATTCAAACAGACAACGCGAAGGTCTCGACGCAAGTGCAGAACAAGCTGGTCGATGAGCTTCCGCTGGTTGTTGGCGGCGCCATGAGAAGTCCCTTTAATCTGGTTGCCGTTGCGCCCGAAGCAAAAAAGGGTAACGATCAACAGCTCTCGCTTGGAGGCGGGCAAGCGGCAGCGTGGGATGCGACTCTTGACGGCCATTCTGTGGGTACAAACCGTTCCTCCGACGCAGCCGAAGCGGCGCTGAATACACCTTCGGTGGAATCGTTGACCGAGTTTACTGTCGACACCAACGGATTCAAGGCAGAGTATGGCCAAGCCGGCGGCGGAGTGATGACGTTCGCTTCCAAATCGGGAACGAACGAATTCCATGGTTCCGCTTACGACTTTCTTCGCAACGATGCGATGGACGCGCGCGGGTTCTTCGCGCGGACCAGATCGGTATATCGCCAGAATGATTTCGGCGTCACGGCAGGTGGTCCCGTAGTCATTCCGAAACTCTACAACGGCCGTAACAAAACATTCTTCTTTGCCTCGTTTGAAGGCTTCCGCAATCGGGTTGGATCGAACGATACTATCCTCACGATTCCAACTGCCGAAATGTATCGCGGCGATTTCTCGAATTGGGTCGATCAGAACAACCGGCAGATCCCAATCTACAATCCACGGACACAACGTCCGAACCCAAATGGCAGCGGTTTTATTCGCGACGTCTATCCGAATAACCAAATACCCGTGAGCGATTTCTCCACCCTCAGCAAGGCTGTCATTCCGTACGGTCAGGCCATCACTCCGAATCGGGGAGCCGTTCCGGGTACCAGCGCGTACGTGCGAAACAACTACATTGTCACTGGTGGAACTCTGGTTACCCCAACCGACAAGTGGAGCGCTAAGGGCGATCAGATGATCGGCGACAAGCAGCGACTCAGCTTCCTTTGGAATATGACGACGTTTCGTAACAAGCCAGGTCCGGCGGGCCCTCCCGGATTGCCGGTTCCTCTATGGAATGGCCAGATCCAGGCTTGGGATACGGAAGCTTTCCGCATTGCGCACGATTACACGCTCAACGCTAATGTTGTGAACCACTTTTCCTGGTTCAAGAATTCTTTTCGGAAAGACAGCTACTCCGGCGCCACCGGCATGAATTGGAAGGACAAAGTCTGCATGAAGGGCGCGGTAGATTGCAACGTCAACTTTCCGAACATTGCGATGACGGAGTACACGGGCTGGAATAGCACAACTTACAACGGTACCGAACAGCCTGGTTGGGCGATGAAGGACGACCTCAGCTACATCCGCGGATCGCACACAATGAAGTTCGGCTACTCCTTCCATGAGCAGAACGCGAACGGCTTTGGCCAGCAGGACATCTCCGGCCGCGCCGATTTCAGCTATCAAAGCACCGGCGTTCCGGGTGGAACTACTCCGGCCAATGGCGGTAATGCCTTCGCCTCCCTGTTGATCGGTGATGCGATTCTCGGCCGTACGGAGACGATCCGTCTCGTCAATCAAAAGTTCAAGTATCACGGTTTCTATGCGCAGGATGACTGGCGCATCACGAGAAAGCTCACTATCAATTACGGTCTGCGCTATGAATTTACCCTTCCTCCGGTATCGGGTACCGACGAGTACTCTGACTTTGATCCGACTCGTCCGAATCCAGGCGCCGACGGCTATCCTGGCGCCCTGATTTTCGCCGGTTTCGGACCAGGCCGCGAGAATACTCGGTCGCTGGTTAAGGGTTGGTATGGCGGATGGGGTCCGCGCATCGGTCTGGCGTACGCGCCGGACGATAAGAGCACGATTCGCGCCGCGTTCGGCCGTTCCTTCAGCCGCGTAACAGCGGTGCAGGGTAGTGGCCACTTCGCAGGATTCATCGGCCAATATCAGTTTGACAACACCAACAATGGCGTCACACCGACTTTCAATTGGGATCAGGGATTGCCGGCCTACACCCTGCCGCCTTCCATCGACCCCGCCTTCTCGAATGGGCTGAACGTCGATTGGTGGAATGGTGAAGCTGCGCGTGCTCCGGAGAATTTGTACTGGACGTTCTCGATGCAGCGCGAGGTTGCATCCAACACGGTTTTGGGAATCGCCTACAACGCCAACGTCGGAACGCACCTGCAAACCGGGCTCCTGAACTACAACCAGGTGCCCACCAAATATTTGGATCAGTTCGTTCAGCAGTATGGTCCGACGCAGGCGCTGGCGTTGTTAACGTCGAATATCAACTCTACGCAGGCAAGGGCCGCGAACATTCCGATCCCCTATCCGAGCTTCCCGAGCCAGAGATTGAATACTGTAGCTCAGGCGCTGCGGCCATACCCGCAGTATGGCAACGTTGTCACCGGTGTCCAAAACGGCGATAAGAGCGGACACTCGTCGTATCACGCGATGGTGCTCACTTTTGATCGGCGCTACTCGGCGGGTTTGACATTGAACTGGAACTACACACTTTCCAAGATGCTGACGGATTCTGATTCCTATTTCGCTAACGAAGGCATGGCGATGGATCATTACAATCGCGGTTTGGAAAAATCCATCGGCCGCTTCGACCAGACGCACAATCTGAAGTTCAGCACATTGTATGAGTTGCCGTTCGGGAAGGGCAAGCGCTGGGCTTCCGAGGGATTCCTCAGCCATGTCATCGGCGGATGGCGCATTAGCGCGATTCAGATCTATTCGAGTGGTACTCCGATCGCTCTGACGCGCAACAATTCTCTGGCTGGCGCCCTACTCAACGGGCAGAATCGACCTATCATCGACAGCTACGACAACTGGCGCGCTCCGGTCAGTGGAGACAAGTTTGACCCGAACGTGGATCGTTTCCTGAAGCCGGCCACTGAGTTCCCGGCCCAGCCCGCGCATGTATTCGGGAATTCCACCAAATACAATCCGAAGGTTCGTAACTTCTGGAATCAAGATGAGAGCGTCAGTCTGGCCAAGAGCTTCCGCATTGCTGAAGACGTGCGCATAGATCTTCGCGGGGAAGCGTTCAATATCTTGAATCGGACCATTTTCGGCTCCGGCAACACGAATCTGAATAGCAACGTCTTCGGTATTGTCACAAGCCAGTCGAACAGCCCGCGTCAAATGCAGGTTGCTCTTAAGCTTTACTGGTAAGTGCTGCCCGAACTCGTCACAATTCAACAGACCATCGATCGCCGCGTCGCCGCTATTCGAGCGGACCGCGGCGATTGGCTTTGCAGCAAGGGCTGCGACGATTGCTGTCGCAATCTCGCTGCGATTCCGGAGATGACGTATCCGGAATGGGGATTACTGCGTTCCGCATGCGATTCCCTATCACATGAAATACGCAAAGCAGTCGTCGATCGACTCCATTCGTTAGAGGCTGAATCTTCCCGGCCGATCGTCTGTCCCTTCTTAGATCGGGAAGCAAGCGCATGCTTCGTGTATGAGTCGCGCCCGCTCGCTTGTCGCGCGTACGGATTTTACGTCGAGCGCGGCCTTGGACTGTATTGTCACAGGATCAGAGCAAGCGTCGATCGTGGCGAGCTTGCCGATGTCGTGTGGGGTAACCAAACTACCATCGAAGCCGAATCGCAAAAGCTCGGTCCCGCGCGCAGTCTATTCGAATGGGCGCGGGCCGAACTCCAAACCATCACGCCCGGGTCAAATGCCGGTTGAAAAACTCAACCGTCCTCGCCCATGCGTCGCATGCAGCGGCCGGATCATACGATGGACTCGTGTCGTTGTGGAACGCGTGAGCTGCTCCCTGATAGATGTGCAGCGCATAGGGCTTTTGCGCCGTATTCAACGCCGTTAGTACCGCCGGTAAGCGCCCGTTGATCCCTCGATCGGTCTCGCCGAATATGCCGAGTAGAGGCGCTCGCAAGTTTGTATATCGCTCCGCATCCAGCGGGGGTCCATAGAAAACAACCACTGCGCTCAGCGGCGCATCGGTGTTCAACGCGAGTTCGTAAGCATTGCCCCCGCCGGCGCAGAATCCAAGAACTCCCACGCGATCGCCTCGAAGATACGTCTGATCGCGCATCGTTAGCGCCGCCGAGACAAGATCTTGTCGACGTTGGTCGACAGTCGTTCGGCCGTAGGCGGCGAGTTGCTGCTGTGGATCAGTAAATTGGGCTGTGCCACCCTGCCGCGACAGGAGATCGATACCCCACGCGACATATCCCGCTTTTGCTACGCGGCGCGTGACGTCTTTGATGTGATCGTTTAGTCCCCGATTCTCGTGGATCACGATGACCCCTGGTCTTTTGTTGGTTACATAGTCGGTGGGTAGAACTTGATAGACGAAGAGCGGACTGCCCTCGCCGTGGATCGTGATCATCTGCGGGATGATCGCCGGATCGTTTTCGGCGACCTGTACACCCGCGGGACAAGTTGCCGTCTGGGCATTCGCCAGCCCAGCGCTTTCAATGGCAGCTGCTGCGGCTGCAACGCTCCCGGTATAGCGGGTCAGACGCGTCAGCAGTTCACGACGGTTAAAAGCCCCGTCTACATAAAGGTGGATCAGCTCTTTGATTGGATCGTTTGTCATGCGAGACCTCGATGCCAATACGCTATCACGATTAAGGCAAGCCGAAGGAGAGGATGGCGCCGCCCGCAGCCACAGCGATGTACTGCTTGCCTTGGGCCATATACGTCATCGGTGAAGCTTTCCACAATTGATTCGTATGAAAGTGCCATAGGGGCGCACCTGTACGCGCATCCGCTGCTGCAAACGCTCCGCTATCGTCTCCATAAATAACCAAACCGCCGTCCGTCGTGAGAACTCCACCCCAGGTATTACCCGGACCCGTCTGCGCGATCTCCCAGCGCACCTTGCCCGTCTCGATTTCAATTGCGCGCAAGAACTTCCGTCCCGGTTCTCCAGTGGACCGGGTTCCGCCCCCATAGAAAGACTCGCCTGCTTTCCATACCGCTTCCGTCTTCGTGAAGATCGAACATTTGTCGAGACTCATTACGTAGTAGAGACCTGTCGCCGGATGGAATGCCGGGGACATCCAGTTCGTTGCGCCCTCCACCGCGGGACACACTTTCGTGCCTGCTGCCGTTGGCTCAATTCCAGGCAGCTTGATCGGGCGTCCTTTCGCGTCGATCCCTTTCGCCCACGTCTGTTTCGCGAAGGGAGCGGAGAAAAGGTACTCGCCTGTCAGCCGGTCAAGCGCATAGAAGAACCCGTTACGATTTGCCTGAAGCAAAAGCTTCCGCGGTTTTCCCCGGAACTGCGCATCGACAAGCACTGGAGTTTGCACGGCATCCCAATCATGTAGATCATGCGGCGTGAATTGAAAGTACCACCGCATCTTCCCGGTGTCGGGGTCGAGAGCGACGACCGAATTCGAGTAGAGATTGTCGCCCTTTCGCTCATCGCCGTTGTAGTCCGGGCACGGATTCCCCGTTGTCCAATAGAGAAGATTCGACTGGGGATCGTAGCTGCCTGTCAACCACGCCGCCCCGCATCCATGCTCGATCGCCGATCCCTTCCACGTCTCCGACCCAGGCTCACCGGGCTTGGGGATCGTCCAGAACTGCCACACCTTCTCGCCGGTGTCCGGTCGATACGCAGCGATGAAGCCGCGCGCTCCCTCATCTCCGCCTGAGCTCCCTGAGATCACCAAATCGTTCACCACCAGCGGAGCCGAGGTTAAACCGTAATTCTCCTTGTAGTCGGCCGTTTCGACATCCCATAGTAGAGCGCCGGTCACGCGATGCAGCGCGATGATGTGAGCATTGTCAGTCGAAAGGAAGACACGATCGCCCAGCACTGCCACTCCGCGATTGATGCCGCTTGCGGCGTCGCCAGCCATGCCTTTCGTGCGCTCGCGACGGTACTGCCAGATCTGCCTTCCCGATGCCGCGTCGAGAGCGAATACCTGATTCACGTTCGTTACGTACATAACGCCGTCAATCACGACCGGTGTCACCTGTAGCCGTTCGGCGCCAGGGATCGGAAACATCCATCTCGGCGCGAGGCCAGAGACGTTGCCGCGGTGAATCTGCTGCAGAGTACTGTGGCGGTTTCCTTGGAAGTTGCCGTTGTAAGTCGGCCAATCGCCCTGGGTCGCCGATTGAATCAGTCGCTTGAAGTCATCTGGCTGATTACTAGCGCCGCCGGCGCCTCTGGTGGTGATCGTCGAACCGCCAAGCCTGCTCAGGAACGCTAACAAATCTCTCTGGTTCTCTGCAGTTGTGACAACGGGTGGCATCAAGGACCGCCCTCGCTCAATCGACGCGACATCGGCCCTGCGCAGTAGATGAAGCTTCCCGGCGCGATCCTGTAGCTGCAGGTCGAAGTTGCTTTCATTCTTGGCTACGCCATCAAGATTTCGGCCATTCCGAAGAATGACCTTGATCGCTTCGTACCCTCGGGCAACCCAAGCATCAGGCTTAGTCAGAGATTGGTCGAGCTCAAATAAAGTATGTTCGCGAGCGATGGTCGAGAGATCGGGACCGAGCAGGCCACCGGCCCCGTTGACCATGTGACACTGCGTGCAGCCGCCGGTCCCAGAGAAAAACTTGCGTCCGGCCTCGGCGTCACCGGGCGCAGGACTCTCTATTGCCGGAGCCCCGAGGGAACGCACATACTCCGCAATGGATTGCACAGTAACTGCCGGAAGCGCGAAACCGGGCATACCGCGCTCAGGGATACCGCGGACGATCAATTGCTTCAGATCTTCGATGCGACGCGCGGCGCGTCTTCGAGAGGCGCGAATGGCGGGACCTTTTTCACCACCGCCGCCATCGGCGCCATGACAACTGGCGCAAAGAGTCGCAAACAGCCTGCGTCCCTCAACAATATCCGCATACGCAAAGTTATGGATACAGAGCAAAACCGGTAGTAAAAGATATCGCTTCATGTTCTCTTCATCGCCATCCTTAGCGTGCTTTGGTATTCAACCATATCGAGCCTCCCCGACAGGGCTTCGACCGCAATGGTCCTGAGAAGCCGAACATCAAATTGTCGCCATTCTTCCGTATAAGTGCTAACAAAACGAACCGTGGCGGCATCCATGCTGCTGCAGGAAGACTGTATATTCCGAAACGCTGCCCGCCAACTGGATCGCCACACATCTCCCACTCACGTCCGGCGCTATAACTGACCAGAGTCGCGCTCCTCTGCAGATGAACGTTCGGTACGGTCACGACGACCGATTGCCAACTCCGACTCTTCTGGAGTATGAACCTCAAAGATCTTCACTCCAAGGTGCACAAAGTTATTCGCCGCAGCTTCTTTGTTGCCCGCAGCTGGGGTAGCTCGAGAGACTCAATAGACCGCCACTGCGGAAAAATCGTGGCGACTGTATCGCGAGACATAGCGCGCGACGGTGTTCGTCAATGGACGCAGTATACGCTATTGAGGTTATCGATCTCGCCGAGACGCTCAAAAGCGCGTTTAGCGGAAAACACCTTCGACTTCGACGACAACCGGAATCGTTAGAGACCGTTTGCCGCCTGCTGTGACGATCTGAATATTGCTGTCATAGCGTCCCGGAGTGAGGCCAGATTTCGTCTGTATCGTGACCTCGTAAATATGTCGATCCTGTGTACTCTTCTTTGGGGTCACCAGCAGCCAAGGATGCCCGGCGCTCACGGTGAACGTTTCTGAAGTCAGTTCCGACCAAGCGGCAAAGTCCTTCTTTTCCGCTCGTCCCTCCTTGTCGACAGCGAAGATAAGCCGGCTTGGGGCGGCCGCGAGTCCAGGTTGCTGGGAATGCGCCTGGCGGACAAAAATCGATCGGTCCCCAATCACGATCAACGTTTCACGTGTGTCCGCTGTCGTGTTCGGTTCAGCCACAAAGAGCAGCTTGTTCTGATCTTTCAACTTTAACCAGGGGACCGTAAACGCGACGGACGAAGGGCACGCCGCAGGATACAACGTCGCTGGAGCGAAGAACTCTCCTCCTGCTGCGGCTAATTCCAAGCGGCCCGTTCGAAGAGTCACCTCGCACGTTGGCTTGCTTGGCGTGGCTGGTGTATTGTTGATCGCGGCTGGAGTCGCAGGCGACGAGATGCTCGGGACTGTTCTGGCTCCTCCGCCTGCAGGAGCGCCGGGAGTCGGAACCCCGGGCGGCATCTGTGGAGGAACAGTTTGCGGAGGAGGTGGTCCGCCACTAGGACTCTGAACGCTTATGGGGGCCGCCCCCGGTTGCGCCCCCGGAACGCCAACGGGGACGCCAACTGCCGGGACGCCTGTTGGCACAGTCTGAACGTTGCGCGCCCCCGTAGTACCGGGAGGCACAATCGCCTGGACCGCCCATAGGCTTGCGGGTACCGGCCGCCAAATTTGAGATGGTTCTGACGCGACCGCCAATGATGGCGCCAACAATAGCGTAGATAGGGGTACGAATCGTATCACTGTTTTAGAAAATGCTTAATCGATCGTAATGCCTGGCGCGTCCGCTGGTCATTCTCGATTAATGCGAATCGCACGAATCCCTCGCCAAGCGGTCCAAAGCCAATTCCTGGGGATACTGCGACCAGCGCTTTCTCGAGAAGATGCTTCGAAAAATCGAGCGATCCAAGATGACGATACTTCTCCGGGATTGGAGCCCACACAAACATCGAGCCTTTCGGCCTCTCCACTGGCCAGCCTGCCTTCGCAAGTCCGTCCACCAGCAAATCACGCCGCTTTTGATACAAATGGCAGATCTTCTTCGTATCGTCCTCACACTCTCGCAGCGCGATGATCGATGCAATTTGGATTGGCTGAAAAACTCCGTAGTCGAGATAACTTTTGATGCGCGCCAAAGCGGCAATCATCTTCTTGTTGCCTAGGCAGAAGCCAACGCGCCAGCCCGCCATGTTGTAACTCTTCGACATCGAAAAGATCTCGACAGCGACTTCTTTCGCGCCCGGTACCTGGAGAATGCTCGGCGCTTCGTAGCCGTCAAAACAGATGTCCGCATAGGCGAAGTCATGCAGAACCATCGAGCCGTGATGGCGCGCCAAGTTGATGATCTCCTTCATAAAATCCAAGTCCACACACTGCGTGGTCGGATTATGCGGGAACGAGATCAGGATCAGCCGCGGTTTCCGTGTGCTCCGTTTGTACAAATCCTCAAGACCGTTCAGAAAGGTTTCCGGATTCGGCATCGGTAGCATGCAAGCATGGCCTTCCGCCATTACGACACCGTACTGGTGGATTGGGTAAGCCGGATTCGGCGATACCACGGCATCGCCAGGACCAATGACGGCGAACAGCAAATGCGCCAATGCATCCTTGGCGCCGATCGTTGCAATCGCTTCGGTCGCTGGATCGAGCTCCACGTCATATCGCTTCTTATATCTATGGACGATTTCTTCCCGTAAACGTGGAATACCTTTTGACAAAGAATAGCGATGGTTGCGCGAATTGCGCACTGCCTCGATCATCTTGTTTACGACGGGCCGCGGGGTGGCCCCATCGGGGTTCCCCATTCCCAAGTCAACTACGTCCTGCTGGTCCGCGCGCAAGCGTGCCTTCATCTCGTTGACGACTGCGAAAACGTAAGGAGGCAGCTTACTTATGCGGTAAAACTCATCAGCATCAGACATATAGGTATTGTAGCGAAGCGTCTATTCGCGCCTGCCCTAAAAAAAAACTTCTTGCAATCCAAAACATGGCAGTAGTAGAATCACAAACAGACATAGTAGATCGGACCGGAATGGCTCAACCTAAACTGTCAAAGCTGGAACTGCAAATCATGGAAGCGCTCTGGAACAAGGGATCGCTTTCCATTCGTGAGATCCAGGAAGCATTTCCAGAGAAGGACCGACCCGCTTATACAACCGTGCAGACAACGGTCTACCGCTTGGAGGGGAAGCAGGCGGTACGGCGTCAGAAGAAAATCAGCAACGCTCACATTTTTGAAGCGGTCATTTCGCGCGACACCGCGCAGCGCCGCTTGATCGATGAATTGCTGAGCCTTTTTGGCGGACGCACGCAACCGGTGATGGCTCATTTGGTTGAATCCGGCAAACTCACTCTGGACGATGTCCGGCAGACGGAAAAACTCATCCGCGATCTCGCAAAGAAGGACAAAGCGCAATGATCCCCATGTATCTCTCGCCTCTTGCTAGTCATCTCTGGCAATCTACGTTGTTCGCGGCTGTGGTTTTATTACTCGCGTTCGCCCTGCGGAGGAATCACGCGCAAGCGCGCTACTGGCTGTGGCTCACTGCCTCCATAAAATTTCTGATTCCTTTTTCACTGCTCGTAAGCGCAGGCAGGCAAGTGGAATGGCGCGATGCTCCGGCTGTTGTGGCCCCACTGACGGTGGCCGTTGACCAGATCAGCCAACCGTTTGCTCCCGCATGGCTCGGTACGACATCCACTGTCGAGCCGGCGCAAAGCGCCGATCACATCATGGCGATGCTGCTCGTCGCATGGTTCTGTGGATTTGCAATAGTGATCTGCGCTTGGTTCCAGCGGTGGCGACGTATCCAGCGGGCATTGCAGGCGGCATACCCTTTGTCTATCGACGCGCCCGTACCGGTAATGAGTTCGCCGACGGTAATCGAACCGGGTGTTTTTGGGATCTTCAAACCTGTCCTCCTCCTACCTCAAGGCATCTTCAACCGTCTGACAGCGGAACAACTGAATGCGATCCTTGCTCATGAAATGTGCCACATCCGACGGCGGGACAATCTTGCTGCCGCGCTTCACATGCTGGTTGAGGCCATCTTCTGGTTTCATCCTCCTGTCTGGTGGATAGGTTCGCGACTGATCGATGAGCGCGAGCGAGCGTGCGATGAAGAAGTGCTGCGGTCGGGAAATGAGCCGCAGGTCTATGCCGAAGGGATTCTCAACGTTTGCAAGTTTTATCTGGAGTCGCCATTGCCCTGCGCGTCAGGAGTCACCGGATCCGATCTGAAGAAACGAATTGAGGCCATCATGACGAACCGCATCGCTCATCGTCTGACAGCGGCTAGAAAAGTCCTATTGGCCTCGGCTGCCATCGCGTCTTTAGCAGGACCACTTGTATTCGGCATCATTCATGCTCAGGCTCAGACTACGTCGCAAGACACTCTGAAGTTTGAAGTCGCGTCTGTGAAGCCCGCCGATCCGGATGCGCAAGGTACTCGAATCCAATTGGCTCCCGGTGGCGGAATGAATATGGTGAATGCCTCTGTCAAACAGCTCATCACATTTGCTTACGATGTGCGTGAATCTCAACTTGTGGGTGGCCCGAATTGGCTCGACTCCCAGAGATACGACATCATCGCGAAACCGCCACCTTCGGAAGGTCCTACTGACCCGCGTCAGATGACCAACGATCAGCGCACAATCCTACAGCAGCAAATGCGGGAGCGGGTGCGAAATCTCCTCGCTGAGCGATTCCAACTGACAATTCACCGCGAAACGAGAGAGATCCCGATCTATGCGCTAATCCTCGCAAAGAACGGATCTAAAATTCAACCTTCAAAGGAACAGCAGGGTCCCAGGCATGGCATGCAGCTTCGTCGCGGGCAAATGAATGCTGAGGGCGCCTCCCTTCAGATGTTCGCGAACGCTCTGTCCAACATCATTGGCCGACCCGTAATCGATCGCACCGGTTTGACTGGCAATTTCGATTTCAAACTTGAGTGGACCCCCGAGAGCGGTGCGCTCACACCTGGCGCCCCGGGCGAGCGCACCGATTCCAGCTCCCAGGTTGACCTAAGCGGTCCAACCATCTTCACGGCGGTTCAAGATCAACTCGGCTTGAAACTCGAGTCGCAGAAGGGACCGGTTGAGATGATCGTCATCGACCGTTTGGAAAAAGCTTCGGCCAACTAAGACAGCACGCATCCTTCGGCGATCACTCGTCTTTCCAGTCGCATGAGGCTCGTTTTTTCCGTTCTCGCGCTTTTCCAATT